>MEMA01000023.1 GCA_001767835.1 Alphaproteobacteria bacterium GWC2_42_16
CTTCGAGCGGTCGAAGTATTCTAGGAGATCTTCATTTTATGTAAAACTCTTTGAGTCCTCCAGCATAGCTGGAGGCTTAGCATCTGGGATAGTTAAAAAAGTCTAAACTTCTATAACTATTTTGAGAAGGCTCAGCATACCTCCACGTTCACTTTTCTATTTGACCTCCTAATACTAAATGTCAATAACACATAAAGATGACCGACTTCCTAATACTAAATAGTCGTTATATGATTTTTATGGTATATTAAGGCATCAAGCTAGAGGAGTGCCTATGGGTAAACGGAAGCATGATTTTTCAGAGGAAGAATAATATCGTTTTATAACCGACCGCCCGAAAAAAATTTAAAAAAGGGTGTAAAGAAGAAACCCCATGGTCTCAATTTATAAATGTTTTTTATTCAAAATGCTATTAAATTAACCTATGGCGTGTAAGGGGTATCAGATTTCTCACCAAATACGCCCTGATTAAGATCAAGTGAATAATTAAAGTCACCCACATTTTTAAGAAAGAGTGTCATAAGAAGCGTCGTGTTTGGTCGTACATCTCGATCCCTATAGTATTGACGAGAAATAGTCAGACCCAAACCGAAACACTCATCACGATAAATCGCCCCAATTCCACGCATGAGAGGTCCTCCTCCATCCGCTTTGTTGACTAAATTTTCTCTCATTTGACCTACAAGAGACCAGTATTTGGTGATTTGAGAGGTTAAGGTTAAGGCAATCTGGTTAAAATCTTTGTTATTTGCAGTTGAGGTTTTGTCAAGAAAAACATAATTCGCAGCAAGTTTAGCGATGGCTGGACCTATGGCACCTCCTGCTTCTGAGACCCGTACTTTTAAACTTTTCTGATCAATGCGAAAACGATAGTTAACATCAAACCATGAAAATGGACTTGCCATAATACGACCGACATAATCCGAGGGGCGCCGCCCAAAACCTTGAATCAAGTCAAGCCGACTGGGCTTAGACAATGAATAACTTTGGCCAAGAAAGGCACTGACGTCACCAAATTGTTTGCCTGTTGAGAGAACCTCACCTCCATAGATGGCCCTACTTCCCGTATCAATACGATCATAGCCTGGGTAACGGTCAGGACTAAAGAGATTTGTATCATTTAATTCAAAATCCTTACTATCCTCGTCGGGAATACGGCTTGATTTTACCCCTATGGATTTATCGGGAGCACCAATCAATTCTCCAACGGGCTGGACAATGTAATTTTGGTCACACAACCAGTTGAAAAATGGCCACTTAAAATTCAGCCCAGCTTGAGGAAAGAAGCGGCCACCTCCTCTTTTTTGATCAGTTGGGGGGCGACCTTGTTTTCCGTCTTCTACAGCATATAAATCGCCTCGCACAGTACCAAATGCTGAAAAAACTTGGCCAAATGGAGCAATATAGGGGCGCCTCCAATCAGCTTGGCCAATTCCTCTTCGCATTTTAAGACCCGTGGCTCGGTAAAGATTTAAGAAGTTCCCATCAAAATTAAAACGTCCTCCTAAAGGATCTACAGCTGAATAGGCATTGTATTCTAAATAAGGGAGAGGAGCTGCAATGCGCTTTTGCACGTCAGCATTCTGAAGCCCCTGGAAATTATAAACTTTTGCAGCTGCAAAATCTCGCTGACTAACAAACCCTTCTAAGATTCCTTCAGATGTAAGGTTAGGTTCATTACGCCATCCTGAAATATTAAACTTTTTGAAATACGTTTTATCACTCACATACCCGCCATTAGCTCTAATCCGCCACTCTTCATTGAGATTAAATTTTCCATCTCCAAAGGCATGGCCTCGCCTTTTAGGGAGTCTAAAATTACCCGCTTTCTCAGCAATCTTATCTTTGCTCGTCTTTTTATAATCAACAAGACTTCCTTCGGCTTTCAGCGCTCCAAACCCAAACGCTTGTCGATACTGCCCAAAAACAACGGGATTTTGTCGCGAGTAAAAGATAGGATCAATGGTCATGTCAATATCATCTGACAGGGCTATAAAATAGGGCACCTCCATTCCTGCTCCAAAAATTGTGTTATATTGGGGTCTTGGAATCAAGAAACCACTTCGACGCTCCAGCGGTTGCGTCGCATAAGGAATGTATAGGAGGGGAACATCTAGAAACCGAAACTGGGCATCTGTAAAGTGAATATTCTTATTTTCATTATCCTTAACAGCACGCCGAGCATTGAGTTGCCATGTGGGATGCTGATCCCCACATAAATCGCAAGGAGTGTAAACCGCGTTATCCAGCTCTTCCCGATCTTCAAATTTGCGGCCTTCAACAGCGACGAGTTTCGTATCATCTTCTAAAAGAGCACGAAGCTGGAGGATGACCCCTTCCTTCAAGTTTCCTGTAAGTTCTAAATATTCAACAAACTCAACATCCCCATTTTCTTGGCGCAACCGTACATTGCCCGATGCGGTTACAATATCTAAGCTTTCATTATAGGTAACATAATCAGCTTCTAAGACATTCCCTTCATGTTGGAATTCGACATTCCCTTTCAAAATTAAAATGCCCAAATCACGATCATAGGTTTGAGTATCCGCATAATAAAGAACGGGTTGCTCATCACTTTCTAAAAAACCAACTTGCGCCTGGAGAGAGGTGGACAATAGGCTGATTAAAAAGAAAAAAGACGATATTTTTTTGGGACTCATTTTTACCCGTCTTCTTGATTAAATAATATAACGGATCCTACCATAGCCGTAATAACCGGAGGAAGCCAAGCAGCAATTATGGGGGGTAAAACCCCTGATGCCCCCATTGCAAAAGTCATATCTTTAAAGAAGTATAAGAAAAAGCCTGCAAGCAGGCCAAGCAAAATAAAAAAGACAGTTTTCCCTTGGCGGAGAGGACGACAGGAAAAGGCTGCAGCAAGAAGAACCATAAAGCCAAGCCAAAAGACGCTCGCTATCATAGAATACCAAGACATTTGATATTTAAGGATTTGAAGGCCAGCGGCATCCAAGAGAGACATATAGGCGGGCAACTTCCAAAAAGAAAAGATTGACCGATTTACTTGCAAGCCCTCAATTTTCTTTTTTGTAAGTGTGGTTGCCATCTTCTTTTCAGCAAAAGATTCCGCCACCTTTCCTGCAACTAAATCCCAACCATCCCTTAAATAAAGCTGGCCCTTATAAATACGCCCCGTTTTTGCATCAATCCGTTCAACAAACTCATTGCTTTGAGAGGTGATAATAATATTTAAATCTTTGAATTCTAATTTTTTCAAATCCACCTTACTGGTTCTATAAATCTTTAGGTTCGAATCAACTTTTTCACTAAACCACAAGCCAGTTGAAGAAATTTTGATGTCCTCTTTATGTCTGGATAGATAATGCTTCTCTAATTTTTCATATCTTTCTTGAAAAGCAGAGGAGAGAGGATTAAAGCCCGCAAGGTCAATAAACCCAATGAGAAGCGCCGTAAGGGATACGGGAACAATGATACGCCATAAAGAAACACCACTGGAGCGAATGATAATAAGTTCATTGGCCCTATTTAAACGCCAAAACACAAAAAGAGCAGCGATTAACACGACAAAGGGCAATGCTTGCTCTAAAAACTGAGGGGCACGAAGAAGAACCATACTCAATTTTATTCCTAGATCAACCTCCTTTGACCCAGCACGTCTTTGAATCTCTGCAAAATCAAAAAGAACAATAATAGTAAATAAACAGAAGAAAGTTCCTCCAAAACTTAAGAGAAAACTCCGACTGGCATACCGAGCCAGAATGTTCCACAGGTTCATGCAGCTTTTCTCCAACTCAAACTTTTCGGGAAACGACTCCCCCAGGAGGTCAAAGCAAGGAGACATGTCGCGATGGTTAAAAGAATGATTCCATAAGAAAGAGGAATAAATAGGTGAACATATTTAAGTGTATGAAGAAAAACTAAGGCACAAACTTCTAACAAACTGGCAATCAAACAGGGAACCAAAATCCTGAATGTTCTTTCCTTACGATTAAAATGCCCCAAAATCATAAAACAAACTCCTAAAAGGGCAAACGCCAGGGCATAAAGTGGGGAGAGAAGACGTTGATGCGCGGCTGAGAAAAATTCCAACTTTGTTCTAATATTCAATTCTTCTTTCGGGTTAAAAAGGTCCCCAATTGACCGTTCATAGGCTTTTAAAAACCGCTCACCTTTTGGTTCCCCACTTTCCTTTTCCTTTGCTTCAAGCGTGTACCGGTCAAAATATAAAACAGAAGGCTTTCTTGTTGTTAAATCTTGCTCCTGTCGATTGCCATTAATTAAATGGATTCGCCCTCCCTTATCCTTATCAAGGATAATACCCTTCTCAGCCATAAAAATTGTGGGATTTTCACCTTTCACACCCTCATAAATTAAAATTCCTAAAAAGTTTCCTTGAGCATCTTGCCTTTTCGTATACACCGTATACCGCCCAAAGGTATTAAATTGCCCAACTTGCACCAAACTAATTAAGGACTTTTCTCTTAAGGATGTGGAAATATCTCTATATTTTCGAAAAGAAAGAGGCAATAAATATAGAGAAACGACATAAACAATCAAAGTAAAAACAACCCCTAACGCAAAAACAGGTTTTGCTAACTGCCAATAGCTTAAACCCGCCGATTGCATCACCACAAGCTCATGGTCTGCAATAAGCTTGTTAAAGATAAACAAAACGGCGATGAGAACCGCTATAGGGGCAATAATAACAACGAGGTTGGGAAAAAGATAAAGAATCATTTGGAAGAAAAGGAGCAAAGACACCCCCTTATTGGCAATATAATCAATATACCGAATGGATTGAGCCAGCCACATAATTGTCGTCAAGGCCAGAGTCACAAAAAGAGCCGTGAAAAAGAGTTGTCCAAAGAGATAACGAGAAAGTCTGGTCATAGCACTCATAAAATTAATCTTGAATAGGGTGACAATCCTTCATATTGGAAAAAAATTCAAGATCCAAAGACAACTATTTCCTTAAAGAAAAAGACGTTCTATAGTGTCCCCACTTTCTAAACTGATAGGGAAAGAGAAATGCGTTGTTTACTTATTTTATTACTTAGCCTTTTTATTCATACCTGCCCTCTTCATGCAGCGCAACCTGCATCATCAAGTCGCATTGCCGCTGTTGTTAATAAGAGCGTAATTACCAAGGCTGACTTAACAAATCGTCTGCGCTTTGCAGCGATTAGCTCAAGCTTAGAACCTACGTCAGAAAATTTAGAGCGCATGCAGGATCAAATGTTGCGTGTGATGATTGATGAGGCTCTTCAACTTGAGTTAGGGAAAATGTACGGCCTCGAAATAAAGAAAGAACACATAGATGCAACCATCAAGGATATTGAACAAAGCAATGGTATGCCAGAAGGGGGTATCGCAAAAATCTTAAATGACAATTCTATTCCCTTGAAAACCTTTGAGGATCAAATCAAAGCTCAGCTTGTATGGATGGTCTATATACAAGAAAAATATCCCTTGAAATCCTTAGAAGACCAAGTCGGTCGGAAGCAAACGGCAGAAGGTCTTCCCTCTCTCCAGGTCGCCGACTGGGAGATTGATCAAGAGCTTAAACTTTTACAAGAAAAAGAGGGTAAAACCCAATATCACTTAGCCGAAATTGTTTTGCCTTGTGACACGGCAGCTCAAGAGCAAAACGCAAAAGAAACCCTGAATAATCTTGTGAAAGAATTACAGAAGGGAGCAAATTTTGCGGCCCTTGCTCAACAATTTTCCCAATCTCCTACTTCTTCACAAGGAGGAGACATGGGCTGGTTAACGGAGGATCAACTAGAGCCTGAAGTCCGAGAGGCTCTTTCCACCATTACGCCGGGCCAACTTTCGGATCCCCTCCGAATATCACAGGGCTATGCTTTGGTTGCCTATATTGAGCGAAAGCTCCCCAATAAGGAAGGGGAGCTCCTTTTAACCATTGATCAAGTGCTCTTGCCCTTCCCACAAAACGTCACAGAAGAGCGTGCCTATGAAATCATGCAGGTGGCAGAAGGTATTTCTCGCTCAGCCAAAAACTGCCATGCCCTCGATAAACTTACAAAACAAAAGTTTCCCACAGCAGCAATTCGCCTTATTCGCGGCGAACCTATGAATTCCTTCCCAGAGGAACTGCAAAAGGTGGTGACACCCCTCGAAATCAATCAGCCTTCACCCCCTCTTCTCACTCAGGATGGAGCTCTCCTTCTCATGGTTTGCGAACGAAAAACACACAAAGCAATGGAATTTACACGAGAAGATGCCCGCGCAAATCTTGTGGCGCGCAAGCATAACCTCCTTGCGCGTCGCGAACTGCGGGATTTAAAGCGTCATGCCTTCATCGAGATACGGATGTGAAATGTGAATGATACCATTGCGAGAGGCCATCCGCGCCTTAAGGGCCAAGAAGAGCCTAGGACAAAATTTTTTGTGCGATCCACATATTCTTCAAAGAATTGTTGAAAGCGCGGCCCCTCTTGAAAATCACGCGGTCATTGAAATTGGCCCGGGGCCTGGGGGCCTTACGCGGGAAATTATAAAAACCCCCTGTCGAGAATTGATCCTAATTGAACAGGATGAAAGATGCCTGCCCTTTTTAGAGGTGCTCAGAATCCATTTTAAGGGAAGGTTTTCACTTTTGAATCAAGATGCCCTGACAGTATCTCTTCACACCCTCGGAGATCCGCCCCGAAAGGTCATTGCAAACTTGCCTTATAATGTTTCTGTCCCTCTCCTCATCAAAATGCTAGAATATATGGATGATTTTGAAAGCTTAACCTTAATGTTTCAAAAGGAAGTAGCAGAACGCTTGACCGCTAAACCTTCCACTCCCAATTATGGCCGTCTTTCTGTTATGTGCCAATGGAAAGCCAAGGTTCAAAAACTCTTTGATTTACCCCCCGGGGCTTTTACCCCCTCTCCCAAGGTGACATCTACGGTTCTTCACTTGACACCGCGCTTTCCTAGAGAAGACATCTCATGGGCAGTCCTTGAAAAGGTGACGAAGGCAGCTTTTTCTCACAGGCGCAAAATGCTGAGGTCGAGTTTAAAGAGCCTCACGCTGAGCCCACTCACTCTTTTAGAAAAAACTCACATTAATCCTGAATCCCGGGCAGAGACCCTGACGGTCCAGGACTTCTGTCACCTTGCCCAAGAGTATGATAAGCTCATACCTACAATGAAATTATAAATGCAAGAGAGTATAAGTCAGCAGCATGAGTAAGCGTTTATCATCAAAGCATTCTTTTAAGGGACGCAGTTTAAGCCGTTTTGCCTCTGTGCAAGCCCTTTTCCAGATTGAGAAAACTGAGGAACCCGCCTCCACAGTAGTTCTTCAATTCCTTGAGCATCGCTTTAAGGATAAGGAAAGTGGCCTTTTAAAGGCGGATCGTTCCTTTTTTGTAAAGCTCACGGAAGGGGCATGGGAACTTCACCTAAAAACCGATGAGATTGTAAAGAGCCACCTGAAGCCTGATTGGACCCTCGAGCGCATTGAACCTGTCACACGCGCCATTTTTAGAGCTTCCCTCTATGAGCTTCTTGAAACAAAAACCCCCCCTCCTGTTATCATTGATGAATACCTCAACATTACTCACGCTTTTTTTAATGCTTCAGAAGTGTCTTTTGTGAATGGTATCCTTAATAAAGTGGCGGGAAAGGTGCACTCTGAGGATTGAACGAAAGTCTAGGCGCTATTATCAATTTGACTCTCTTTTAAGGATCCGTAGAATAAGATAGTAAATTACGTAACAGGTAGTTATGCGCAAACTCCAAATTTCGCCTTCCCTACTCGCGGCTGACTTTGCGCGCTTAGGGGAAGAAATTAAAGCGGTTGAAGCTTATGTTGACATGATCCATCTTGATGTGATGGATGGCCATTTTGTGCCTAATATTACCTTTGGCGCCCCTGTAATTGAAAAATTGCGCCCATGGACAGCCCTTCCATTCGATGTGCATCTTATGATCTCCCCTATTAATTCCTTTATTTCCGATTTCGCCAAGGCAGGAGCCGACATTCTAACGGTTCATCCTGAAGCGGATCCCCATATTTATCGTACCCTTCAAGTCATTAAGGATGTGGGTTGCAAGGCGGGCATTTCCCTGAATCCGGGCACCTCTTTAGATCTGATAAAGCCTCTTATGCCCATACTCGATCTCATCCTCGTGATGACTGTCAACCCGGGCTTTGGGGGACAAATTTTTATCGAAAGCCAGATTAAAAAAATCCGAGATGTTCGCGCTCTTATTGATGCGTCAGAGCGAGACATTCTTTTAGAAGTTGATGGAGGGATTTCCCCTTCAACCGCCCCTCTTGTCATTGAAGCAGGGGCTGATATTTTAGTTGCAGGAAGCGCAATTTTTGCTTTAGGAAATGCCTCCCAGTATGGCAAAAACATCAAGGTTCTACGGGGAGAAAATAGTTAAAAAGCTTTTGCCTTTCTTAATCCTTGTATGACAAATCAAGCCGGTCTAGTTTTCTAAGAAGAGCAGTCCAGTTCTGATGACCAAATTCTTGTTCAAAATTGCGTAGTTCTTGAGCTGCTTTTTCACAAACTTTTTTTGGAGGAATTAATATTTTCTGACTCCCCGCAACAGCATGGCATTGAACCTTGCAGGCCTGTTCTAAAAAGTAGGCGTAAAGAAAAGCTTCTTCGATAGTTTTTCCACATGTCAAAGTTCCATGGTTTTGGAGAATCATAGCCTTATTTTTCCCTAAAGCCTTAATCAAATCAGTTCCTTGCTGCTCCGCCTCCAATGAGAGGGGATCATAGGAATGGTAGGAAATGCGGTTATAAAAATGAAGAGAAAACTGGCTTAAGGGCAGGAGGCCACAACTCTGGGCTGAGACCGCAACACCTGCAGTGCTTTGAAGGTGGAAAATGGCGTTCACATCATGACGTCTTTGATAAATACCCCCATGAACGACATAACCCATTTTCTTGTATGTGTTTTCCTCTTTTCCATCTAAGACTTTACCATCTAGGGAAACTCTTAAAAGACTAGACGCTGTTACTTCTTCAAACAAAAGACCAAAAGGATAAATAAAATAAGAATCCCCATCTGGATGCCGCGCGGAAAGGTGAGCATAGGTCAAATCATCCAACTTGAGCATGGCTAGAATACGATACGCTGCTGCCAGCTGAACCTTTAGGGGATCGGACTTAGATTGTTTTGGACGGGGAATTTTGGTTAAAACGGATTTCATAAATAACTCCATGCAGCCTCTAACTTTTTTATAAGGCTACGCCTTCTTAAAAAATATTTCAATTTTTTTGTCAATTTTTTTTATTTTTGATTAATCTTTTTTACATTATGTCCAAAAGGCTGGTTTAGGCCGAATATCCACATGAACAAACTTTGATTTCGGATAATAGCCAACACCACCTGCCTTAAGGGATCGAGCGGCCTGACAAAGCTCCTTTAAGGATGTATGTTCCAGACGGATATCAATGGCTTTGCCTTTGAGATGAAGGCTGTTTTTTGCAACGCCATTGCTCAGCTTTCGCAAAGCAGCATTTGTTTGTGGGGAGCGATAGCCACATATGACAGTATAGAATTCTTTTGTTCCAAGTGTTGATTGAAGTTTATGCAAAAGATCAAACAAGTGAGCATCGATAGGATGCTTTTGATTATTACGGCGATCTCTTAAAAGATCAGCCAAACGGCCGAGCGCCTTTTCATCATAATGCCCAGCTCGCCAATAAATTCCTTCGAAGTCTTCGCCCGTATGCACGTTATAAAGGGAAAGCTTTTTTGACGAAAATTGAGGTTTTATGGTTGACAAACTAGAAGCAACAAATGCTGGGGTAGCTGCGGTCGCCACAAAAGAAGAGACCCCTATTAAAAACTTACGCCTTGAAATTTTTAACTTTGACACAATCCACTACTTTCCATCTTTCCTCATGCCTTTGTCTTACAATCCTCAGGCATAGATGACAAGGGAAAAACAGACGGGGGCATCTCACAAGTAGGGAGTTTTAATACAAATAAAAATACATCACCCTCCGTCATTGCGACCACGAGCGTAGCGAGTGGGAAGCAATCCAAGTCAAATTTATTAACGTCCCTGCTGTTTGATCGCGGGACCCAGTCTTATATTTCCCTGGACCCCGCGGTTAAACCGCGGGGCGTCACTTCTGAAATTAATTTATAAGATCATGAATACAAAATCTTGTGGTTTTTTAATTGACGGCTCCCTAAATATTATGTAAAAAATTAATAAAATTACTTATAATCTTTGTCATGAGCCACAAAGGAGTATAAAAAGAAAGTGTATGCCTTATAAAATACGAAAATTTCTTTGTTATACGATTATATTAGCGCTTTTGAATGTTTCATTCCAGCCTATCTATGCGTCTCCTCCGCCTGATCCGCTAGACTCTGTTGAGGACCTTTCTCACTCTCAACCCTTACCTCCTCCACCGAATCAGGAAGATGAAGAACCTCAAACAACCGCTCTAACATTGGAAAAAGCCTCTCAATTAGATGAACAAGACGTTACTGAGTCTTTCGTTTCTAAATTTATCTGGACTCCCCTCAAGGTAATAAAGGATGCAGCTTATCGTGGAATTCGATATGCTGTTCGCCATCCCTTTAAAACGTTAACGATGCTTCTGGCCCTTCAAACCCGGTGCGTACTTGGAGGAAATGAATTTCAGGTGAACCGAAATGCGCTTACAAGTCTTCCTAATCCTAGCGCGACTTTTTTTCCAGATGGAAATGTTCTTGCTGTATGGGACGGAGCAAGCGACGGCTTTGGTCGTGTATGGAATCCTTTCGAAAATCCTATGACAGATGACTTTCCTTTTGGAGCAACGTCTGGACTGGTCTACTTTCCCATCCCTTTATCAACCTCCAGAAATACAGCTTTTGTCACGTATGTAGGATCGGGAGGGAACATTGGCCGCGAATTTAATCGTTCAGGATTTCCTCTGACGCCTATTCGTCAGATTTCCAGCTCGAGCGGATCGGGCGTATACCCTGATGCAACCGCGCATCCTAATGGAAAATTCTATGTAGCGTGGCCAGCAGGAAACCCTCCCACCATATTTGGGCGTGTGGTAAATGAGAGTGGGATCCCGTTCATACCAGATGCTGTCCAGCTGTCTCCTCCAGGTTTAGACAGCGGTTATCCTTCCCTAACTGCCTCCCCGAATGGAGAGGTATTAGGCACATGGTATGGGTTTAGAGGAGGAAATTCCTATGTTTTTGGCCGTTTATTTGATGATATGTTGAATCCCTTATTAAATGAGACGTTGTTGAGTATGGGGGGTGACAGCCCCTCAGCTGCCTCATTCCCAAATAATGAAAAAGTTATCGTGTGGACAAAAACAATATCCGGTGGATACGCAATTCAAGGTCGTGTTTATAATAATTCCTTATCTCCACTTACAGGTGAAATGAGGTTAAGCGAAGAACTCATCGACACCTATTTTGGCGGGCATCCTCGCGTCGTCCTCGTCCCTAATAGCAATGGGACTCTCTTTGTGGTATGGGTGAGTGACAAAATTGGAGGTCGGCATATTCATGGTCGCCTGTTTAACAATCGCTTGCAACCCCTTACTAAGGAGGGGTTAATTAATGAGGTGACAACGGGAGAACAGAGAGAACTTTTCATGACTTCTTCACCCGATGGAACGATCTTCGCGATATGGACGGATGAACAACCAGGGAACGTGTATAATGTCAAAGGACGTTTCTTAAATACAACCGAATTAGCCTCCCTGCCTTCTGCATGGAGTACGTCAACATCTTCAACAAGCCTCATCCCTTCCTCTGCATTAAGTTCTTCAAGGTCTACCACAGGCATCTTCACAACGTCAAAGCATTCACCTGAAACTTCCTCTGAGAAAATAAATGTTTGGAAAGGATTGGGGATTGGTGCTGGCGTTGTGATTTGCCTATGCGTAACGGCTGGAGGGGGGATTTGCCTATGCGTACCGGCAGGGACACTTGGTATTAAAAAAGGTTGTTTTTCAAAAAAAGATAAACACTCTGATCTTGAGCGTAGCCCGAATTCGATACCTTTGAATGCAATACCTTCAATCCAAATCCCCCCACCTCTAGAACCACTTCGCACCTCTCACTCTTCTCTTCCTTCTTTTAGGCCTACCTCCAGAGGATTTACAGAACACCCTACTTTTATCGGAGGCATTGCAGAAAATACATATGCCATCTGGAAAACACTCTCTCCAGAGGAAGCAAGGCGTCTTCAACCTTTTACGGGGAAGACAATCCCTTCTGCTTCGGGCAATGTGATTTTTACACTTGGAAAAGGAAACTTTGGGGCTACTTATGCAGGAAGTAATATAAAAACAGCAGACTTATATGCGATCAAAGAGGTTTTCGGCAGAAACGCTGTTGCAGAATCTCTCAATGAAGGGGAGATTTCATATCAATTGAGGGGAAGCCCTCACGTCATGTCTCTTATCGATTACAAACATTTCGAGCCAATGGGATTGCATGAAGAACCTCGTTTGTTTCAAGTCATGCCCCTGGCTTATACAAGCGGCGTTGGGTATCGAACCCTACTTTTATCATTAACATCCGATCAACGTGAAAATCAGATCTCCGATACCATGTATCAACTCATGGAAGGACTTGGGTATATACACGATCAGGGTTTTTGTCACTTGGATATAAAAGATGAGAATATTCTTTACATGCGAGATGGAAGATTGTGTATTGCAGACTTTGGTCGTGCTCAAAAACTGGAGAAAGAGGACCGAATCTCCAAACCTCAGTTCTTAGGCGACACACGTAAATTTGCTCCTGAAATTATAGCCTTTTTGCGTTCTTACGGGAAAACTGACGGAGATGGCGGAAAAGTCTCATCTTTTTCTGGAAAAGCTGCTGATACGTGGGCAGGCGGGCTTTATATACTTGAACTGCTGAATGATACGGAGACTCTCTTTAGTTATCCAAGGCTTTCTATAGAAGTCCGAGTTTCTGAATGGACTCATGATTTCTTTGAAAGAGAAGTGAAAACGAGCTTAACGTCCCTTCAAAGTAGATTCTCAAGTGCTCTCCTCTCTCTTTTACGTCAAGTTCTTGCGATTGATCCTCAAAAACGTATGACACCTGTTCAAGCCGTACATTCCTTAAAAGCTTTCACGCCTGAAGAGCGTCAAGTGTGGTTTAACCACTTAATATCTCATAAGAAACAGTCATTAAAAGAAGAGGAGGACATTATCTCTTTATATCATAACACTTCTTCCATTTCTCAGCCTGTGTCAAGTAATTCCGACTACCTCTTTACTCCTGACTTTGTATCTTCTTCTACCCCTATGCCTCCTCCATATCTCTTTACTCCTGACTTTGTATCTTCTTCTACCCCTATGCCTCCTCCATATCCCTTTACTCCTAATACCTCTGGGCATTAATCATAATTTTTTTCATATTGGGCCCTCTCGACGATCTTCAGGTTTTCTGGTAATTTTAAATCATGAAATATGTAACTCTTTTACTCTGTGGCTTTTTTCTTAGTTCATGTGCGCTTCTTGAACAGCCTGAGCCCCTTCCGTTGTATACGCTTCACAGCGGTTACTTTGAAACGGTTAACATTTTGAAAGATTCCCTTGCTCTCGATGCGCCCTTATGTGAAGCGAGCCTCAACACGCATCGCATTGCCCTCACCCCTTCTCCTTATCAACGAGACTACGTCGCTGATGGTAGTTGGCCTGACCGGCTTTCAGATGTGTTTTATGAAGCTCTCCTTGATGGGTTAAGCCAAAGGTGGGGAGGAATTTATGTCAATCGCCTCAAAACGGGCCTTCAAACCAAATATGTTCTTCGCACAGAAATTCAGGATTTTTCAATCCACACTTGTAAAAACGCTCAAGCAATGGCCCACATAAAGGCGGTGTTCAAGGTTGTGGATCTGAGAGAGCGCGAGGTCATTGCGTCACATATGTTTGAAGAAAAAGTCCCTCTTTGCTCGCTTACGATGGAAACTATTATCAGCGCTTTCAACCAAGGAACCCATGACCTCCTCGAAGACGTTATTTCTTGGATGGAAAGAGCTGTCTTCAAAAGCTCCTTGAGATAAGACGTAAAACTCTTTAAATAGATTTTATACTTATTTAAAATTATATATAAAATCAGTTGACGAGAGGCATCAAAAATGGTACGCTCTAATATGAAGGGACTTTCAGTTAGGTTTTTTAAAAACGAGTCCGGAAAAGAACCTGTGAGAGATTGGCTTTTAGAACTCTCAAAAGAGGATAAAAAAATAATTGGTGCTGACATTAAGACTATAGAATTTGGCTGGCCTGTTGGAATGCCGGTGTGTCGCCCCTTAAAAGATGGGCTCTATGAAGTAAGATCTCACTTAAGTTCTAATAAAATCGCAAGGATTATTTTTGCTCTACATAGAAACGAGATGATTTTATTACATGCTTTCTTCAAAAAAACACAGAAAACCTTAGATGTAGATTTAGATCTAGCCAAGAAACGATTGAGGAAATTAAAAAATGCCAAATAAACATATTGGAGGAGACTTTGATAGCTTTCTGGAACAGGAAAATATTTTAGTAGAAAGCGAAGCTCTCGCTCTTAAAAGAATTATAGCTTTTGCACTTAAAAAAGCCATGAAAGAAAATAACATCTCAAAGGCCGAAACTGCTCGCCGTATGCATACAAGCCGCATGGCCTTTGATCGTCTTTTGGATCCAAACAATACTAGTGTCACGCTAAAAAGCTTAGAAAGAGCAGCAGTTGCTCTCGGCAAAAGAATTCATCTAGAATTGAGAAATATATAACATTTTGAACTCAAGCTATGTACAAAGAATCTACTCATGCTCTTTCCTCAAATTGACCCCATTGCCTTTCGCTTCGGCCCCCTTGCTGTCCATTGGTATGGGCTCGCTTATGTGGTTGGGATTCTAGGATGGTGGCGTTATAGCTTATGGTTAACTCATAAATTCCCTTTGGTTGACCGCAAAATGGTTGATGATTATCTGGCCTGGGCCATTATTGGCGTTGTTCTTGGTGGCCGTCTTGGCTATGTCTTCTTTTATAATCCAGAAAATTATCTCGAGAAGCCATTGGAAATTTTTGAAGTATGGAAGGGCGGCATGGCTTTTCACGGGGGGCTTTTGGGTGTGGTGCTCGCCACATCTATTTATACTTATAAACGTGGAATTTATTTCTTAAACTTTTCTGATCTAGCATGCTGCGGCGTTCCCATCGGTCTTTTCTTCGGCCGCATAGCTAATTTTGTCAATGGTGAGCTATACGGTCGTATCACCGATTCTTCGTGGGGCATGGTCTTCCCCAACGGCGGTCCTTACCCTCGCCATCCAAGTCAACTTTATGAAGCTTTTACAGAAGGCATTGCCTTGTTTCTTCTCCTCTCCTATGGCGCCCTTTATACCCGTTGGCCACACCGCCGAGGCCTTATGACGGGTCTTTTTTTAACGGGATATGGAATGGCCCGTATCATCGTTGAATTTTATCGAGAAGCTGACGCCTTTATCGGATATTTCCGAGGGGGACTCACCATGGGACAACTCCTCTCCTTCCCTCTCCTAGCTTTTGGAATTTTTCTCTGTGGACGTGCTTTGATGCGAAAAGAAAATGCTTAACTCCCTTCTCCATAATGAAATCAAGGAAAAGGGACCCCTCTCGCAAAGCCGTTTTATGGAAATTGCCTTACAGCATCCAGAACTAGGCTACTACCAAACCCATGAAGCCATTGGCCAAGATTTCACAACTTCTCCTGAAATCAGTCAAGTCTTCGGAGAGTTAATTGGGGCTTGGGCCCTTGATTATTATACAAAAATTAATTGCCCTAAAAACCTGACTTTAGTGGAGCTCGGCCCGGGAAAGGGAACTCTTATGGCTGATTTTCTTAGAATAGCCAGATTGGGCCCTTCTTTTTTTAAAGCTTTAAAAATTTATCTTGTGGAAACGAACCTACCTTTAAAAAAGTACCAAAAAGAAGCCCTTGCTGGTCCCTTCACATGGCTCAATGGCTTTGAAGAACTTCCTCTAACCACGCATCCAGTTATCATTATTGCCAATGAATTTTTAGACACCTTCCCCACAAATTTATTTAAGCGAAAAAGAAATACCGTTTTCGAACGATGTATCTCCCTCAGAGACGGCAACCTTGCTTTTAGTGATGTTGAACGACGCAAGGAAGATGGCCCCGATGAAATATGGGAGGAAAGTCCTCAAACAGAAACTCTCCTTCATGCTATATGTTCTCGCCTTCAAAGCTGCGGCGGGTGTTTTTTATGTATCGACTATGGTTATGAGGAAGGTCGCGGTGATACTCTGCAAGCTCTTCGTGAGGGAGAATTTGTCTCTCCCTTCTACCAGGTAGGAAAGTCAGACTTGACCTGTCATGTGAATTTCACAAGGCTGAAAGAGATTGCTTCCTCTTACAATGTGGGCATATTAGGACCAGGTCCGCAAGGACAGTTTTTAAAAAACCTTGGGGTTGATTTGAGAATCCAACTTCTTAAAAACCAGAATCCTTCCAAAAGTACAGCTCTTGATGTGGCTCTCACCCGGTTGACGCATCCTCTGCAAATGGGTACCATTTTTAAGGCCATGGTCCTTTTTTCACCTCTTAACCCCACGCCTTCTGGATTTGAGTTATGCTTTTAAAATGCCCGCATCTTTCGCAATTTTCTTCCATCGATCATGCTTTTCTCAACGCCACGCCTGACAAGGTCTTCCCATCTCTTGTCACCCTTAAACAAGTTCACGGAATAAAAGTACACCGCATCACCGAAACACGGAAAGATGCCCCTGAAGGTGATGGACTTGTCACCAATGTTCGAGGGATTGTGCTTGGGATTTTCACGGCTGATTGTGGTCCTGTGCTTTTTTATGATCCTGAGGCCAATATAATTGGAGCATGCCATGCCGGATGGCGAGGAGCAAAGGCTGGCATTCTTCAAGCCACATTGAGGGAAATGGAAATCCTCGGAGCTCAACGATCCCGCATCCATGCAAGTCTCGGGCCAACAATTCAACAAAAAAATTATGAAGTTGGCCCAGAATTTCCTGATCTAATCAGAGAATCGTACGACACTTATTTTGTGCCTTCGGACAAAAAAGGCCATCATTATTTTAACCTCCCCCTCTACATTTGCCAGCAATTAAAAGCTGAAGGAGTTAAAGGTATTTATGACATTGGATGCGATACATTTACTAGCTATTTTGCCAGTCGGCGGAGATCTTTGGCAGAAGGATATGAAGAAATAAGCATTGATAATCTATCCACGATTGCAATTATTTAAATTTTATGACAAAATCGACGCTGTCCGGTTGAAATCAATTAACAGAAAACGATTAAAGAGTGCCCGGCAGCTCTAAAATATGAGGGATAAAAATGAAGTCAACAGTATATACAGCACTAATTGCGGCTTGTGCTTTAACTCTTGCTGCATGCGAGAAAAAAGCTAAAGACGAAACTCCACCTGCTCCTCAGGAACAACCAGCACCAACTGCACCTGAGCCAGCTCCTGCACCGGCTGAACCAGCTCCTGCACCGGCTGAACCAGCTCCTGCACCTGAGCCAGCACCTACTGGAGGCGAACAAACAGAAAGCAAATAAGAAGCTACATCTTAATAAAAAACCCCGTCTATTGCGGGGTTTTTTGTTTTGAATGCGCAAACCCAAACGGAAGTTCTGTAATCATTTTTGAGTTGATTTGTTAGTCGACCGTTAAAAAGCCCATAACATATTAAAACGAATAGATTTTTTGGTATTTTCCTCTTTTAAAAAACGCCAGATTTTGCTATGATTTTGATTAGAATCTTGCAAAATGGAATGGAAAATATGCGCCCCAAACAACAAATTGATTTTGGTCAGCAGGACCTATTTCGTAATCGGTTGGATCAAATCATCGATTTAAACCATCCCCTTAGTCGTCTGACAAAGTTGATGGATTGGGAGCGGTTACATAAGGAATTTTCTCCCTATTATTCTGATATTGGTCGAGCAGGGCTTCCCATTCGGTTGATGATAGGCCTGAATTTACTTAAACATACTATGCTCTTTCCGATGAGGAGGTCTGTGCGCGCTGGGTTGAAAATCCTTATTTCCAATACTTTTGCGGTGAAATTTTCTTTCAACATCGCTTTCCCATTGAGCGCTCGAGTATGAGTCATTTCCGGGGACGAATTAAAGCATCTACTTTAGATGCCATATTGCAAGAAAGCCTTGCCATTGCATGTGAACTTGGAGCCCTTAAACTCAAAGATGTAAAGTCTGTTGCTATTGATACAACGGTTCAGGAAAAGAATATTACTCACCCAACGGAGCACGGTCTTATGCGCAAAGCCATTACGAAGCTTAGTGAGACGGTACGCAGGGCTGGGATAAAGCTTCGGCAAAGCTATGTGCGTGTTGTTCAAAAGGCAGCTATTAAAGTGGGACGATATATCCATGCAAAGCAAATGCGCCGTGCGAAACGAGAGTTAAAATTTATACGTGTTCGTTTGGGGCGATTGATACGAGATGTGGAACGGAAAGTCGAAAATGTCAGCCAAGAGCTTCCCCTTTTCTTTTATGACACCTTACGTAAAGCGAAGCAAATATATAAGCAAAAGCGAGGAGATCCTGATTATCTTTATTCCTGGCATGCGCCAGAAGTCGAATGCATCAGTAAAGGAAAGGCTCGGGCTCCTTATGAATTTGGCGTGAAGGTCTCTTTAGCGACAAATTTAAGAACTTCTGGAAAGAAGGGAAAACACTTTATTTTACATGCAAAGGCCATGCCTGGTCGGCCATATGATGGGCATACCCTTAAACGCGCAGCTGAAAACATTGAGAAAATTATCGGTAAGTTACCGGAGCGCCTTGTTGCCGACAAAGGATACAAAGGCCATAAATGGGAAGATCCCCATACGCAAGTTTTTCTTTCAGGTCAAAAGCGAGGGGTAACCCCGGCAATTAAACGAGATATCAAGCGCAGGTCTGTCATTGAGCCCATCATTGGTCATGCGAAAAACGATGGGCTTTTGCGCAGAAATTATCTTAAAGGTCGTAAAGGAGATGAAATCAATGCCATTCTTGCGGGCATTGGGTTCAACTTCAGACAAATCGCTGCTGTTTTAGCCGTCTAATCTTCCCTCGATCTCCTCTTCATGTCCATTTTGTCCTTTCGCTTTTCTCATCGCCTTCCTTCTTGACGATCATTTTTCTAAAATCGCGCTTTTAACGGTCGACTAATAAAGGGTCCGGAAATCAACCGCATAGCCCCGTAACTTTTTTCCTATTCCTAATCTCTCTTCTTAGAGGATTTATTATTTCGAGAGAGGCGCTTGCCTTCATTTGCAAGTTGATCGGCTTCTTCTTGGCTGAGCTTTTTATTTTCTTTTGTAAAACTTTGAAAAAGAATCTCTCCCATGCGATTACGGATAACGTCTGTTCCAATACGCACAATTGGCTTCGAAACCGACTTTTGAGGATTAAATTGAAATTTCATCGTATATACCCAATTGATATAACTTCATAATCTATCATGGTTGTTATATTTTAGATGTCAATCATGTCTCTCCAAAAATTTGAGCGCTTTGAGAAATAAACAGATGGCCTGTAAGCCGGGTTCTGTCCCTTAAAGAAGGGGAGAGGTATTCATCTAGGACGTAAGTTACCCTACGCCTCGTGCGACCGACCCGAATGACAACCTATAGACCGATTATGTATCATTCCTATTTGGTCTTGCTCTCGGTGGGGTTTGCCGTGCCACCTTTGTTACCAAAGGCGCGGTGCGCTCTTACCACACCCTTTCACCCTTACCCGTTTCCAGGCGGTTTGCTTTCTGTTGCACTTTCCCTAAGGTTACCCTCGCCGGACGTTATCCGGCACCGTGCCTATAGAGAGCCCGGACTTTCCTCTGCCAAAGCAGCACCTCTCCGGCCATCTGTACCCTTTATATAAGCACTTTTAGGCTGTCTAACAAGCCTTGAATGAGACGGCAGGTTTCCTCATCCGCTCTATCATCCAGTTGATGGGGTTGAAAATGCCTCTTAAAAGCTCTTACTGTATGCGGAAGGGAGACGGTTTCATAACCAATAGTGTCGAGGCCTTTTTCAATAAATCCTTCCTCTTTCGAGAGGGAGAGGCCTGAAGTGGGCCACAAACCAAAGCCTTCTCTTGCAAGAGTACTCCAAGGAAAAAGGTGCCCAGGATCCTGTTTTCGGCATGGGGCAATGTCGGAATGTCCTAAAATTCGTGTTTTAGGAATGTTCCAGCGTGTACACTGCTGTTCGCATATGCGTAAAAGGGTGTCGATTTGTGCTTCGGGAAAGGGTTGATAGCCGTAAGAATGACCAGGATTAGCAAGTTCAATACCTAGGGAACGATTGTTGAGATCGGTGCAGCCCTGCCAAAAGCTTGTCCCTGCATGCCAGGCGCGTTTCTCATCATCCACAAGGTGATAAATAAAACCCTTCTCATCAATGAGGTAATGCGCACTGACGCTAGATTTTGGGCTGGTAAGCCAAGCAAGTGCCTCGTCCGCTGAGGGCATGTCTGTATAATGAAGTATGATTGAATCAATGAGCCCTGTGCGGTCATTAAAGTGAGGGGAGGGGACTTTTTTAATTTTTAGCATACTTTAACCTCAGTTGGATAAGGATGAAATTTTTATGTCATTGCGAGCAAAGCGAAGCAATCCATTTTTTAGTATAAATTAATGTAAATGTTTTTACGAAACGTTATACTAGCAGCGCTCTGTCTTTTATTTCTTGACAAAACAGTTAGCTTTAGACTAGGAATAAGGCCAGTTATTTACTGCATAAAAGCGGACTGATCGATGAAAATAGTAAATTCTATCAAAACCATTAAAGTGCGTGATAAAAATTCTCGCGTCATTCGTCGTAAGGGGCGGACTTATGTTATTAATAAAATAAATCCGCGTTACAAGGCTCGTCAAGGCTAACTCAAAAGACTGGAGATCTAAATGGCTCGTGTCACAGTTGAAGATTGCATTCGTGAAGTTCCTAACCGGTTTGATCTGGTTTTGCTCGCCTCTCAACGCGCACGGCAAGTTTCAGCGGGTTCACCCCTAACGGTTTCTCGTGATAATGATAAAAACCCTGTTGTGGCTTTACGCGAGATTGCAGATAAAACCGTTAACTTAGAAGAGCTTCAAGAAAATCTAATTCAAGGGCTTCAAAAATATATTCCTGGTGAAGAGCCAGAAGAAGAATACATAGAACTTTTATCAGAAGAACAATCTTATGCAGGTGAAGGCCAACATCAAACTGAAATCGAAAGCCTTGCTCTTGACGATGAGATAAGCGATGATGAAGAAGATATTGAAATTGACTTAGAAAGCACAGAGGAAGAAGAATAATCCTTCTGACTTAAGGTGACTTGAATAAGTCCTTGCTTAAGAATTGAGTCTTCATGATTCGTCAATATGAGCTTGTTGAAGGCGTAAAAGCATATGACCCTAAAGCGGACGAAGATCTTCTGAACCGTGCATATGTTTTCGCAATGAAAGCCCATGGGACTCAAAAACGAGCATCAGGAGATCCTTACTTTACCCACCCCCTCGAAGTTGCAGGCATTTTAGTTGACATGCGCTTAGATGTGGCGAGTATCGTCACTGCGCTTCTTCATGATACGGTTGAAGATACCATTGCAACTTTGGATGAAATTGAGAAACTTTTTGGGAAAGAAGTGGTCTTTCTGGTCGATGGTGTCACAAAGCTCTCGCAAATTGAATTCCAGTCAGATAAAGCCAAACAAGCCGAAAATTTCCGCAAGCTTCTATTGGCTATGTCTTCAGACATCCGCGTTCTTCTTATAAAGCTTGCCGATCGATTGCATAATATGCGAACCCTTTATTTCGTTACATCCGAAGAAAAAAGACGGCGTATCTCTCTGGAGACAATGGAAATTTATGTTCCCCTTGCAGAACGAATTGGTCTTCATCAAGTCAAAAATGAGCTTGAAAATTTGGCCTTTGCACAACTTCATCCTGATGCCTATGACTCCATTCTTTCACGCCTTCATTTTTTACGCGCTCGGGGAGAGGATGTTTTAACCCCAATTATGGATGAGCTTAAGCAAGTTCTCGAAGAAAGTGGGATTAAGGCAGTTGTTACGGGGCGAGAAAAGACCGCTTGCTCTATATGGAAAAAGATGAAGCTAAAAAACATTACCTTTGAGCAACTCTCTGATATTATGGCTTTTCGGATTCTCGTAGATTCTCCAGCAGAATGTTACCGTGCTCTGGGCGTTATCCATAGCACCTATTCCGTCATTCCCGGCCGCTTTAAAGATTACATCAGCACACCAAAGCAGAACAACTACCAGTCAATCCATACTACTGTCATTGGGCCCCAGCAGCGTCGCATTGAAGTTCAAATTCGAACAAAGGAGATGGATGAGGTCGATGAATTAGGTGTGGCAGCCCACTGGCAATATAAGCAAGGCGTTTCCCATGAGGGGCATCAATATCGTTGGTTGCGTGGGCTTTTAGAGATATTAGAAACAACGGAAGGTCCTGAAGAATTTCTTGAACACACTAAGCTTGAGATGTTTCATGATCAGGTGTTTTGTTTTACCCCTAAAGGAGACCTCATTACCTTACCAAGAGGAGCGACGGCTATTGATTTTGCCTACGCAGTCCATTCAAGCGTTGGAAATCATTGTAGTGGCGTGAGAATTAATGGGCGAATGATGCCCTTGCGTACGGAGCTCGAAAATGGAGATCAAGTCGATATTATTACCTCCAAGACACAACACCCGTCACCCACATGGGAAAAAATTGTTGTAACGGGCAAAGCACGTGCCAGCATTCGCCGTTTTATACGTCAGCAGATGCATCAACAATTTGTAAATCTTGGAAAGACAATGATTCAAAGATCTCTCAAACAGGAGCATTTGGAGTTTAATGAGAAAAGCTTAGGAGCAGCGCTCGAGCCTTTTGGTGTGAAAACCATAGAGGATGTTTATGCGTATTTGGGCGAGGGCTTAAAGACAACCCAAGAATTGGTACGGATCCTTTATCCTGAGCATAAACTAAAAAAAGCCCCGAAGAAATTAACTGGGAAAAAAGAAGCCCACAAAAAGCCAAAAAAAGAAGCTCTCGCCATCGAGGGGTTGATTCCTGGAATGGCAGTTCATTACGCTGGTTGCTGTCACCCCGTGCCGGGTGACCACATTTTAGGGGTTGTCACGACAGGAAAGGGAGTGACGATTCATACCTCCGATTGTGAAACCCTCGACCTTTTTGCGGAAACTCCAGAACGTTTACTAGATATCAACTGGACAAAGGATTCGCCTGATCTGGGGCAACATGTGGCAAGAATATCTCTTGTTGTCATCCACCAACCTGGGACGATCGCGGCTATAACAGCGATTATGGCGCGAGAAAACGCAAATATTATCCACTTAAAAATTAACAACCGAACCCCAGAATTTTATGAAATGAGCGTTGATCTCGATGTGCGAAACCTCGATCATCTCATGGCGATTATAGCCGCTCTTCGTCTGTCACAGCGGGTGCTTTCTGTTGAGAGGGGCTAGATGATTATTGGTATAGGGATTGATCTTATCGATTCAAGGCGCCTTGAAAAACTCATTCATAAATTTGGAGATCAGTTCCTACAAAGGATATTTACGGAAAATGAACGCATCTACGCCGAGCAAAGCCCTTATCCTTTGCGGGTTTATTCTAATCGCTTTGCTGCAAAAGAAGCGGCTGTTAAGGCGCTTGGTACGGGGATGAGGGAGGGGATTTCCTGGCAAAATATTGAAACCCTCCGTAGTCCTTTGGGCGCTCCTCAACTTTGTTTTCACGGAAAAGCTTGGGAGAGACTATCGTCTTGTGTTCCCTCTGGTCATAAAGAGTCTCTTCACGTTTCCTTTTCTGACGAACCACCCTATTCGACAGCCTTTGTGGTAATCGAGGTTAAAAAAGAGGGGTGAATTCACCCCTCTCTCCTTAAATAGCTTAAGAGGCGTTCGATGATTTTGAAGCGCTAGATGCTTTTGAAGCGCCGGATGATTTTGTACAACTAAAAGTCCGTGTTGTAGCAGTGGCGGAACAGTCACGTAATGGTTCACTCCAATATACGGAGACCGAGGTGTTAGGAGCGTCAGAATCCCAAAATTTAAAGTTGTAAATACAAGTTGGGATTTTCGCATTATCAGTCAAAGTGACCCCGGCTGGCTCTACGTCCGCAACAGTATAAGGTGAAAAAATTCCAGGTCTAGGAATTGGCGAGTTTATAACACCCCACACACCAGTTGGGTCACCGGGGTCACTGAATTTTATACTTATACCATAACCTGTTGGGCCAAGGAACACTTCACCAATTGAACAGCCTGTTGACAAATTCCCCCCACCACACATTGCATTCGTAATGGTAGGGCAGGTCAGTGTAACTTTCGTATCGTCAGCTCTAGCTTGAATTGCAACGATAACAGATAAGACGGATGCAGCGATTAATAATTTAAATTTCATTTTCTTCTCCTTTTGATCTTTTGTTGTTCATATTTAATTCACGTATAACTTTAAACTTTTTATATTAAGAAAAAGTTAAAGTTTTTTATTAATAAGGCGTAAAATGATGATCCCGACTTCATCGATATTCGAGGGAGACGAGTTTAAGAAGTGTTGTTTTTCAAAGGGTTGGTAAAATTAGGCACAACAAATCAAAATTAAAACCTCACACCAAGCTTTTCAATGACTTAACTTGCCTCCTCCCTCATCTTCCGTCGAAGTCGGGAGCGACAACGTCAGGAAGACCTTCACGTTTCATTGTCCGATGAGCCCCCTTATTCAACGGCTTTTGTGGTGATAGGGATATGTCTAAATGAACGATCTATAGAGAGTTTGGACGTGGATAGTCATTTTCTACATTGCCTTACTTATTTCATTATTCGAAATCAACCCATTGGATTGAAAATCTTTAGACGTGGAGTAAGACCATAACGCTTCTTGAATGATTCAAGGTGAGCCCCGACAATTTTGTCATCTCTGATAAGTGATTTCGACGCTTCGTCGGTATGGAGGATATAAAAGTACCCTGCACACCAGCGTTTCAAATTTTCTTCGGGCAACCCATCTAGGACAACTTGGATATTATGTAATAAGTCTATATAATAGTGCGTTATGAAATTTAGGAGACGGTTCTTATTTTCACCTAATGTCTTAGTTTTTATTTTCTCTAACACATTGGCGCTCAGGGCTGTTGAATCATACCTTTCCATCATATATACTACATTCATCGGGATGTAAGCCGACCCTTCCTTTGGAAAGGAGGTTATTTCCTGATTACTATCCGGAGCTATCAAAGGCCGTTTAAATAAATTGCTGAGACCAAGATTTAGAATATACTGCGCGCAGTTATAATTATGGTGCATAATATATTTCATTAGGTCAGTCTTTTCTTTTTCCAATGAATTGTTCTGAATGACAAATTCGAGTAATCTAGCATCATCTCTCACACTGATTCGGTGGTTGACTTGTTCGGCATGGGTTTTAATTAAATCAGTTGGGGCAGGATGTACGCTCAAAAGATGACAAATGACGTCATCGAAGGCGTATTGTAAAGCAAATTCAAATAAAGTTGTCTGCTGCTTTTCTCTTTCTGCAATAGGATCCTTAAAGGTACGATCAAAATCTTTTTGAGTAAAGTTTACCTTTTTTAATTTATCAACGCGCCCAGATAGAATGTCGCATAGAACTTGATCAAAATCAAAAAAATCTAGTTTCTCTGATTTCTCGACCTTTACAACATCCTGAACAAGCAATTGCTTTAGGTTATTCATAAACCTCTCATAATCTGCGGTATTACGAGGATGTGGCTTTACGACAACTTCTTGACTAAATTCTGTTGGATCAACCATAATACGCATTTGTAGCTCCGGCGCTAACCCATAGTGAGCAAAATCTGGCTCCCCTCTCGGATTATTGAAGTCCTTTCTATGGTCTTGCAATTCTTTTTCTGCTTCATCTGGAGTTTCGCTAAACTTTGTTAAAAATCTTGAGGTTTGTCCTAACAGATAGTCTATCGGTTCACCCCACATTTCACACAAATAAGCATGTTCATCCAGATATGTTTTTGACATAAATATTTGAAAGAGTGTGGAGGGGCACTCTTGAGCCAAAGTTATATACCGATCTAACATTCCACGTGTTGTCTTAATTCCTTGGGAAGTAAAAAATACAAAAAGCATTTCCCTTAAGTTGATAGCTTTACGCAATGTCTCCTCGCGCATAAAGGATAATGGAAAACTTCCTTCTCTAACATGTCCCCCAAATAACCAAGGGGATGCGGCAACAAACCAATTATTGAATCCCTCATTATAATTAAAATGTCTTTTCTGTGCTTTTTGTTCAGGCAAGTCTGCATGTGCTTCGAAAGAGGATAAGACCTCTTGAAGAGATCGTGATCTGTCAAAATAGGCTGGGCAACGCAAACGGGGAACTTCAGATGAACCCATTTGCCCTAATTTGGCCTGTTCAAACAGAGACATGATCGTATAAAGAGCAGCAACCTCACGGGTTGTTCCATGATAGGCAGGGAATACCTCTCCCTCTTGTCCTTGCATATAGTCTGCTTCGCTGTCTAAAATCCGCTCAATGAACTCTTGATCAAGTTCTGATGTTTCTTTTTCTATCAGGCCATCTTTCCCATAAGAGTTTTTATAAATACGACTGGGAGATGCCCCCTTAATAAGTGCAGTTGCATTGCTTCTGATTCCTGTCGCATTATTTGTTGAGGCGCTAAGATCAATCATTTTCTTTAGAGTGTTTTCCTCATGTTGACCCATATAAAATTTGGTACTAACTTCTGAAACGCGGTTTCTAACCCGCTCCGGAGCAAATAGACTCTGATCACGAACTTCCGTCCCATTCTCGCTTAAGGATAAAAAGTATTCCCAAACACGTGCTTTAAAAGCAACATAGTCATAAAGCTCTTGGAATTGGGGCGTATTATGTTTTAAAGACGCATATTGCTTGGCTGGTGCATATTGATCAGCTGTCTGATTATCCACTTTAGGAAATTCCTTATCAGTACCTAAAAGATCCTTTGGAATAAGGTGATGGCTACCTGTGGGCATAAAGTGAAAATCTACCTTACGTTGATGATCTAACAAATATCGAATCATGTTAAATCCAAAGAATGGCTCTCCTACAATTTTATCTTGCCCCGCAAGTGATACAAATAATGGAAAATTAATATGTTCTTGTAAGTTAATATGAAAATCTTTTTCATAGTTTCCCACACGATAATGCGCGCCCAAGATACTATATTCATCTTTTTTTTGATTATTATGCCGAGCTTTGAGAAAACGATTTGCTGTTTGGACTCCAGAACTGAAGGCATCAATAAAAAAACTCTTAGAATCTGATGGATGCTTAGAATAGTAAGAGAAAAGAGCGATTCTTATCTTGTCGAGAAGGTTAGTATCACAATCATTTGAATCGTAGTGGGGACAATAAACAGAAAAGCCGCTCTTGAGAAGTTCATAAAGAAGGGTACTAAATTTATTTGTCGTAAAATCAGCATCATTACCACCACCATGAAAATGGACTATAAGAGGGGCATTTGGATTTTTTTTGTTTTGGAAGAAGATACCCCCTTGCTTATCGCCGACTTCTTCTGTGGTACATATTTCTTCTTTTAGAGTCTGACTATAGTTAAAAGAGAGCTTCTTGTCCTGAGGATCAAAATTCTCTTGAAAACGAACCGTTTGAAGAACAAATTGTTCAGTCATAAGAGAAATGTCCTCAGGAGCAGGATGTCCTGCTAAAACAACGTTTAGAGGAACTAATGATAGAACAATTGAAAGAATTAAATTTTTCATCTTCAATAATAAATTCTGATTTATACAATCTTCAATTGGGATGTAATGTTTATTATGAAAAAAACAAGAGCAAAATACGATTTTTAGGTATCCCCTCTAAAAATGAGGGAGAGTTTTCTGATTGAGATTATTTATCCTGCCTCTAAAAGTTGCTCAATTTCTTGAGCCCCCTACATATGTGTCGCGTCCTCCACTTCCTTCACGGTTAAGCCGCTTGGATGACAAACGCTTACGAAAGAGCAAATTGTAAAATTATTTTAGCTCTCTAAAGCACAATAGGTTGTGCGTGGCGTAAAATAGCTTCCGCCTCAGGGGTGTACTTCTCCGTAGCTCCATGAAGAATAAGGCCTCTGGCAAGGCGAGGCTCGCCTTTAATATTTTTACGACCTTGGATAATAACCCTTCGTGCGGGCTTATTAGCTCCCGGCCAAAGCGGATAAATGACAAGGTCTCCAACCTTTGTGCCAAGATGGGCACAAATTTCGGAGAGGCGTTCTGTCCGATGAATCATAGTGAAGACGCCCTTTGGCTTGAGAAATTTCAAACAGCACTTTATCCAAGTTCCTAAATCCATTGTTTCTGTATTGGCTTGAGCCCGTCCTACTACGGGTGATAATTGTACTCGTTTCTCTTCAAAGTAAGGGGGATTTGTCATTACTTGATCAAAGGAGTTCTCCTTGAGCAAGACTGGGGGATATTCGAGATTACCGTTAAGGATTTCCACTCGCTTTTCCAGTTTATTCGCTCGGATGTTTGTTTGAGCAAGTTCTACGAGTTTTTCTTGCACTTCTAAACCGATAATTTGAGCTTCTAGACAACGGACAGCTAAAGAAATACAAGCTACGCCAACGCCTGAGCCTACATCGAGAATTTTTTCTTTTGGTTTGGGGTGGATGGATGCTGCTAGAAATATGGGGTCAATACCAGCTCTATAGCCTTCAGACGGTTGAACAAGCTTAGCACGCCCGCCTAAAAAATTATCTAAAGTTTCATTCAAGTTATTTTACCAAATTGTGAGTTAACAATCACGCAATTGTATCTAAAATACGCAAGAATTCTAGTCCTTTCTTTCACAAATGGTGAAAAAATCTCGTAAATTTAAATTTAAGTTAATTTACATAGGGTGTGAGAGAAAGAGTCACTTATGTTTGGAAGTCTCTTTAGGCGCTTTAAGAGAATTTAAAATAGATTCAATCCTTGAGGCATTGTCAAAAGAAAAATCTGCTTGGAAGGCAAGGCGAGGGGCGATGCGTGTTTTGAGTTTTTGGGCCACTTCCTTTCGAAAGTATTTAGAATTTTCTTTCAGTGCCGCAAGAACTTCAGGCAATTGCTTCCCCCCTAAAGGGATAACAAAAACAGTTGCATTCTGAAGGTCTGGACTAACGCGGACTTCAGTCACAGTGATAGTTGAATGATCAAGAAGTTCATCACCTGAACATCTATAGGATAATGTTTCAGCAAGGATATGACGAATTTCTTCGCCAACGCGGAGTTGGCGTTGGCTAGGGCCTTGGGATTTTATCATTAGTCAAGTGTCCTTGAAATTTCTTCGATCTCAAAACACTCGATGCTGTCGTTCTCTTTAATGTCATTATAATTTTCAAAGGCCATGCCACACTCATATCCCTCACGCACTTCTTTTACTTCATCCTTAAACCGTTTAAGTGTCTTGAGACTTCCTTCATGGATAACAATATTGTCACGTAATAGGCGGACCTTGCTGCCACGTTTGACGAGCCCTTCGGTGATCATGCAACCTGCAACTTTGCCCACCTTTGGGATGGAAAAGATATTTCGAATTTGTGCCTTTCCAAGGTATTTCTCTCGTAACGTTGGTGCAAGCAAGCCACCCAGCGCTGCCTTTATATCATCGACAACATCATAGATGATTGAATAATAACGAATTTCAATGCCATCCCGGCGAGCTGCTTCGCGAGCCTGTGGGTTTGCACGAACATTAAAACCAATGATCATAGCTCGAGAGGCCTTTGCAAGGGTGACATCGCTTTCCGTAATTTCTCCAACGGCCTGGTGTAAGATCTTGACCTTGACTTCCTCAGTGGAAAGCCTAGCCAAACTGCCGCTAATAGCTTCCATTGAACCCTGAACATCCGATTTGATGATAAGGGGAAGTTCACGAACTTCACCTTCTTCTGAAATTTTAGAAAACATTTGTTCCATGGTATCGCGAACTGAAATCGCGCTCTTTGCTTCTCGTGCACGACGGTGTCTAAATTCAGAAATTTCTCGGGCGCGATTTTCGTTTTCAACGACCACAAAATCGTCTCCCGCCATAGGCGCTCCGTTAAAACCCAAAACTTCGACAGGAACAGACGGTCCTGCGGCGTCAATTTGATGGCTACGATCATCAATAAGAGCACGAACGCGCCCATATTCGGCCCCTGCGACAAAGAGATCTCCCACCCTAAGTGTGCCTTTTTGCACCAGGACAGTAGAAACCACTCCGCGACCGCGTTCTAACTTAGATTCAACAACTACCCCCTCTGCCGTCCTGTCAGGATTGGCTTTGAGTTCTAAAATTTCAGCCTGTAGTAATATGGTTTCTTCGAGCTTATTTAGATTGAGGCCGGTTTTGGCGGAAACTTCTACATCCAGAATGTCACCGCCAACCTTTTCAAGGAAAATTTCATGCTGCATCAGCATGTTTCGAACTTGTTCGGGATTGGCGCCTGGTTTATCCATTTTGTTAATAGCAATAATAATGGGAACGTTCGCAGCCTTGGCATGGTGAATGGCTTCAATCGTTTGATCTTTCACCCCGTCGTCTGCTGCAACAACGAGAACAACGATATCTGTTACATTCGCCCCCCGTGCGCGCATTTCCGTAAAAGCCGCATGGCCAGGGGTGTCAATAAAGGTAATTTTATCCTTCGAGCTTAAAGTGACTTGATAAGCGCCAATATGTTGCGTAATGCCGCCGGCTTCACCTGCAACAACGTCTGTCTTTCTTAAAGCATCAAGAAGGGAGGTTTTTCCATGATCCACATGACCCATAACCGTAACCACAGGAGGGCGCGGTTTTAAAAGAACGGGATCCTCATCTCTGATGTGAAGGCCAATTTCAATATCCGATTCTGAAACACGTTTAACTTGGTGCCCAAATTCTGTAGCAATAAGCTCAGCAGTGTCCGCATCAATGGATTGAGTGATAGTGGCCATGACGCCCATTTTCATCAAAGCTTTAATGACATCAGCGCCACGTTCCGCAAGGCGATTTGAAAGCTCTTGTACAGTGATAACTTCAGGGATAACAACTTCGCGAATGACCTTTTGTTTTGGAACTTCAATACCAGCCATTTTCCGTTTTTCACGGAGGCGCCGCATCGCAGCAAGACTTCGCGTCGGTTTATCCTCATCGGCACGCAGAGCTTGTACGACTGTGATTTTCCCGCTGCGGCGACGTGGTTCTGTTCTTTTAACTGGAGGTATTTTTGCTTTAATATCGCCCCCTTTGCCACGGCGGGGACCCGCTTCGTCTTCATCTTCGTAAGACGAATAAACAGTTTTTTTCTTATGGTGGGGTTCGGATGGTGGAAACGGTTGAGGTTGCTCAATAGGAATGGAAGCCGTTTCTGCCCCTGTCTCCTGCTGTGGTTCTTCTAAAGGCTCTTCAGCTTGAGAAGGTTTTATTTCCTGTTCTTGGATTTTAGCACGAGAAGAACTGGCCTCTTCAACTTGAGTTTTTATGGCCCCATGGAGAGCTTCGAGACGTTCTTGAATTTGCTGCTGTGTAAGCCCAGAGCTCCCTAGTGTTTTCTCGCCTTTTTTCTCACCTTTGCCTTGGTTCGGGAGAATGACGCGCTTACGCTTAACTTCAACAGTGACAGTCTTGGAACGCCCATGAGAAAAACTCTGGCGCACATGCTTGTCTCCCACTCCCTTCTTTAAAGTCAGGGTCTTCGGCGAAAGAGTCAGAGGCTTTTTTTGGTTCTGTGTACCGTTGTTATCCGTCATCGCATCTTAACTTTCAGTTGATTTTTTCTCTGCATCGAACCAATGGGCTCTAGCTGCCATAATAATTTCTTGCGCTTTTTCTTCAGAAATTCGTCCCTCAGGAAGCAGTTCTAGAAGCTCGTCGCCGGCCAAATCTGCTAGATCGTCGAGTTTTTTAATGTTCTTTTCCCCGAGGGCAACAAGAATATCTAGATCTAGGCCTTCAAATGACGTCAAATCTTTAGCAAGTTTGAGCTCCTTCAAGCGTTTTGTCAAATGACGTTCTTGAACTTCAAGGTAGGCTTTTGCGCGATTTTGAAGTTCAGTGGCTAAATCGCTATCAAAACCTTCGATAGCGGCAAGTTCATTAAGGTCGATATAGGCAACCTCTTCAATCTTGGAAAAGCCTTCAGCGATTAAAAGATGGGCGATCATTTCATCAACATCAAGCGCATCAACGAAGGTTTTTGAGCGAAGTTTCATTTCCTCTGTACGACGTTCAGATTCTTGAGCTTCTGTGAGAATATCGACTTTCCATCCAGAGAGAATAGAAGCAAGTCGTACATTTTGCCCACGTCGTCCAATCGCAAGACTTAATTGTTCATCGGGAACAACAACGTCAATGCGTTGATTGTCCTCATCCACAACTACTTTGGTAACTTCTGCTGGAGAAAGAGCATTGACAATGAAGGTTGCGGGATTTTGAGACCAAGGGATGATATCAATTTTTTCCCCTTGTAGTTCGGAAACAACCGCTTGAACACGGCTTCCTCGCATTCCCACACAAGATCCTACGGGATCAATAGATGGATCTGAAGTGGTTACAGCAATTTTGGCACGGCTTCCGGGATCGCGGGCAACGGCTTTAATCTCAATGATTCCATCATAAATTTCGGGCACTTCTTGCATGAAGAGCTTTGCCATGAATTCGGGCCGTGTACGCGAGACAAAAATTTGAGCGCCCCGGGGCTCTGTCCGCACATCATAAATATAGGCGCGGACTCTATCTCCAAGACGAAGGTTTTCCCGAGGAATCATTTCATCGCGGCGTAAAAGAGCTTCCGCCTTTCCAAGCTCTATGAAAATATTGCCAAATTCAATACGTTTGACAATGCCACTAACGACTTCACCCACACGGTTCTTGTATTCTTCATATTGGCGTTGGCGTTCGGCATCTCTGACCTTTTGAAAGATAACTTGTTTTGCTGTTTGTGCTGCAACACGCCCAAAATCGATAGGAGGAAGAACTTCTGTAAGTAAGTCTCCAACTTTAAGCTCTGGATTAATGGCTTGTGCCTGCTCTAAGGTAAGTTGGGTTAAAGGATTTTCAACTTCTTCAACGATTTCTTGACAGCGGAAGAGGGTGATTTCCCCGGTTTTACGGTCAATTTTTGCACGAATATCATGCTCATAGCCATATTTTGACCGACCTGCCTTTTGAATGGCTTGTTCCATAGCTTCTAAAACTTGATCTTTTTCGATAGATTTTTCGCGTGCAACTGTCTCTGCAACGAGTAAAATGTCTCGACTTCCAGGGCTTGTATGTATTTCCGTCATCTTTCCCTCAATCTATTGAGCATGTTCATAATCAGGAACTAATTTAGCCTTTTGTATGTCAGAAAAGGCAAATTCTGCAACTTCCTTTTGTGGGGTCAATTCTATTGTTATCAAATCCTCTTTAACCCCTAAGAGAATACCTTGAAAATGGCGACGTCCTTCACGAGGGATTTTAAGTTCAATCCTTACCATTGACCCCTTAAATCTGGCGTAGTCTTCCTTAAGGACAAGCGGACGATCCAATCCAGGAGAGGAGACTTCAAGCACATAAGACTCGTGTATGAGATCGTTGACGTCCAATAAAACTGACGCGATCTGACTGACAGCAGTACAATCATCAATTGTGATATTGTTTCCATCGTCCCTTTCAATCATGATTTGAAGGGTTTTTCGCTTTGAGCCTTGGAGTTGTATGCGCACAACCCTATACCCCCTTGCTTCAAGAGAAGAGCTTATGATGTCTCGTATATGCTTTTCTACACTCATGTTTCTACAATATCCAATAAAAAAAGTGGGCCGCAACCCACTCCTGTTATCCAGTCGTATAATTTGACTTTTATATTAGCATTCTTTTTGCAGATTGCAACCCTTTGTCTCGCGCAAAGGTTGACTAAATAAAAATAGATGGTATAATATAACGTTATGGAAAGGTGTAGTATTGACGATTACACTAGAAGACAAAAAGACGTTAGGACCTTAAGGGATCAAACTATGAAGTACACATCGTTATCGTTCTCGCTTTTACTTATCAGTCTTAGCGGTGAATCGGCCATGGCGGATGGCATTGATAAAACGCTTCTGATGATTCCAACAAATCAAACGATCGATGTAAAGGTCAAGCCAATTTATAACCTAGATGACGTTATTAAAGAGGTTAAGGATTTTGCAAAAATCCCCGTCCTATTTCCAACAATCATCCAAGCCGAAAAAGGAAAGATTTACTTTGCAACAACCGAGACTCAGGCTAAAGAGCAGTATATGATAACTATTGGGTCTACCCCCGGCTGTACTGCGCACTTTTGTACATTTGGGACGGTTAGGGCAGAGCTCAATGGCAAGCTCAAAGATGATGAATATACGGTGTTGAATAAGAAAATAGATAAGGTTCCAGTTGACTTAAACAATAATATTAAAGGGTATTACACCGAAGGGTATGCAATTTGTTCCTTTTTTGATCCAAAGATTGAATGGGTTTACAAAGATGTCCTCTATACCATACGATGGCAATTTGCCAGTCAAGATGAGCTTGTCCAAATGGCCAATTCGGCGATTTCTGCTCAATAAAAGCTACTCTCTAAGAAAAAATCTTAACACCACACATATCCAAAGTTAGACTTTGGATATGCATGGTATAAAAAGAGACGTTGCCAATAAAGTTAAGGCAGGTGAATTTAAAAACAGAATTTTCATAGGTTTGTTTTTATCCGCTTCCGCAAAGCCCCGTGCCTTGGCACGGGGCTTGGAGCGGGGCGGGTATCCGACAAAGCCTTGGCGAAGGCGGATATGCTCTCGGCTACGCTAGGCTTCGCCGTAGCAAGTCGGCGGGTGAAACCCGACGAAGAAACATAAGATACCATGGGCCTTGGCCCATGGAGTTTCACGTGCTATTGACATCCCCTAGGTTTTAAAAGCACGTGATGACAACATGAAGAAATCACTATATAAAAAGAGAATTGGACAACAGAGGATTCTATGGCTTTTTTAGATCTCGTGCTTCTTGCAGCCCTTGCTATGTTTTTAGGCTATCGCCTATGGCTTGTGCTGGGAACCCATGACAAAGATAAACCCGTTCGCAAAAGGCGCTCTTTAGAAGACGATAATGTTGTTCCTGTGCGGGCTCAATCAATGTCATCAAAAGGCAAAGAGAGAGAAACTAAAGCTGAGCCCAAAGATATGGATAAGGACCGGTTCCTGCAGGGGGCTGAAATCGCCTTTCGCAAGATTGTTCAAGCCTACGCTTTAGGAGATAAAAAGGTTCTTCAAAGACTCTTAGGGGGGCCCCTATTAGAAACCTTTGAGGATGCTATTGAAACGCGCCAAAAGGCCAAGAAAACCTTAGAGGTTGATGTGGCTCGGGTTGTAATGGCTGAAGTGCTTGATCAGCGAGAAGAAGCTAGGATGGCTTATGTAACCGTTCGTTTTGTGTCAGAGCAATGCTTAGTCACACGTAATTTGAAGGGGAAAGTTTTAGAAGGGGATCCAGATCATTATTCTGAAGTTACAGATATTTGGACTTTCTCACATCCCTTGGAAAGTAATAACCCTAATTGGAAGCTTGTAGCTACGCAAGTTCCAGAGGCATAAAAAGGGACGGAGAAGAAAGAAATGCGGTGAGCATTCTATTCTATATCTCCGTCCTATTTTTTATATTACTATAAACTTAGAATAAAAGCAAGCATTAATTTCTTAAGAAAAATAAAGGCTTGCCAATTTTTGTAGGTCGTGGTATTAGATTAATTAATCGCAACACCTATAAACAATCATGCAATCCATCTTAGTAGGAAGTATTCATGCTTTCCAAAGAAAATTTCGCGCCAGCGAAAACCTTATGGGGATTTGCGTTCTATTTCATAAAACGCCACTGGCTTAGTCTTTTATTTACCCAGTTCTTATGGTTTGCCTGGTGTATTGATCAGACAATTTTTCCTTTGCTCTTTGGTAAAATTGTGGATGGGTTTTCCACTTATATTGGAGATCGGCAAGATTCCTGGTCAGTCTTAAAAGGTCCAATTTTAAGCGCAATTGCTTTATGGATTAGTGTTGAAGTTGCCTTTCGGTGTGCGGGGCTTTTGATGAGTTCTACATTTCCAAGCTTAGATAAGGAGATTAGGATGTACATCTTCTCCCATATGCTCAACCAATCTCAATCCTATTTTTCAACGCATTTTGCGGGCGAAATTTCGACAAAAATTTCCGATATGGTCGATAATTTAAACCATATTCTTCAGCTTTTGATTACCCTTTTTATTCCTTCATTTGTTGCAGTTGTAATTGCATCCTATATTTTTTACCAACTCAGCCCGTTTTTTGCTTCTCTCCTTATAGGATGGGCCCTGATTCATATCGGTGTTGGAATCGTCTATTCCTTTCGATGCACCTATTATTCACATCTGCATTCGGAAACAAGAAGTCGCCTAAATGGCCGGATTGTCGATAGCCTTACAAACTATTTTGCAGTCAAAATATTTGCCAACAAGCTTTTTGAGCTTAAATATGTGGGAGCAAGTCAAACCCAAGAACTCCACGAAAATCGTCGTCAAATGATTTACATTGAAAAAGTGCGCTTAATTCTGGGAGCACTGACATTTTTTGGACCAGGCATGGCCCTTAATGGGTATGCATATTATTCTTGGGTGCATAATAGCATTACAGTTGGAGATATCGTTCTTGTTTTCAATACTTCCTGGAACATCATCATGATCTTATGGTGGACAAGTCTTGAATTGCCCAATTTCTTTAAGGAAATCGGAATTTGTAAGCAGGCCTTGAGCCTCTTGAAGGCTCCTGTCAAGGTTGTTGATGCGCCAGCTGCTAAAGATATCCTTGTGAAGAAAGGGAAAATTCAGTTTCAAAAAGTTCATTTTCAATATAGAGATGAAACTCCCTTTTTCACAGAGAAGTCAGTTTTGATTCAACCGGGGCAGAAAATAGGCCTTGTAGGATATTCTGGGAGTGGAAAATCTACCTTTGTAAACCTTATTTTACGCCTCTTTGATATTCAATCGGGACAGATCTTGGTAGATGGGCAAGATATTGCCAAAGTGACGCAAGAAAGCTTACGCAAAGCTATAGCGCTCATTCCGCAAGAATCTACTTTGTTCCATCGAACCATTATAGACAATATTCGCTATGGACGGCCCGATGCCTCGGATGACGACGTGATTGTAGCTGCGCAGAAAGCCCATGCCCATGAATTCATCCTGGGGCTTTCTGGGGGGTATAAGGCATTAGTTGGTGAAAGAGGAGCCAAGCTCTCAGGAGGTCAGAGACAGAGGATTACAATTGCGCGAGCGATTTTAAAAGATGCTCCTATACTCATTTTGGATGAGGCAACAAGCGCCCTTGATTCTGTGACAGAAAATCTTATTCAAGAAAGTCTTTCACTCCTTATGGAAGGACGGACCGCTTTAGTTGTTGCGCATCGACTTTCGACACTTTTGAACATGGATCGTCTTTTGGTCTTTGATCAGGGCAAGATCGTTGAAGATGGCACCCATAAGAGCCTCATCAAGAAAGGAGGGCTTTATAAAACCCTCTGGAGTGCCCAAGTTGGGGGTTTTCTTCCTGACGGTGGTGCGGAATAATTAGGCTCTCTTTTGCGCGAGCTGGAGAATATTTAAAAGTTTAACCTCTTCCCCTCGAATATAATTACGCGTGAGCGGGGACATTTCATGATTTTTAAACATTTGAATTTGAAAAGCCATATAGTCTCGTTTACAAAAGGCTACCTCACAAGAAGCAAGATAAAAGTCCCACATACGGTAGAAGCGCTCGCCCCACTTTAGCTTTATTTCCTTCTCCCTTTTCTGATACCTAAGGCGCCAATGACGAAGGGTTTCCGCATAATGGTGATGCAAGATTTCAATGTCTGTGACATACAAGCCAGAGGATTCAATCGAAGAAAGGGTTTCCGAGAGGGCCGGCGCATAGCCGCCTGGAAAAATATACTTGCTTAACCAAGGGTTGGGAATATTAGGTCCCGATGAACAACCTATTGAATGGAGCAGAGCAATACCTTCCGGGGTCAAGAGGGACGATACCTTTAAAAAAAAGTCATCAAAATGTTTAACGCCCACATGCTCAAACATGCCCACAGAAACAATGCGATCGTAAGCTCCTGTTTCTTGGCGGTAGTCTCGAAGATGAAACCGTACCTGGGTTTCAAGACCGGCTTCCTTTACTCTTTGGGTGGCCACGCGATGCTGTTCTTCTGAGAGGGTAAGACCTGTAACATCGACATCCGCTTCACGAGCAAGAGTTATGGCAAGGCCTCCCCACCCGCTGCCAATATCAAGGACACGCAGACCTGGTTTGAGGATGAGTTTGGCGGCAATGTGAGCCTTTTTGTTTATTTGGGCCGTTTCTAAGCTATCCTCTAACTTTGTGAAATATGCACAAGAATATTGCATATCTTCATCGAGGAAGAGACGATACAAGTTTTCGGACAAATCATAATGATGGGCAACGTTTTTACGAGAGGCGTGAACGGGATTATATTGATGGTAAGCATGGCGGAAGGCGGTTAACTTCTTCATAAGTGTCACGAAAAGCCCTGATTCTTTATCGTTCGCTGCGCAAAAAAGAAGCAAATCATAGATGTCTCCATCTTCTACGGTGATATCGCCGTCCATATAGCCTTCACCAAGAGCAAGCATAGGGAAAAAATAAAGACGTCTTTCGATTTTTTTTGAATGAAGCCTTAAGGTTATTTTCGGAGACTTTGTGCCAATAAACTCATATATGCGCCCCTGACTATCAATGATGGTTAAAGTCCCAAAGTTTGTAAAGCGCTTTAAAAAATTAAAAAGCAACACTTCTATACCTCTTAAGTGGGGGCTATAATAGCCCCCATTTTAGTTTAGAAGAAAGTTAGAATTTAATTGCTCTGTTGACCTGTCGTGGGTGTAACAGCGATTTGCCAAGGTTCAGAGAATGTAACGCCATCCCAGTGGCGACCTCCATTAAAGAGCACATGGACGATGGAAAGAAGCGTCAGAATGTATATGGTTACAGAAGCATACTTAGCAAACAATGCTCCTGGCCCCTCATTCCTCGCAGCCCAAATGTAGAGAGCAGAGCCTGCTGTAAGTGCTAAATAGCAGATAGCCAAAGATTGGTGAAATAAGAAAGTCATATTTTTTTCCTCCTTTTTTTTAAAATTAAATCATAATTTTAATCATTTGAAAAGCCATAGATTTAATAAGAATTATTTTTTGTTCGTCTTAAAGAGGCTAGAATAGCGATAAAAAGGGTTACAGTAATGACGGCAAGCGAGGTCCAGAGAGGGATGTCCACATGCTGGGTCAAAATTAATTTTATCCCAATAAAACCTAAAATTACGGCTAGAGCATGTTGGAGATAATAAAAGCGCGGCAAGATATGAGCTAACAAAAAGTAAAGTGACCTCAGACCCAAGATGGCAAAGATGTTTGAGGTAAAAACGATAAAGGGATCAAGGGTGATACCAAAAATGGCGGGGATTGAATCAATAGCAAAAACGATATCGCTGACTTCAATGGTCATAAGAACCAAAAAAATAGGCGTCGCAAGCCATTTCCCGTCTCTATAAAGAAAAAACCGCCGTCCTTTATAGTTTTCTCGGATAGGAATCCATTTCCTTGCCCACAAAATAAAGGCATTGGCTTCAATTTCAGCCGGTTTATTTCGTTCTTTGAAGACTTTATAACTGGAATAAATTAAAAGAAGGCCGAAAATATATAAAATCCAGTCAAAAGTTTGAATAAGCTTAATCCCTAGAAGAATGAGGAGAAGCCGGAAGACAATGGCGCCTAAAATTCCCCAAAAAAGAATGCGGTGTTGATGACGAGGATGAATATTAAAAAAGTTAAAAATAATAAGGAAAACAAACATGTTGTCGAGGCTTAAAAGCTTTTCAAGTAAATAGCCTGTAAAAAAGGCAAGGGCTGGTTCTCCCCCCTTCCAATACCAAACAGCAAGGTTAAAACCGAGGGCAAGACTGATCCATACTACGCTCATTTCCAAAGCTTCCCGCATAGAAATAGCGTGGGGAATCTTATTGAAAATTCCAAGATCAATAATCAAAAAAACCAAGATAAGAGAGACAACCCCTATCCAAGGGAATAGCGCTTCCACATCTAATGCCTTTTGTGTGTTTTTTAAAAGTGTACATGAAAATGCTAAAAAAATCCTTGCTTACTTCAAGGAGTGACGATTTAATAAACGAATGAAGCATTTTGTTCCCAAAAAACTGCCACCTTATGTGGTAATTAACGATCCTTCCTGCAAAAAGAAGGGGATTTTGCGTGTCCCCACAACGCTGATTACCTTTCCTATAGATGAGGAAACTCAAGACGTAATACGCCAGCTAGAAGCGAAGTTTGATGCAGAGGAAAGTTGTGCAGGACTTGCAGCCCCTCAGATTGGATATAGTAAACGCGTCATTATTTTAGAGGCTAATGATGAGGAGCTAAAACAATACCGTGAGGATTTTACGGATATGCTTCCCAAGTCCATTTGGATCAACCCGTCCTTTAAGCCTGTCTCAAAAAAGAAAACCATCGATTGGGAAGCTTGTTTTTCTGTTGATGGCGTCAAGGGAGAAGTTCCACGTTTTACGGAAATCCTTTACGAAGCCTGGACCCCTGATGGGAAAAAGGTTAAAGGCAGAGTCAAAGGCTTTCTTGCGCGCCTTATTCAACATGAAATCGATCATCTGAACGGCATCCTTTTTATTGACCATATCCCTGAAGATCAATTAGTTCCTCGCGAGGTCTTGTAATTTCTCCTTCTATTCGCTATGTTATAGTTAGTGTTTTAATGTGTTTTTTGGGTATTTATTATGAATAAATTTTTTGGACTTCTTTTATTTTTCAGTTTCTTAGCGCCTCTTAACATTGTTCAGGCGATGGACGATGACGACAATGACAATGACAATGACAATGATAGATTGCTGGCTCAAGCTTTATTCAATTTAGATGAGAGAGAAAGATCGACAATATCGTCTTCCTCTTCTTCCTCAGCCCAGGTAGAATCTGATTGGTTGCTGGCTCAAGCTTTATTCGATTTAGATGAGAGAGAAAGATCGACAACAACGTCGTCTTCATCGTCTTCATCTTCTGCTCAACACAAGCAAGAGGAATCTGATTTTCTGCTGGCTCGGGCTTTGTCCGGATTAGATATGGAACCAGGTGCGTCTCTCCGAGGACAAATTAATAAACATCCAAATATTAAGCAGCTAAGAGAAAAGTTTGCTCCTACAGCAAAATTTATGGATGAGTCCACAAAAAGCAAACAAGATGCTAGTGTTCATTTTATGGATGTTTTCTATAAAGCCAATGTTGATATCCTTATCGGAGCTGCGGATGAACTGTTCCCTACGAGTGGAACTTTAACCGTTGAGCAAGTAAAAGAACAATTAAAAAAAGCGTTGACGGAGCATCCATATCTTTTTGATGGCTATACTTATCAAGGAACTCCTGTAACACAAAAGGATATGGAGGAGCATATCGACAAGACGTATCAAGCCGATATGCAGCCTAAGCTTTGCTCCCATGCCTTTAATCTTGCATTGCAACTGGCAGATTCTGGCGATGTCCATGGGTTTCATCGTCTCTTTGATGCCATTGCAGAAAATTACTTGACGGAAGGTGGATGCCTTGAAGGGCGCCTGAACCGGCAATTTGTTGCCCTCTCAAGCATGCTTATGACATGCGGTCTTTAATACTAATGGCACTAACTTAGAAGGGATGCCATTTATAAAAGGACACCTCTATAAGTTTTGAAGTCTTTTGATTTCTTCTTTGGAAAACCCCGTTACAGAGGCTATTATTTCAACGTCAATACCTTGAGCCAGCATGTTCTTTGCTACTTTTTCAATTCCTTCTTCCCTTCCTTCTTCCCTTCCTTCTTCTTTACCGCGATCAAAGGCGCCTTCTTGAATGGCTCGGTCTGCTGATTGCTTCATGTCTACGG
>MEMA01000024.1 GCA_001767835.1 Alphaproteobacteria bacterium GWC2_42_16
AATAAGAATTTGGAAGAACTCAACTTACGTCTCTCTGGAGTTAAGAGTCTTATAGGCCTTGAAGAGCTTCCCAAATTAAAGTCCTTAGATGTTTCAGGGACACCCATTAAAGAATTGATTTTTTCGGGAAAAAACTCAAATTTTGAAATCCTTGAAGCCGCTTTTTGCACTTGCCTCACTAAGATAGAAAATCTACACCTCCTACCAAAACTTAAAACCCTTAATCTTGAAGGATGTAATCAACTTCAGGAAGTCAAAGTAAAAAAAGGCGTTAATATTACAGGTCGTCCACTCAGCTTAAAAGTAACAGAAGTGGAAGATATATAAGAAGATTTAATGACATATGAGTTCACCTCGCAAGCGTTTTTATTGAATCACCCTAAGAAATATCCTATCGAGATTCAATCACGTAAGCGCTTGGATCGGCAAAAAGGGCTTTGAGAAGCTTTATATGAAGGCCATGGCCCGTGCGAACCCCATGGAATTTGCCAAGAATTAAGCCGCCTGCTAAATGAAGATCTCCTAAAACGTCTAAAACCTTGTGACGCACGCACTCATCCTCATAGCGCAACCCATCCTCATTGAGAACCTTTTCCCCATCAAAAACAAGCGTATTATCAAGGGACGCTCCTTTTGCAAGCCCTGCAGCCCATATTTTCTCCGCATCCTCAAGAAGTCCAAAGGTGCGGGCTGAGGCGATATTTTCAGCAAAATCTTCTTCCAAAGGAGAAAAAACATAGTTTTGCGCCGGATGAGGTAGCCGCCCGGCAAAGTCAAAATCAACTTCAATTTCACAATCAAACGCTGGGGACAAGGAAGCCTTCCGATCTTCCTCTTTAACCGTAATAGCTTTAAGAACACGAATCACACGACGAGACACTCGTTGTTCACGAATTCCTGCTGCCTCCACAAGGTCCATGAAGGGTTTAGCGCTGCCATCCATGATAGGGAGTTCTGGTCCATCAATTTCAATGCGAAGGTTATCGATACCATTTGCAGCAAGGGTGGCCATCAGATGTTCAACCGTTGAGACTGTTGCCCCTTGACTATTCCCAATAGTGGTACACTGCCGTGTATCCACAACGGCCTGCCAGTGCGCGAGAATTTCTTCTCCTCCCAAATCAGTGCGAATAAAGATGATGCCACTTCCAGACACGGCGGGGTAAAGGGTAAGCGCTACATGAGATCCTGAGTGTACTCCAATCCCCTTGCATGACACAGCCTTTGCAATTGTTTTTTGATAATGACGAATATGTGGCTCAACCTGCGGAACAAGCGGACAAACTTGGGGTTGCGTCATTAACGATGAAGCGTGTTGAAGACTCACAGTGATTCCTTATACATTTTATTCTAATGTAGAGGATACCCGTGTCTTTAACACGAAACAAATCACTGATTATAACGAATTGTTACACACGACTTCTAAGGACCTATCGACCGGATTGGCGTCTTAAAAAGGCTGGAATTTCAACGGACTCGCTGTCTTCTTCAGGAAAAAGCTCAGACTTTGTTTGAATGGTCGTTCGTGGCGAAGGTTTTTGAGCCACATCTTTGTGTTTTGCAACTGTTCTTTTTCTTCCCATCAAACGATCAAATAAACTAAAGGCACGTTGCTCTTGTGGAGCTGAGGATTCGGAAGAGCTGAAATAAGAAGATTCCATACCTCCATCATCAGAGGACACAAACGAGGTGGATTCACTTAACTGAATCACCCTTTCATCAAAATCCAACTGGGGCTCATCCGCGTTCTTCTCGAAAGACTCAATCGGTTGAAGCATGACTTCATTGTCGATTTTGAAAGAGGTTTGTTGCATTTCCTTTTCAAGCTCAGAAATGCGTGCCTTACTCAAAAGACTCGCAGCCTGGGCATCAATTCCTGTTGCCACACAAGACACGCGAATACGTCCTTCCAAACTTTCATCAAATGTTGATCCAAAGATAATCTGAGCTTCTGAATCAACTTCTTCTCGGATCCGGTTGGCAGCCTCATCGACCTCATAAAGAGTCATATCAAGGCCACCTGTAATATTGATAAGAACGGCCTTAGCACCACGCATAGAAACATCATCAAGGAGCGGACTTGAAATAGCCGCCTCAGCCGCTTCAATGGCACGGCCTTCTCCTTGAGCCTCACCCGTCCCCATCATGGCTTTACCCATCATCTCTCCCATCACAGCACGAACGTCCGCAAAATCAAGATTAATGAGACCAGGTTTCATCATCAAATCTGTAATACTACGAACACCAGAATAGAGAACATCATCTGCCATTTTAAAAGCGTCTGCAAAGGTAGTTTTTTCATTGGCAACCCGGAAAAGGTTCTGGTTTGGGATAATAATTAAAGTGTCTACATATTTCTGGAGCTCTTCAATACCTTTTTCAGCAGTGCGCATACGATTGGCTCCTTCGAAATGGAAGGGTTTCGTCACCACACCCACTGTAAGGATTCCTTTTTCCCTTGCTGCTTTTGCAATGACTGGCGCTGCTCCCGTTCCAGTTCCACCACCCATTCCCGCAGTGATGAAAAGCATGTTACTTTCATCAATGTGCGTTGCAACCTCATGAATGCTCTCTTCCGCCGAAAGACGTCCTACTTCGGGATGGGATCCCGCACCTAAACCTTGCGTTGCTTCAAACCCAAGCTGAATTTTAGACTCCGCCAAAGATAAAGAGAGAGCTTGCGCATCCGTATTTGAGGCAATGAACACAACCCCTTGGAGATCTCCACGAATCATATTATTGACGGCATTACCTCCTGCCCCACCAACACCTATCACGGTAATGCGCGGCTTCAGTTCCTTTTTTTCTTGACTTTGAAGTTGGGTCATTTCTAGATCTCCATATTCTCTTTTCTATTCACATAATACACATACTCTGACTGAAAAATCATCACCAAATTTTTTTGAGAAAAGATCCTACTTGTTGTAAGGCAAGTCTTGAATTTTTCATGGAAAGACCACGTTGGTGCGTTTGATGTCCTCCCTGACCATAGGATAAAAGTCCCGCACAGGTTGAAAAGGAGGGGCTCTGTGCCAGCTCTGAAGAACCAATATGAAGGGGTTTTCCGAGACGGACATTTTTCCTTAAGGTTAAGGAAGCAATTTCCCGTGCTCCCGCAAGTTGACTTGCTCCTCCTGTCAAAACTAAACGGCCTCCTAAAAATACTTTTCCTCCTGTCTTTGAAAGGCGTTCCTTCACATAGTCAAAAATTTCTTCAACCCGAGGTTTAATGATAGAAACAAGGGCAGACCGCGGCATTTGATTCACAGATTCCCCCCGCTTTTCTCCAACTAAAGGAACGGTGATCATTTCTCGATCATCAGCAACGGATGAGACGGCACTTCCATAAAGTGTTTTCAACCGTTCGGCATGAGGCAAGGTAGTTGAAAAGCCACGCGCGATATCCATGGTGATATGATGTCCGCCAATAGGAATACATTCTGCATGCCGCAGTTGGCCTTCATGAAAAACAGCAAAGGACGTGGTGCTCCCCCCCATATCAATGAGGATCACCCCTAATTCCATTTCATCACCTACTAAACACGCCAGCCCCGAGGCGTAAGGAGCGGCAACAATACTCGCCACCTCAAGATGGCTGCGTGCCACACAGGTACTTAGGTTATAGATTGGGCTTGCCTTACTCAAGAGCGCATAAATGGACACTTTCAATTTTTCGCCATACATGCCACGGGGATCGCGCACTCCCTTCGTTTCATCCAAGGCATAGCTCGTGGGAACCATGTGTAGGGTCTGAAACACCTGGCTTTCTTGAGAAGCCTTGGCCTGCATAAGGATTTTTCGCACATCCGCATTATTGATGGGGTGACCAGAGACATCCATCTCAACAGAAAGCGTCACGGATTGGAGATGACTTCCGTTAATGCTGATGATCACATTCTGAAGGGTAATCCCCGCCATTTTTTCCGCCATATGAACGGCATTAACAATAGAATTAACAGAAGCTTCCATATCAATAATCAAGCCAGACTTAACGCCCGCGGAGGAGTGTTGGCCCACCCCTATAATTTCGATTTCATCTTTTCCTTTAACTTGAGCAATAGCGCAAATGACTTTGGTTGATCCCACATCCAACCCCGCAATCACGCTTCCTCGCCTCCTCAAATGATCGCGGTTCCAGTTAAGCATCTTTTCCTGTCTTATTCTTCTTTTGAGCAGCTTCAGGGGTTAAACGTAACACCGTTTGATTAAGGATTCTTAAATCGATATTTAAAATGTCCCCTTCTCTTAGACGATGATGCTTTTCAAGATCTAAAAGATAAGCTAAGGCTTGCTCTGCTCCCTTTTCGGGCAACTTAACATCAACCCGCCCATCCAAGCGAATATCCCAACGTGTAGACCTTAAGTGAACAGCAGTTGTGACACGACTCTTAATTTCGGGAAATTTCTCAAGAAGCGAGATAAGACAGCCCACATGTTGAGGAGCTTTTTCACCGCTGATGTGTAATAGGCCTCCATATTTATGGATATCTTCGGCCTCGATTAATTGCCCGCCTCGATCGACCAAAAAGGCTTGGCTTTTATTTTGCCAAATAGCCACAGGTTCCCTTTCAGAAATACGGATAAAAAGAGTATCAGGAAAACGTCTTTCTACAGATACAGCATTCACCCAAGGAACGCGTTCAAGCGTTGCCTTTACGGCATTGAGGTCAATGGATAAAATGGATTTTCCACGCGATAAATTGGCGGCTTTAAGGATTTGAGTCTTATTGGTGCGGATGCGCCCCTCAACAATAACGTCCTCAAGGATGAATCCCATATGAGCCACCGTCATCTCTAGCTTGGAAAGCCCTTGGGATATCAAGGCTGCGGCATGAAAATAAGCCCAAAGGAAAAAAACGCAAACACTTAAACACACCCCAACAACCAAAATGCGGCGCAGTCTAAAACTCCGTCCATATCTACGTTGTGTTTTTTTTCTTTGGGGCGAAAACTGTTTATTCGTTTTTACCGCCGACATGAAGCGTCCTCCACCATCCATTCTATGAGTTGAACATAACTCATTCCTTGATGAGCGACAATTTCGGGAACCAAAGATAAGGGCGTTAAACCCGGCTGAGGGTTCGTTTCCAAGAAATAGAGGATCCCAGGTTCACCTTGTGTATCATCATAGCGAAAATCAGAGCGCGTAACGCCGCGGCAACCCAAAACATTATGAGCTTTTTCTGCCCAGTCAAGTACTTGAGCATACGCTTTTGGATGAATCGGAGCAGGCATTAAATGTACTGCCTTTCCTTCTGTATATTTTGCCTCATAATCATAAAATCCACTATGGGGGCAAATTTCAATGGCTCCATGTGCTTTCCCTCCTAACACTGCGACTTGAAGCTCTCGTCCCGGAATATAGCGTTCAACCAAAACCTCTTTCTCAAAGGGCCAATCTTGGAGCTTGGGTAAAGGAGAATTTTCATCCATAACAATGTAGACGCCGACGCTAGAACCCTCTCCAATGGGTTTAATAACATAAGGAAAGGTCAAAACTTGGCCTGCACACGCTTCAACAAGTTTTGCAACCTTGCCTTCGGGAACTCTGATTCCATTCATTTGACAAATGTCACGAGCAATCACCTTATTCATGGAAAGAGCAGAGCCCAAAACACCAGAATTAGAATAGGAAAGTCCCATCATTTCTAAGATCCCTTGGATGCAACCATCTTCACCCCATCGCCCATGGAGAATATTTAAAACCACATCAGGTTTGTTTTCATCCAATGTTTGGACCAGCTGTCCCATATCGCGTGTCACATCAATGGGAATAGGCTCATGGCCTAAGTCATGAAGAGCTTTAACAACGCCTTGACCACTTGAGAGAGAAACCTCTCTCTCACAAGAAAAACCACCCATTAACACAGCAACTCTTTTCTTCATGCGGCTCTCTCTCCAACCTGAGAAGATTTTGCAATCCCCATTCGTTCAATTTCCCAACGCAAGTCAACTCCTGTTTTTTCAAGAACACGATGCCTAACTTCTTCACCCAGTTCTTCAAGGTCAGTAGCAGTTGCATTGCCCGTATTAATCATAAAATTACAGTGGAGCTCTGAAATCATGGCTCCGCCCTTTTTTAACCCACGACAGCCCGCCTTTTCAATAAGCTGCCAAGCTTTCTCATGAGGAGGATTGGCAAATGTGCTTCCCCCTGTTTGGGTTTTAACGGGCTGCGTACGCTCTCTTTCCTCAAGATATGAGGAAATTTTTTTCTGAATCATCTTTGAATCGCCCTTTTCTCCTTTAAAACGCGCTCCAATAAAAATCCACTCCTTCGATAGGTCACAGTGGCGGTAACTTAACCCTAATTCTTGGGCTGATAATTGATGAAGAGTTCCTTGAGAATCCATGACTTGAGCATAGACTAAGACTTGCGAAATGTCGGAGCCATAGGCGCCTGCATTCATGCGCAGAGCCCCGCCTACTGTTCCTGGTATTCCGCATAAAAATTCAAAACCTGTAATTGCGGCCTCCGCAGACACGGTTGCAATGGTACGATCAAGAACGGCTGCTCCGGCATCTAGTTGAGTTTCATCGACAAAAAGATTTGTAAAGCCTTGACCGAGTCTTATGACCACGCCTTGAATGCCTCCATCTCTCACCAAAATATTTGAGCCAACGCCAATTACATGCAAAGGAAGATTAGAGGGACGATTTTGGAGGAAAAAGGCCAAATCTTGGATATCTGCAGGTTTAAAGGTCACTTGCGCAGCCCCTCCCACACGGAACCATGTGGTTGGCGCTAAAGGAACATTAAAGAGGTAACGCCCTCTTACCTTCGGTAAAATCCTTTTGAGTTCTTTTTCTACTAAGGCCATACTTCCTCACGCGGTTGATTGAAGAGCTTTTTTATTTAATTGCATTGGCAATTTTCGAGCAAGAGAAGAAATAGATCCTGCTCCTAAGCATATCACCATGTCCCCCTTTCTTCCGAGAGATTTAATAAGGAAAGGAAGCTCTTCGGCTGTATTACAGCAATGAACCTCTCCTTTCATGGCTTCAACTAATTTTTGATGGGTAATTCCCTCTTTTGGGGTTTCTCTCGCTGCATAAACAGGCAAAACGATCGTAATTTCTGCCCCTTCAGAACAGCTCGCAAAGTCTTGAAAGAGATCCATAAGACGACTATAACGATGCGGTTCAATGACGGCAATAATACGTCCTTGTGTTACATCCTTTGCTGCTTTTAAAGTAGCTTTAATTTCAATAGGATGATGGGCATAATCATCAATAATTGTGATTCCTCCCCATTCCCCTACTTGTGTAAAGCGGCGTTGAACGCCTTTGAAAGAGGTAAGAGCTTTACACATCTGTTCTTCCTTAATGCCACATTCAAAAGCAACGACTGCAACACTCAAAGCATTCAACACGTTATGATGTCCATAAAGGCTTAAGGACATTTTTAACCGACGATTTTTTTGGATTAAATCAAACCGTGACCCCTTGGAAGTAACACGAATATTTTCTGCCCGAATATCGGCCTCAGGATGGACCCCAAAGGTCGCACACTTCTGCTCCTCTTTTATGCGCTTCCAAAGGGCATAAACTTGAGGGTTATCGATCCCTAAAACAGCAAGCCCATCTGCAGGAAGATGGGTTGTAAAAATTTCAAAAGCTTCATAGAGCTTTTCGAAACTTCCGTAATGGTCCATATGCTCGAGATCGATATTTGTCACAACGGCTATTTTTCGAGGCAGCTTTAAAAAGCTTCTATCAGATTCATCGGCTTCGGCTATACACCACTGACCTTTTCCTATTTTGACGTTAGATTTCCAGGCGTTCATAATACCACCATTAATAATGGTAGGATCAAGCCCGGACTTTTCAAACACCCATCCCGTTAATGCTGTGGTAGTTGTTTTTCCATGGGTTCCAGAAATCGCAATTCCCTGATGTTCTTGCATTAAAAGAGCCAACATTTCCGAACGATGGAGAATAGGTACTCCCAAAAGACGGGCTTCTCTTAATTCAGGATTATCTTCTTTGATGTCCGTCGACCTCACGATAATATCCTTTCCACTCAAAGTATGTGGATCATGTCCTGTGAAAATCGTGACACCTTCTTTTTCAAGGCGAAAAGTATTGTCATTTTTTGAGAGATCGCTCCCACTCACGTCATACCCTTTCTGAACAAGAAGTTCAGCAAGGCCACTCATTCCAATTCCACCGATACCAATGAAGTGGATCTTTTTTTCTTTTAAATTTTTAAGGTTCATCATATTATTTTTCTCAACACCTATATGCAAATGATTAATCCTGTTGGACGCAGCTCTTCTCGAACAGCCGAGATTTTGTTTTCAGGTACCCACCACTCCCAGAGAATGTCTGTTAAAGGTTTGAGTTCTCCATGGTTTGGAGAAGATTCAATCCACTCCTTCAAAGTTTTCCCGAAAACAGGTTCCTTTAAGTGAGCGTCTGAAAGAAGATTCATGGGATAAACATCGCGAAGTTGACCAAGATGATAACGCCAAGGTCTGAAATATCTCCTATGCCATTCCGCAATTCTTTTTTCTTCTTCCTCTTGTTCTGGGAATTTATACCCATCCAACCCTGTAATAACTCCACCCGCATAAAGTCCAGGTCCCTTATCAAAGTCTCGTTGGTAGACAATGCCATACTGAGCTTTAAGGTAACGAGAGATGTCTTTGATTAGGGATTCAATTAAACCTCTTTCAAAGGGAACTACAGAATTGTGAAAGTAAAAATCAAAAACATTTCTATTCGTACTCAGGTTTACAGATAAAAGGCAATCCGTTGCATCATAATCCCACTCAGGAGGATAAGCTGCGAACCAAAAAGCTATAATTTTCTCAAAATTTCTTTTTTCTAAAAACTTTTTTGTGTATTTAAACGTCCAGGTTTTTGTGGCCTTAATTCCTTCTCCATCAGCACTACCTCGCATAGGCGTATAGCCTTGCTCTAGAAACCAGTCTTCAAAAAACGTAAAAAGTCCTCTTAAATCTATGCTGTCTTTTTCTAGATCATAGAATGCTAGTGCCGTACATGTTCCTTCTTTTTTCATTGATTCAGTTCCTTGGCTTTCGTGGGTTCAATGATACGAACCTTACCTTCTCTTTCCGGAGGAAGCCGCTTCATGGATTCTTGGTTCCTTTGGAAAAGAACTTCTGGTTTATCTGTTTTCGATTGGACTTCAATAGCATGCACAGTTTTGTCTTTTTTAACGACAATCACATCAGGGCGACGGTTAGGTGTAACGGATTCGCCTGTTGCCTTTTTATACCCTCTGTTCATATAAACCTGGTCAGTATCGCCTTTCTTTGCCTCTGTGATGGCTTCTCGATAAGAACGAAAACGATGTCCATAGGTTTGCTGAACACCTCCATCAATTCCTCCGGTTTCTTGTCCTCGACCGATAATCGTATCTCTCCATTCCTTTCCTTCTTTTTGAGGCCATCTTCCTTGCGAGTCAAGAGGCGCAGACTTAGAAGAGGGTTGCGGAGTCCGAGCTAAATCAAGAGATCTCAAAGATCCTTCAGTTTCAAGTGGTTTTGAGGAAGAGGGAGGAAGAGTTAATCTAGATAGGTCCTCAAATTCTTTAGCCTTTCTAATTTGTTTCTTAATCTGCTTTCTTTGCGCAAGCGTTTTCGCTGTGCTCAAAACCTTTTTTGCGCTTTGAATGACGTGAGCGGGTTGGGAAAGAAAGAGATCGACCCTCAGACTAATAACAGCTCCCGTCAGTTCAACTTGCTCTTGGGGAACATTTAATTTTTCTGCAAGGAATCGTTGAGCAATCTCTTTGCACTTTTCAACTTTATCCCCAACTAAATAATCAGCAACTTTCATAAAGGCAAATTTAAGTGGACCTCCCAAAGCAAGCTGTAACCCTTGAATTGTTATTTCAGCGAGATACGGATGACGGTCTATGAATCTAGCCGCCACAATGAGCGAATACTGAATATCTTCCCAAAATGGAGAGAGAGCTTGAACCGCTTGCCCTTTTTCTTTTATATTTTCTTCGGCTAAAGCTTCTTCTAATTTTGTAATTTGAAGGTTTGCTTGAATTTTAGCCAAAAGGTCTTCTTTCAAATAAAGATCGTTTGGATCAATTTGAGGAGGGAAATCTTCAAATTTTTGGAGGTAGGTATGTTCTAAATCTTGAACAAAGAGAATATCAACAAGCTTAAAACTACCGCCAGGATGAGAACACTGAAATGACTTATAAACTTGTCTAACAACTCCTTCAGGAGTTGGTTGAATGAATTCAAATTTGGCATATCCCTCACAAAGAGCAGCCCCTGCGGAAATTCCGTGTTCTCTTGGAATATCAAAAGCTGATGGTCCAGAATGGGGTAGATTTTCCATCCTAATATTGCGTCCATTCAAGCAATTAACGTTGATTTTGAGGAGTTGAGTATGAGATCGAACGCGAACTTCTGTTGAAGAGTGGCTACTATGGATACTAAAATAAAATTGTTCTGCCGTCTTAATATCAGCTTCATCCTCAATAAAACCACCATATGGAAAGTACACCTGATTCCAGTCATCTTTTCTGGAGATTCCAAAAAGAGGAATAAGAATATTAACCACTCCACTTTGAAGTGTATTTTGTATTTCAACTATTGGTACATTATTGGTCGCGCAATAAGGTTTACGATAAATAACTTTATTTTTCGGAAAAACGATAGTTCCTTTTCCTGCTTTTTTACCATAAATAACAATTTCTTTTCCATCTTTTTCAAAAAAGCCATTCCCTTTATAAAGAAAATCTATTGAGGAGCATGGGAGAGATAAGGGACCTCGAGCGGGTATAAATTTGAAATATTTATATCTTCTACTATATATGAATGTAGGACTACAAGTATATCCTTCATCTATCAATTGCGCCGTTGCACTATTACTAAGTATTTCATTTCTCTTTATTTCTGTTCTTATTGTTATTGATCGAGGTAAATTAGAATCCTCAATTTCTTTGGTATGATCTTCCATTCCTTCACAAGGGGACAAAGAAAAGAAGAATATACCTGACAAAAAAATAATAAAAATTAACCGAAGAATTTGCATCTAAAATTTTATTCCTAAGCTGCGATCATTTTCACAAGATGAGTCAATCTTAAAGTAGCATCAATAATGGCGATGGTTTGTATATTCGCCGCTGCTTTTTCTAATTTCTGAGGCGAAGCCATCAGTGAGGACAAAAATAAACATAAGGCCTCCGGAGTAAACTCCTTTTCGCGCATCATCCAAGCGCCCTTAGCCTTCACCGCTTCTTGTGCATTATATATCTGATGATCATCCATCGCATAGGGGTAAGGAATAAAAAGGGCGGGCCTTCCTACAAGGGCCGCCTCCAAGACACTCGAAGCCCCCGCACGGGAGATAAAAAGATGCGCCTTTTTGTACCTGTCCCCCATGGATTTGAGAAAAGGGGCAAGTTCAACTTGTGCCTTTGTCTTAGCATAAAGAGCTTGAGTGCGATCTAAAAATTCCGGACGACATTGCTGATGAACATGAATCTGTTTTTGAAGAGAAGTATCTAAAAGAGCAATGCCTTGAGGAATGACCTCTCCAAAAACTTTAGCCCCCTGACTTCCCCCTGTTATGAGAAGATGAAAAGCCTGTTTTCCCTTTGATACTGAGTAGGATGCGAATTTAATATCAGACCGAACAGGAAGTCCTGTATAGCTGACCTTTTGCTGACACGAAGGTGGAATGTTTTCCACATGAGGAAATGAGGTGGCAATACGGGTGACAAAGGGGGCTAAGACACGATTGGCTCTCCCAAAATAGGCATCAGCTTGATGTATGATGGTAGGAATTCTCAAGACTATGGCTGCCAGCATAGTCGGCAGAGAGGCATAGCCCCCAAAACCTACAACCACAGCAGGTTTTAAACGTCTTAAATGACAAAGGGCCACAGCTATCCCCGCCATCAACTTAAAGGAGCCTTTAATCTTTTTATCGATAGAACCCCCCAATTGAGCAGCTGGAATTTTGATGTGAGACACACCTTTAAGGTCAAATTGATAGCCACGATTATCTGTCAGGATAAAAACATCATATCCTTCAGCCTTTAATTCTTTGGCAAGAGCTTGTGCCGGGAACACATGTCCCCCTGTACCACCAGCCGCAAGAACAATTGCATTTTTAAGTTTGGTCATACTCTCCAATCCTTCGACGTGTAAGGCTTAGAACCATTCCCATTCCAAGAGCTTGGGCTATAAGGGATGACCCTCCATAACTAATAAAAGGAAGGGTCATCCCTTTTGTAGGGAGTAAATTTAACGTTGATCCCATGTTGATTATGGCTTGCAAACCAAATTGAACAACCAAGCCAGAAACGGATAGAACAACAAACATATTATTTTCTTCAAAAAGGCGCATTAAACACCGCAACAGAATAAAGGCAAAGAGAAGAACAATACCAATACAAAAAATCATGCCAAATTCTTCCCCAGCAACTGCGAAAATAAAGTCTGCATGTGCGTCTGGAAGAAACTTCTTAACCGTCCCTTCTCCAGGTCCCTTGCCAAACAAACCTCCATTTAAAAAAGCTTCTAAGGACTGATTTATTTGATAGTGATCTCCATACTTATCTCCCACGTCAGGATTCAAAAAGTGGTCAACTCGCCGGCTTACATGCGGAAAAAGGAAGTAAGTGGCAAAAAGTCCACACATACAAAACCCAAGGGCGAGAAAAATCCAAAGCAAGGGCATGCCCACAAGAAAAAACTGAACGAACCATACAACGGTTACAAGAGCCGTCATTCCAAGATCCGGTTGTAAAAGTAACAACCCGACAATGCCTAAATACAGCCCTAAGGAAACAAGATTTACTGAAGAGGCTAATTCTGTTTTCTGGCTCGAAAACAACCACGCGCTTACAACAACAAAGGCCGGCTTCACAAACTCAGAGGGTTGAAGAGAAAGCCCTCCTATATTAAGCCACCGCATGGCCCCTTTAATCTCTACGCCGAGAAAAAGCGTAAGAAAGAGCCCTAACAAACTGATCCCGAAAACACCAAGGGCAAACCATTTGATATCATGAAGAGAAAGAAGAGAAACGCCTATTAATGTAGCAAAGGCAGGCATTAAAAAAAGGAGATGCTTTTTGATAAAATAAAAGGAATTCCAATGGTGTTGGTCCGCCACAGCTGGGCTTGCCGCCATAATAAGGAGGATCCCTAAGAAAATAAGGGCAATGAGGGAGAAAAGTATCCAACGATCCAATGTCCACCACCATTGCCCTATAAGACTCGTATTCGTCCTTGCTATGGAGAGCATTGAGCCCTCCTCACTTGACTCTCATAGGGGTGAGTTAATTCTTGAACGTAAGAGCAAAAGGCCTCTCCTCTGGCTTCAAAATCTTTAAATTGATCAAAGCTTGCGCAGGCGGGAGAAAGGAGAACCACTGCATTTGATTTTTTTTTCTTCAAAGCCAAGGTTGCTGCTTGTTCCGTGGCTTCTTTGAGGGCTTGACAAACGGTGTGAGGAACTTCTTGTCCCAAACTGAGAGAAAAGCTAGAGGCGGCTTCTCCAAATACGAAACCATGCTCAATAAGGGGGAAATAGGGTCTGAGACTCTCAATACCTCCCTCTTTAGGCCGTCCGCCCAAAAGCCAATAGAGAGGGCGTCCCTTAAAACACAGCATGGCCTTGGCCACTGCTTCAGCATTTGTTGCCTTGCTATCATTAACAAAGGTGATGTTTTCAAATGCCGCAACGATTTGTTGCCGATGTGCAAGGCCCGAGAATGACTTCAAACCCTGAAGGATTGTTTCGACCTTCAACCCAAATGACCTTAGACTTGCATAAGCCGCAGCGATATTTTGCCAATTATGTGTCCCTTGAAGAGCGGGGAAATTTTTTAAATCCAGGATGAACTCACCCTTCTCATAGAGAAGCCCCTCTTTCACATAAATTCCTTCGGGCAAAATCTTACAGGTTGAAATGGGAAGGAGCTTGAGTGTGCCAGAAGTTTTAAGGACTTCATAGATGGTTAAACAGGGAAGGTCGTCCACACTGATAATAAGCGTATCCTCTCCTGTAGAATTTTGATAAATCAACTTCTTTGCTTGAATATAGCCCTCCATACCTCCATGGCGCTCTAAATGATCAGGCGTGATATTCAGTAAGACACAGACATCAAAATGAAGACTTGGAGAAATCTCCAGCTGATAGGAAGAAACTTCTAAAACATAGACCCCCTTTTCATCTAAGGATTGAAGCTCCATAACAGGAACACCAAGGTTCCCTCCGACTTCAACAGAAGCGCCACTTTCTTTAAGAATATGGGCAATCAAGGCCGTTGTCGTTGATTTTCCATTAGTTCCTGTAATCCCAATATAACGCGCACGAGGATGGCTTTTCCACAAAATGTCAAGATCACAGATGGGCTGTAAATGTGCCATCTGAGCATGGGTTACAGCAGGATGGGGCGCGGGATATTGATGAGGAATGCCAGGGCTTAAAAGAAAATGATCAATTGTTTTCCACTTAATGGTTTCAATATCTTTTAAGGGAATGCCTTCCTTCTGCGCCGCATCTCGCGCCTTTTCCTGATCATCCCAAGCGAACACCTGAGCCCCTGCATTAGAAAGACTATGGGCAAGGGATCTCCCGGACTTGCCGAGTCCCAGGATCACCACTTTTTTATCTTTATAATCTATCGGAACAATCATCTCTCTAACGTAATTTAAGGGTCGCGAGGGCTAAGAGGGCTAAAACAATAGAAACAATCCAAAATCTAAAAACAATCGTTGGCTCAGACCATCCTTTTTTCTCGAAATGGTGGTGAATCGGAGCCATCAAAAAGATTCTCTTTCCCCCTGAAAGTTTAAAATATCCTACTTGAAGAATAACAGAAACAGCCTCTACGACAAAAAGACCTCCAGCAATCGCAAGTATAAATTCATGCTTTGTAATCATGGAGATAACTCCCAAAGCAGCCCCTGTGGAAAGAGAGCCAGTGTCTCCCATAAATACAAGGGCCGGAGGGGCATTATACCATAAGAAGCCCAAACCTGCCCCGATCAAGGCGCCTCCAATAATAGCCAACTCACCTGTTCCAGGGACAAAGGCGATCTGGAGATAATTTGCAAAAATGTGATTTCCAACCAAATAGGAAATGAGTACAAAGCAAGCCGCAACACTCATCACGGGTCCAATGGCAAGTCCGTCGAGACCATCGGTTAAATTAACAGCATTTGACGATCCTACAATTAAAAAAATCCCAAAAGGAATATAGAAATACCCTAAATCGATAAAAATATTTTTGAAAAAAGGAATGGAGGTACTGGTGGCAAGCGCAGGGTCTCCTAAGCTCATCACTCCATAGGTTGCAGCACCACTCATAAGAATTTGAATCAAGAATTTTGTCTTAGCAGAAAGCCCGTGAGCACTGTTTCGCGTGAGTTTTAAATAATCATCATAGGCCCCAAGACATCCAAACCCAAGAGTCACTATAAGAACAACCCATATATAGCTATTGGACAAATTTGCCCATAGGAGGGTTCCTAAGGTCATACTCAAGAGGATAAGGCTCCCTCCCATGGTAGGCGTTCCCTGTTTTGTCAGAAGATGGGAGGAAGGGCCGTCATCACGTATGGGTTGGCCATGGCCCTGATGTTTCTTAAGCCATCTTATGAGAGAAGGCCCACATATAAAACTAATAAGAAGGGCCGTCAGCAAGGCTCCAACTGTGCGAAAGGTAATGTAACGAAAGAGATTGAAAAAAAGGACCTCTTGACCATAGAGCTTGTAGAGATAATAAAACATACCTCAGCCTACCTTTTTTATGGTCTTATGTTGAAGGGTGAGAAGCGCCTCAACGATGGGTTTGACCCTTGTTCCTAAAGATGCCTTCACACTCACAATATCTCTTGCTTTCACTTCCTTTAAAACTAAGGGGATCAATTCCAAAGCCGTAGGAGCGTATCCGCCCTTTAAGGCTTCAGGCAACCTTTTAAACAAAAAAGACATATAGAAACCACAGCAAAAAACCAGATCTATTTTATTCTCTAAAAGGCAATCTAAAAGCTCTTCGTGGCGCTTCTGGGAGAGACTTCCTAATTCCCGCATATCTCCAATCACAGCAATTTTCCGCCCAGTGCCGCTTTTTCCTAAAACTGTTATAGCTGCATGCATAGACGCGGGATTAGCATTGTAACTTTCATCAATCACAGTAAAGTCGCCCTTATACCACTGGCCACGTCCATAAGACGGTTTTATGGTAGCAAGAGAGCAGGCCGCTTGAGCCACATCTGCCCCTGCGAGAAAAGCTCCTCCTAAAGCAGCAAGGCTATTCATCGCCCAATGAAACCCTGGCATAGGAAGGGTATATCTGAGTTGTTTGCCTTGGATATCTACGGTTACCTGACTTTTCTCTTCCTCTCCTTCCCATGACACGAATCTAAAATCGGCTGTTTTGTCTTTACCAAAGGTGGAAACCTTGAGTCCTTTTTCAGAAGCCAGGTGAGATAACAGGGAAAAATAAATATTATCCCCATTTAAAAGGACAGAGCCTCCCGCCTCCATGCCGTCAAAAACTTCAGCCTTTGCTCGCGCGATGTCTTCTTCTGTTTTAAAAAATTCAGTATGGGCTTCCACAACGGTTGTAATAATAACAATCTGTGGTTTTATCATCTGGGATAAGGGTAGGATTTCTCCCGCATGATTCATCCCCACTTCAAAGACACCAAATTTTGTCGTCTCTGGCATCCGAGCGAGGGTCAAGGGAACGCCCCAATGATTATTATAGCTTGCTATACTTCCGTGAGTGGGGCCTTGATCTTTCAAAGCCCATTTGAGCATATCTTTTGTACTGGTTTTTCCAACGCTTCCTGTTATAGCAATACGTGTTGCAGAACACATTTGGCGCCTCGCAATAGCGAGTTTCCCCAAAGAAGCCAGCGTATCTTCAACAACAAGGAGAGGAAGCGATGTCTTTGCAGCACAAGGTACCATGGCTCCTGCAGCCCCTTTATCGAAGGCTTCTTGTAGAAAAGGCGTTCCATCGCCCTTTTCACCCTGAAGGGCAATAAAAAGATCCCCCTTTTCAAGGGTGCGGGTGTCTATGGAAAGACCAAAACACACCCAAGGAGAAGTTGACTCACCGCCTGTTATTTGATCCACTTCCTTTGACGTCCAAAGAGGAGTTACAAATTCATGCATTTTTGAACCTCTTCTACATCGTTAAAGGGAAACGCTTGATCTCCAATTAATTGATAGGTCTCATGACCTTTTCCAGCAACCAACACCACATCTTTTGGCTTCATTTCCTTTAAAGCCATTTTAATCGCTTCACGTCGAGAAGCAGCTTCAAGAGCTCCGGGACATTTAGCAAGTATTTGCTGACGTATATCAGCAGGATTTTCATAACGTGGATTATCATCTGTGACAATAACTTTATCTGCAAGCTGATGTGCAATCTCTCCCATAAGAGGTCTTTTAAAAGCGTCTCGGTTTCCCCCACACCCAAATACAACAATAAGCTTACCCTTTGTGTGTGGCCTTAAGGCCTTCAGAGCTAATTTTAATCCATCAGGTGTATGGGAATAATCCACATAAACCCCTTGAGCAGCGATTTCAAGACGTCCTGGCACTCCTTGTAATTTCTCACATGCTTCAAGGGCAGAGGTCATTTTTCCCCCACATGCCATCACAGCTCCCAAAGCTGCAACTGTATTATACACTTGAAATTCACCCACAAGCGGCAAATTGAAATCATAACTTTTCCCTTCAACGGTAAGAGAAACAGCTTGACTCCCCTCCTTGGGCACAATGGACTTAATGCGAATGGTTTCCCCAGCTTTGCCAAAAGTGAGAAGGTTGAGGCCTCTCTTTCGAGAAAGGGTCTTCAGCTTTTCATATTCAAGGATATCCGTATTCAAAACTGCAAAGCTATCACGATCATGAACCATAAGTTCCTGAAACAAACGACATTTTGCTTCAAAGTAGGATTCCATGGTTTGGTGGTAATCTAAATGATCATTCGTAAAATTAGTAAAAACAGCCGCCTTAAAACGAACGGAATCCAAACGATTTTGATGAAGCCCATGACTGGAAGCCTCAAAAGCGAGATGATCGATGTTATCTTCTTTTAACATGTGAAGGATTTGATGCAGCCTTATGGGATCAGGTGTATTCAACCCCGCCGTTCCAGTAGGAGGGGGCAGAGGCTTCCCTTCAATAATAAGCCCTAAAGTTCCCAAGCTTGCCGCTGGGAGATTCATCTGAGCCCAGATCTGACGTGTAAAAGTCACTACAGAGGTTTTACCATTTGTTCCCGTAACCGCCACAATGTTTTGTGGTTGCAACGGATAGAACTCCACAGCAAGATAACTAGCCGCTTTACGTATTTCAGGTGTTATAAAAAATGAAACATCAGGATAGCTATTGGCAAAACGAGCCTTGATTTGGGCTTTAAACTCTGCAGGAGCGACAATGCCTGTTGCCCCTCGAGTTAAAGCTTCTTCAATATAATCCGTGCCATCATGCTGAAATCCGGGGATTGCAATAAAAATCCCTCCTTTTTCAAGGGTGCGGGAATTAATAGAAAGTGACGTAGGTTCATTCACTCTCTTTCCCAAGGGCGTTAAAATCCCTTTCTTAATTAAAGACGCTATACTCATCTAATGTCCTTCTCCGCGGATCCCTTTTGCATGAATAAATTGAGGACCTTCTTCAGGTTCTAAACCCCTCTCAGTAACGGGAATCACTTGAAGCAGGGGTGCTATACGCTCTATGACCTTGCCAGCAATAGGAGTCGCATTCCACCCTGCTGCATTAAAACCAAAGGTTTCCTTAGTTCCTTCCGGACGGTCCACCATAATAAGAACTATATATTGAGGACGACTCATTGGAAAGACCCCAACGAAGGAAGTCATGTTCATTCCTTTTTTATAAGAGCTTCCTGAAATTAGGTTGGCTGTTCCTGTTTTGCCACCAACCTCATAATATTTTACCCGCGCTCTTTTACCCGTTCCTTCCGCTACAACCATATAAAGAAGTTTTCGCATTATTTCAGATGTTTCATGTGAAACAACTCTAATGCCTTGATCGTATTGGGATTTCTCTTTTTTCAAAAGGGTGGGTTTATTCATCATACCATTATTTACAATGCCACCAATAGCTGTGACAAGCTGTAAGGGGCTAATTGAAATACCATAACCATAAGAAGCTGTGATTGTCGTAGCTTCTGTCCAGTTCCGAGGCACGAGAGGTGAGCCTATTTCTGGAATTTCCAAAGATGAGGGGACAAAAAAGCCCAGTTTTTTAAAAAAAATCTTTTGCCGCGTCTTTCCGACTTGCATCACCATTTTAGCTGCCCCAATATTGGAAGACTTGGTAAAAATCTCAGCTACAGTTAGAGGATAATTGACAGGGTGATAATCTGTTATTTTAAAGCGACCAATTTGGAGGGGAGCCGTCACATCAAATGTCGTTGAAAGACTTGCAATTTTACTTTCCAAAAAAAGGGCTGTGTTAAAGATTTTAAAGCTTGAGCCCATCTCATAAGCCCCAAGGGTAATGCGATTAAAAAGCGCCTCTTTTTGGGAACCAATTTTCGCCACCCGATTGGGATCAAAGTCTGGAAGGGATACCATAGCGAGAATTTCACCTGAGCGGACATCCATAATGAGACCGGCTCCGCCTTGAGCGTGAAATGTTTGAACCCCAGCCAAGAGCTCATCTCGCAAGGCATGTTGCACACGAACATCAAGACTCAACTGTAAAGGATTATCATCGGACAAAAGGAAGGGATCAAATTTCCGCTCCACCCCTCCTAAACCCTTATTATCGATATCAGTATAGCCTAAAACATGAGCAAAGAGTTCACCGTGAGGATAAACTCGCCTTTCATCAGACCGAAAATAGAGACCAGGAATTCCTAAACGAAGAATTCCTCCCTGTTTTTGGGGGGTTAAATGACGTGCGAGCCAAACAAAAGTCTTACCTGAGTTAAGTTTTTGCAAGGTTTCTTCATAAACGAGTTCTGGCAAAAGAGTAATCAGTTTTTTAGCAGCCTCCTTGGGATCAATAATGACCTTTGCGTTGGCATAAAGCGATGAGGTTACTAAACTTGTGGCAAGAAGCTCGCCATTTCGATCAACGATATCTCCGCGAAACGTGGTTCTATGGAATGAACATGCATCTCGATGCTTATCGTCGATCCCTTTAATCAAACTAACATCGATAATCCTCCAGCTCACCAAAAGAAGAGACAAGAAAAAGGCGCAACACACAACTAAAAGGCGAGCCTTTGCCACATCAAGGGTCTGTTGCAAAGTTTTTGCGTCTTTCCAAGAGGTTGTTTCATAAAAATCTTCTGGGACATAGAGTTTAGGTTGATTCATTCATCTCCCTTCATTGCAACCAGCTGAGATTGAGGTAACTTTGCAAAATCATCCATAAAGTCATGATTCTGACTCACAGCCAAGATCTGGTCCGTTTTCATCGGAACAATATCCAAAAATTTTTCGGCTAAATTCTTTAATCGTTGCGGCTCATTCAAGTGACTCCACTCCGCCTTAAGGATATGGATGTTTTCTTTTTCCCGACTTATTTGTTGAACGGTTATTGATAATTTCTGTTCGATTTCAAGAACTTCGTGTTTTACCTTAAAAAGGATGCCTCCAATAAAAAGAGTTAACAGAAAAAAGAGGGAGGTTGAACGTGACATTTACGAGGTTCCCTCTAAGCGAATAGCCCATCGCAATTTCGCAGAACGAGCCCGTGGATTTTTTCTAATTTCTTGATCTGTCGGCCGCAAGGCCTTGCGGCTTTTCACCTTAAAAGTAGGTTTTTGCTGAGGAGCTTCCGGACGGTATCGCGAGGCATGAGGAACTCCCCCGCTTCTTTCTCTCAGGAAGGTTTTGACGATGCGGTCTTCCAGGGAATGAAAGCTGACAACGACAAGCCTCCCTCCTTTTTTGAGCAACTTTTCCGAAGCTTCAAGACCACGCTCTAGTTGGCCTAACTCCTCATTCACGTAAAGTCGAAGCGCTTGGAAAGTGCGGGTCGCTGGATCAAACCCTTTTCGTTCAAAGCCAACGACATCTCGTACAACCTCCGCAAGCTCTTTCGTTGTTTGAAAAGGCCTCTTTTCCACAATAGCTTTTGCAATAGCCCGAGATCGTCGCTCTTCTCCGTACTCCCATAAAATGCTTGCAATTTGCTTCGCAGCAAAGGTATTCACAACATCCGATGCGCTTAGCCCCTTTTTCTCCATGCGCATATCAAGGGGCCCTTCTGCCTTAAAGGAGAAGCCTCGAGCGGGATCATCAATTTGAGGTGATGACACGCCTAAATCAAACACGATCCCATCATAGGAATGACCAGGAACAAGCCGATCCATGTCTCCAAATCTTCCTTCGATAAAAGAAAAGCGCCCCTTATATTTTTTTTCAAGTGGCTCGGCTCGTCTTTTAGCTTCCGGATCACGATCTAAGGCGATCACATGACAATCCGCCTTATCCAAAATAGACCTCGTGTAATTTCCTGCCCCAAAGGTAGCATCGATGTAGGTCTCCTGTTTTTGAGGAGAAAGAGTTTTGAGCACTTCAGAGAGCATCACGGGGTTATGCATGTTCTACTCTCAACTTAAGCGTAGCTTGGTTATCTTGAACCCGCTGACGCGCTTCTTTTTGATAGGCTTCAAAGTGCTTTGGTTCCCAAAGCTGAAAAGTCGCTCCTCGCCCCACAAAAGCTATTGCATCCTTAATATGGGCATGCTCAAGCAAAAGATGAGGAATAACAACACGCCCATCCCCATCCAAAGCCAGCAGTTGGGCATCGGCAAAGATAGTCGCTGTGAGATCATCTTGTGTTTCAGAAAAGAGGTCGAGTTGATCAACACTCTCACTCAAGCGCTGCATCCGATCCATGCCCATCCCTTCAATGCTCGGAAGCTTATAGGACCGAAAGGCCACGATTCCTTGAAAAGACTGTCCAGATAAAGCGAGACGAAAGGAAGCTGGAACTGACACACGTCCTTTTTTATCAAGCTTATTAATAAAGGTGGACAGGAATAGTGTCATTTCTCCTCTTTTACATCTTGTTCTCTCGCATCATGGGATAGAGCTGCTTCTTATGGTATATCATGGGAGTTTATGGGATTCAATGGGATAATCTGGGATGAAAATGAACAACAGGGTTATCCACAGGTTTCAGGCATAACAAATAGGGGGTGAAGAGGCCTCGGAAATAAAGTAACTTATTGTTTTATAATAATTTTATTGGGACGAGAAGGAGAAAAATTTAAAAACACCCTTTCTTCTCCCAAAATTTATCCACTTTAAAAAATCGAGAGAAAATTTCCTTACTATTCTATCAGTAGTTGTAATGCTTTGATCAAGCAACAAGATCTAGATTATTTTGAATACTTCTTTATAATTAACATTTTTTCCTTGAAACTTAATGACTAAATACTACATATAAAATATAAATGCAACATTGAACTTTTATGGATGAAATGAGAACCCGTCTTCAAAGTTTTACTAATCGTTTAAGAAGCAACATAGAATGGGCGATCATCACGTAGTTTTCGGCGGAAGAGACCGAGA
>MEMA01000025.1 GCA_001767835.1 Alphaproteobacteria bacterium GWC2_42_16
CCATGGATATTGTTCTTAAAAACCTAACCCTATGAAAAGACTGAGAAAAAAATTAGGAGATATGTCTTGACTTAGGCGCTATTAGAGAACCCATCAGTTTTTGGCATTATAATATTTATTTGAAGGAAGGAAATGATTTAATAGGGAGATTTCTCTTTATAAATTCCTGTAACCCTGGTTGGTTAGAAACAGGAATTTATTTAGTAAAAACTGCTCGGCAAAAAGGTTTCGGAACAGAAGTTCTTTCAGCGATGCTAAACAACGTAGTGCATCCCGCCCTGGGAAAGCCTTTTTTTACCGATGCCACTCAAGATGTTGAGATTGGATATGAAATGCTTATTGCAGATCATTTAAAGGTAACCCGCCACCCGATCTTTAGGGGTGTTTATGCAAAGGCTGATAACTTCGATAATGCTGGTTCCTTAGCTGTTCATCATCGAGCTGGTTACAAAATACAATGGGTTAACCACATTCCATTTATGCTATATCCTTCAGAAGATCATCAATGTTTATCTGAATCTCATGTAAGTGCTTTGTTAGAAATAACAAGATTATTTTCAAGTATGTCCGCTATGATACGCTACCTTCAAAGCAGATCTTCGGAAGATACTTCTTCTGTCCACTTGGACAGAAATACGCATATAGGCTTATTAAAGTTGAAAGAGTTTAAAGAAGAAAACGATCAAGTTTTAGAAAACCTCAAAACACTCTTTGAAACTGATCAACCACATACCCTCCTTTCTGCATTAGATTTATGGATTAGCCTTGATGCAAATCCTGAAGAGCTCAAGAAACTCATTTTCCCTGACAAAGCTGCCCGGATCCTTATGCTTTCCGAAACACAAAGTGACCTTTATGACGTAAATACCTCTATGTGGATCAAAGGGTTAATATCACAACATAGAGCTGTTCTCGACAGTTTGGTCAATCCTAAGAAATGAAGGAAGAGATGTGGATTATTCGAATGATTAAGTTGTTACGTTCTTTTCTTTTATCCTTCCTCCTTCTTTCTTCTTTTTTCATTGTGAGTTATTGGCAATGCAAGAAGAGGATGACGGCAACAGTCCGCCCTCTTTCAAAAGGAAAAGAGCAGATATTCCTTCAAGTCAAATTGAAGCAGAGCATCTCACTTCTTATCAAGATCATGCAGACTTTCTCCTCAGGAGCTTGAGGGAAGCCACGGAATCAGTCATGATTTCAAGTTATAGCGTTACTCCGGCTAAACTGTTTCGGGAAGGGATAGATAGAGCTATAGTTGAGGCCGCAAGCCGTGGCGTTCAAATCTACATCTATTATCAAAATTTACCTTGGCTGCCCCCCGAAGAAGATAGGCGTTGGCAAGACATGATCAGATGTTGTGAACGCTTTGAAGAAAACGACAACCATGCAAAGTGCCTTATTCAGGATAAGTTCAGAGTAACGATAGGTTCATATAATTGGCTTTCCGAGACTAACGAGCATTCAATAAATCATTCTCTTGCTCTTTCGGGTCGCTTAGCTTTTGGGCTTGGTAATGACGTTTGGCAAGGTATCAAGTTTTATCAAAATCTAAAATACGAAAACTCAAGAGGAATAGGGAATTTTCTTCATGATGCGGACGCCTTTTCAACAGGAGCCTATCAATTTAAACTCGGAGAATTTCTCTATACACTGAGGACTCCGGACGCTCACCAGCTTTTATTAGAGGAGGAAGTTTTCGCAAAGGCCCGAAGAGAAATCGTGATCTGTTCTCCTTTCATACGACTTGATAAGCTAAAACAAACTCTTACAGATGCAAGGCTTCGAGGCCTTGAAGCACGGGAAGTACGAACACATTTGTTCACGTTAACTTCTCCCTGTGATCATACTCCAATGGAAAGAACTCCAATCTTCAGGTACTTAGATGAAATGAAGAGAAAATACCCTCACTTTTCATACAGTACACATAGTGATATACATGCTAAAACTATTATTGCTGATGATCTGATATGCGAAGGATCCTTTAATTTATTGTCTGCAGTTAGAGATCTTGCTCATGAAGCCAATAACTTTGAAATGTCCGTTGCCATAAGAGGTAAAATAGCTGCTCCATTTATTTCGGACTTTATGAGAGGTGACCTGGGCAGAAATATTTCACCTATACCCCCCATCTATAGTTCTGCATCTTCTTCGAGTCGTGAGGAAGCTTCTGTGCAATCTTCGCAACGTCTGGTACCACAGCCCCCTTCAGTTATGTCGTCTGCACAAAGATCTACACCCTGCATACAGATTTTTTCAGGTGCAAGTTATAATAGACAAGGCTTTTGTGCCCGTCTAAACGGAGAGTATATTGAAGACTCAAGAGGAAACATTGCGTATTTCCCCACACGACAACAGGCTAGACTCGAGGCTGAGGAAGTTTGGAGTATGAAGTAAATCAAGCCCCTGGATATCTAAGTCTTTAGGGTTCTATGATCAAATTCAAATCAAATTTGCAAAAAGTATATAAAACAATAAGGCAGAGATAATAAGGTATAAGGGCCATCATTACTTGCCGGTAAGGGCGAACGCGCTCCCATAAACGGATCCTTCTTGGGCAGGGAAAACTTGTTTTTCAAAGCTTTTCTTGTTCCGAGGATCTAAGACTCATAATTTTGCAATTACCTCTAATGGTAAATGAATAAAGGAATGCTCGTTGCTTTTAAGAGCTCCTTTGCACAAGATCCCATAAAGAGATAGCTAATCCCTGCATGTCCAAAGGCACCTAAGACAATCATAAAAGGCTTGATCTCTTCTTTTAATTTCAAAAGAGCCACTACAGGTTTTTCTGAAGTGACAAGAGGATGGCCCACGGCTTTAATGCCGTGGTTTGTACAAAGCTTGATGGCGATGTTTGTGATTTCCTTGGCGGCCTTTTCCTCGCTGTTTACATGGGCGATGTGAACGGTTTTTCCTTTGAGAATGCCGACCAAAATTGCCATATGGAGAGCGCGAGAGGAGGCAAATGTTCCATCAAAAGCTACAAGGATGTCCGAGCTTTTTTCATTGGGGATTTCGGGTCCCGTTACAATAACGGGGCGGGGGTTTGCGCGAATGAGTTGTTTTACGGAAAGACCTGTTTCATCCACGTTTGTGAAATGAAAATTCGCATCTTTTCCAATGATCAGGAGGTCGTGTTCCGTTGCAAAGTATTCAATTTCAAAGACGGGAACCCCTGTTGCATCAATGATGGAAGATTCAACCTTATTCTCTTTACAGTAAGCGGTAAAATCCTTTTCTAGCTTGTGAACGCGCCTTTTTGCATCATGAAGAAGCTTTTCATCCAGCTCCACTTTAAAAGCCGCTCCTCCCAAAGGAATGGCTTCAGGAGCTGCAATCCACGGTTGATCTAAAATACCAATGCCTGTAAGGGCGGCCTTATGATCTTTTGCAAGTAAGACGCCAAATTTTTTTGCAGCCACACTAGACTCTGACTCATCGAGTGTAACGAGAATGCTTTTAATCATTCAAATCCCCTATTTTTTGACACCACTTGTGGGTGAGCCTTAATTATCCTCTCGTTTATGATTCCTTATTGGCGAAGAGGTGTCAAGAAAAAGAAGGTGATAAGTTTGTTTTCTAAATTTATACGAGGTCATATAGTTTGAGACTCAAGCGGCCTCTAGAATATGGTTGTTAATATACTGCATAGGAGTGAGTCCTTTCAATACACGATGAGGTCTGCAAGTGTTATATGCCGCCGACCTATTATGGAAGAGGATACGCATTCTCCTCTTTATGAGCGGGGTGTGTCCTGTCACCAGTGTTATCTCGTCACCTCTCCTGAAAAGAAGGCCGCGGCCAGAGAGCGGCAACACCAGGAAGACCTGGCTCGCTCCCGAGGAAAAAAACACATCGGCGCCCTCATGTCGTCAAGTACAACTTCTCCATTTTAAGGCTCTTTCTCCCTCCAAATTGTCGAGCAACAAGGCAACGCATCTAGAATTTGAAACGCTTTGAGTATATTCGTTTTCGCAAGCTGCTTGATCTTAGCCTTATCTAGTTTTCATAAGTTCAGCTACTTGTTTTTGATTCAGGGGAGCAGACAAAAGTTGTGGAAGATTTCCGTAAATCATCTCTGGATTTACTTTGTATACAGGAACTTGAGTTTCACAACAAAATTTCAGTTCTTGTTGTATGCCCCAAGAATCCTGCCAACCAGCTACGTCAATTAAAATTAAGCCCTTTGAAACTTTCAGGAAATCCAAGAGGTACGGCATGACCATTTTTCTACGTTTTTTTAAGGAGGTTAACTCCAACTCTTCAGCTATTTTATTGACATAAATGACAGGGGCAAACAAATGAATCCCTTGACGTAAAAATTCGGCTGCTGCTTTGAGAGAAATTTCCGTACGATATTTTTTTTCTTCTTCAGATCCATGATAAGGTACTGCGAGGTAGTATAGTTTGCTCTCCATTGTTTGTCTCCTATGCAAAAAAAGGTTTTTAACTCGAAAGCAACAACCCTTTCTTAAATTTTTCTAGAAAAGTTTTTTCGAGAGAATACGTGCCGCTCCCCCATTTTGCTGAAAGGATATTTCCGTCTTTGTCTTTTTTGAAAGTTATTCTTTCCCCGATACTATCATACCCGTCTTGTTTGTCGCATAAAAACTCTTCCCCATTTTTACTTGCCAATAGAAGGGCTTCTTTACAAGGCATCCAACTCCCTAAGGAAAATCTCAGCCCCTTTTTCTTTGTTAACACAAACAAAAAACTACCCCACATAGACATTAAGGGCCCTTCTACCCTAGCCTGTTTGGCTTCATCATTCGTAAAAGTTGAATTTATGATATTGAATATTTGGATAAGTGATCGTGCGGATTTCAGGGGGACAGCTTCATTCGTATTAAGAAAAAAACTAATAACGTAATCCGTTCCTATCCCGTGAGTTGTATAGGTAGCAAACCCAGGATATCCTCCGCTATGGCCAACCAACTCCATATCGGGAAATTTTTCAAACTGAAGGCCAAGCCCATATCTCTCACGGTGAGCATTTTTAACAGGCCAATTAAGAGACAAAAGCTCTTTTTGCGTCTCTTTTTTCAAAAGGCCCTTTCCGAGCAATAATGTCTCAAAAAACAAACTTGTATCTTCTGCATTTGCGCAAACTCCTCCGGCAGGAGCTATGGCAAGAGCAGGGGCATGTTTAAGAGGAAAACGTTTGCCTTCCCAGAGGGAACGCGAATGCCCATCAACAAAGAGTTCCTTTGAATTGTCTGAATAATCCGTCAAAATATGTGCCCCTTTAAGCTTTTTCAAAACCAAAGACTCCATGGCTTTTTGATAAGGCATCCCAAGAGCGTTTTCAATGACAAGACCGAGCAATGAATACCCTATATTTGAATACTTGGAACATTCATTCGGAGTAAAAATAAGGTCTGAGGATAAAGTTTCTTGGATGAGTTGTTCTTTAGAAAGAAATGGTTTTTGAAGGTCAAAAAAATCAGAGTCTACCCCATCCCGAAATATGCCAGATCGATGGGACAATAAGTCGCGAATTGTTATTTGTTTAAACCGCTTGTCTTTATGATGTCGAAGTTGGGGAAGATAATCAAGAGCAGGCTGATGAAGGTTAAGTTTCCCTTCTTCTGCCAATTGCAAAAGTGCACAACTCGTAAAGGTCTTTGAATGAGAAGCAATATGATAGAGATCCTTAGTGGTTTGCCTCCGTTTTGTGTTGAGGTTAGCGTACCCATATGCCTTACTAAAAACGATGCGATTTTTTTTCCTGATACAAATCTGAAAACCAGGAACAGGAAGAGTACTCAAGCGAGAGCGATAGTCTAACCACATGTCAATTACTTGAAGAGCGAGTTTTTCCTTGTCATGCGTTTTCATTCTGGCGCCTTTCTCACTTTAAGAACTTTATTTTGTATAACATAAAAATGAGTAACGTTAATGGTGTTTAGGAAGTCTTCATCATGAGAGATAACGATCATAGCTCCTGGATAAATAGCCAAACGCCCTCTTGATCAGGGCTATCAAGAGATAATCTTCACGATACCTTCAAATCTCTCGTGTGTATTCATCATAGAAGATATGTACACGTGTAGTAAAAAACAAGAGGCTTCCCTTAGATGCTTTTCATTCCCTTATTCCTTAAGGGCTTTGACAAGGGAGGAGAGATTAAAGGTCATCATTTTGAGATAGGTATCCGCTTCTGTTCCTGGCTCAGAAAGGGCATCTGAGTAAAGAACCCCAGCAATCTTAACCCCTGTTTCCTTTGAGATTTGCTCAAGCAATCGCCTATTAGAAATGTTCTCTACAAACAGAGCCCGAATTTTCTCCTTTCTAATTCTTTCAATCAGCTTTGCTATGACCTTTGCGGAAGGTTCGGAATCTGTGCTGATGCCCAGAGGCGCATAAAATTTGATGTTATAATCCTGTCCCAAATAATCAAAGGCATTATGGTTTGAAATGACGGTTCTCATTTCTGGAGGAATGTCCTTTAAATTCTTATAGATTTTTTTCTGAAGTATTTTTAGCGATTTTTTATAAGCCTTTGCTTGCGCCTTGAAAAAGCTGGTTTCCTTTGGGAGTAGCGTTGTGAGGGCTTCAACAATATTATCCACATAAATTTGAGCATTCTCTAAACTATGCCACGCATGAGGATCAACAATCCGTCGCCGCCTGCTTCCATAAATGATTGGACGCACCCCTTTGGACGCAACAGCTATCTGCCCTTGAAACCCCGAGGCCTTAATCAAGCGATCTAGCCATCCTTCAAAACCCAAACCATTGTTGATGACAAGATTTGCCTGCGTTAAATCCTTAGCGTTCTCAGGACGCGGCTCAAACACATGCACATCTTGGTTGGGTCCTACTAAATTTCTGATCTCAATTTTGTCTTGGCCAATTACATGGACCATATCTTGAAGAATACTAAAGGTTGTCACCACAAGTGGCTTTGCGAAGGAAGCTGTCGAGAAAACAGAGAAAAAAGCAAAAAAAAGTAAGCGTTTCATTAATAACGCCCTTGTTGTCGTTTTAAAACACCGAAGGGAGCAATCAGGAGGGAAATACCATATATGATCCCTGCAATCAAAATAATTGACGGTCCTGACGGCCACTCTAAATGATAGGAGAAAAGCAACCCAAAGTATCCTGAAACAACGGCAAACAGGGTGGAGAAAAGAAAAAGAGACCACACATGACGTGCCCATAGACGAGAGGAGACGGCGGGAAGCATCATCATGCCTAAGGCCATTAGTGTACCCAGGGCTTGGAAAGCAGCTACAAGGTTTAGGGCCACGAGGATCAGAAAGAGAAAATGGTACATTCCTCCCCAGCCCCCAATGACACGGAGAAACCCTGGATCAAAACATTCAATCACAAGTGGCCTATAGATTAAAGCAAGCAGACATAAGGTAAATGTTGTGATCCCTGTTACCATTAAAAGAGAAGCATTATCAACGGCAAGAATCGTACCAAAAAGGATGTGCATGAGATCAACTTGACTCCCCTGGGTTGAGATAATAAGAACGCCTAAGGCTAAGGAAATGAGGTAAAATCCAGCAAAACTTGCATCCTCGCTTAAAATGGTAAATCGCGAGATAGCCCCTGAAAGCGAGGCCACGATAAAACCAACTATAAATCCTCCGAATCCCATGGCGGGCAGGGAGAGGCCTCCAATTAAAAATCCAATGGCAGCTCCAGGAAGAATGGCATGTGCTAGCGCATCCCCCATGAGGCTCATCCGTCTTAAAACCAACAAAACACCGACAGGGCCGCATCCTAAAGCCAAAGCAACAGAGGCCATAAGGGCACGTTTGAGAAAAACATAGTCTGTAAAAGGTGAGATAAAAAACTCAAACATACTCTTCTCCGGCCTCAGCTTCCCACATTTGGGAGGCCTTTGTTGTGGCACATATATTTTCCTTAGTTAGAACATTTTTTGTGGGTCCTGTTCGATAAAATTGACGGGCCAATAAAAGTGTATTTGGGAAGTTATCTTTGACTAAATCCATGTCATGCAAAACAGCAACAACAAGGCGATTTTCCCTAAGCCAAAGATGGACAAGCTGAATTAAATCATCGATCGTTCGCCTGTCTACTCCCGTAAAGGGCTCATCCAAAAAAATTACAGGCGCATCTTGTAAAATAAGGCGCGCAAACAAAACCCGCTGAAATTGCCCGCCTGAAAGGGCTTGCAAAGATGTTTTTGCAAAGGAAGCAAGCCCGACTTGTTCAAGAGCCTTTTGCATTTTTTCACGCTGCTCCTTGGTGTATTTCCTAAAAATACCTACCTCTCGGAAAAGGCCCATGGCAATCGTATCGCCCACAGTCAGGGGAAATTTACGGTCTAAAAGATTTTGTTGGGCCAAATAAGCCACATCACACGGGCAAAATCCTTTAAAAACAACCTTTCCTTTAGTTGGCTTTTGAAGACCTAAAAGTGCTCTTAAAAGCGTACTTTTCCCTCCTCCATTAGGCCCTACAATCGCCCAAAGGGAGGGCAGGTCAAAATGACAAGTTAGGTTTGAGATAACCGTATTTTGAGGGTAAGAAACTGTCAGATTCTTAATATCAATACTTGGAGGTCCTAGGGGCTCACATTGAATGACTTTATGCTTTGCTTGAAACAGGTTCCAAAAAGAAGTAGAGGCATGCTCCATAAAATTAAAGCACCCAGTAAACGCCGACCCATAAGGCAGCTAAAAGAATAATCGTCGTTAACAACCGAAAAATAGCACCCTGTAAAATTGGATTTACAAAATTTCGCATTTGACGTACCACCTGCAAGTTAAGAATTATTCTTAAAAAAGACTCGCATTGAATGGTGCCCTAATAAATAGAAAAGTCAATAAAAATGTAAACGAAAAAATTGTGTCTTGAAAAAAGAAAAAAACTTGATTGAGGGCCGATTATGTGAATAAGTTTCTCTCATAGTTTATTCAAAAAGAAAAAAACATGATGAAAGCTATCGGGGAAAAATTTTCTATCATCTGCTGGTGTTTGTTGATTGTTTTTTCTCCAGGCCTCCATGCAAATTCAGAGGTTGATGAGCTTAGAAAAGAAGTTGCCTGTCTCCGAGAGGAATTAAAACTTGTAAAAGATCTTTTAAAAGAGACACTTAAAAAAGATATAAATTCTGTAGAAAAAGTCCAATTCCTTGCAAAAAATGACGAACCTTCTAAGAAAAGTAATTTAGCAGAAAAGAAAAAGAAAGGAGTTGCTGATAAAAAAGAAGAAAAAGTTTTAGCCATTCCTCAAGATACCGGGTATCTAGCAGCACCTCAGAAGTTGGTTGCTAATTTACAACAAGATATGGCAAAGCTTTCTGAGAAATTAAAAAGATGGACAAGTGCGGATTCAAACTTCAGCATAAATGGTTATATGGATGCTGGATTTAAAAAAGAAGATCATCATGCTGGCACCTTTGATTTCGGACATTTTAATCCTACTTTCCTCTTTAATTATAGAGACTTAGTTCTTGCAAGTGCTGAGGTTGAATTTGAAATTGATGATGAGGGGCACACGGAAACAAAACTTGAGTACGCAAACGTCAATTTATTTGTTAATGATAACATTACCTTAACGGCTGGGAAGTTTTTAACACCCTTAGGTTTCTTTGCCAGAAACTTGCATTCTTCTTGGATTAATAAACTCCCAACTAAACCTGCCGGATTTAAAAGTGGTCAAGCCTCTCCTGAGTCGAATATAGGTGTGGAAGCTTCCGGGGAATTTTTGCTTTTCTGCAATCGGGTAAATTACGCTATGTTTGCTTCTAATGCTCCTAAAGCCATACTTACAGAAGAAGAAACTTCTATAGAAAAAATTGAATCAACCCCTCCAAATAAAGATTCAAAAGGAAGAAAATTAGTTGGTGGAAGGCTTGGTTTTTTCCCTTTATCTGGACTTGAGGTGGGTGCTTCTGCGGCCGTTGGAAAAGCTAGAATATTTACACATGACGAAAGGACGTTAGTCACTTCAAACACATATTTCTCTTATGCAGGAGATTTTAACTACCGCTGGAAAGGGGTAACATTAAGAGGGGAGTATATTGAACAAGGTATAAATTCCTCACGTGCTCATACAATTCCTAAGGGAAGATGGCGGGGCTGGTATATACAACCCTCTTACCGTTTTGACCATTCTAATTGGGAGCCTGTTTTTAGATATGCTCAGTTACGATCAACACAAAGAAACCAAAATCAAGTCCAATGCGCTTTTGGGTTGGATTATTGGTTTACCCCCAGTTTAGTCGGCAAAGCTGCCTATGAAATTAATTCTGGACATAAAAATACTTCTGCCAATGATAATGCTTTTGTATTACAGATTGCTTATGGATTTTAGAGAGGTTCCAATGAAAAGTTACTTTAAATTTCTAATTTTTTCTTTGGTTGTATCTGGGCTAACTTTATTAGCCCCTCCTTTTCAATGTAAGGGTGAAACAGAAAACAACAATCAAGAAGCAGAGAACGCCTTTACCCGAGGTGCTAAAGCTTGGATGGAGAATTGTACTACATGTCATAATTCTCGCGCTCCACAAGAATTTCGTCCAGATCAATGGCGTACTATTATGGCACATATGCGTGTTGTCGCAAAATTATCGGGTCAAACAGCCCGCGATATTTTAGCCTTTTTGACAGGAGAGATTGAAACTGGTTCAGCACAGCTTTCAGAAACGCTTGAATGTCCAGAAGAGATCGGCAAAGAAGTAAAAAGCAATGAAGAACCTTCAAAAGAAGACCAACTCGATCAAACAAAACCTTCTGAAACAAAACCATCAGAAATGAAACCTTCTGAAGTAAAAGTAGCTTTTAAAGAACATCCCGTGGAAAAGGCTGCGTCTCAATCTGAGAGTTCAGACCTTGAATCTTTATATAATAAAAATTGCGCTATGTGTCATGGTAAGGATGGAAGGGGAACGATACTTGGGGGTGCTCCAGATTTTACATCCTCTTCCTCCCCTCTTAAAACAAGCTCTGAGGAAACAATATTTAAAAGAATTAATGATGGCTATCATACGATGCCTCCGGCTAATCCAGAAATTACAGATGACCAAATCAGGCAACTCATAAAGCATATGAAAAGAAAATTTGCTAATTAGTTTGAGACCCCTTTGAAAAAGCTTCTTGAAGAGCTCTGCTTATCTTTAAGCTTGACCTCCTGTTGCCGTAGCGCTTCAAGCTCAAGAAAATTAAGGTCGTCCTTCGTGTTAACCCTTGTACGAAGTGCGCGTTGCTCATGGCGCATCTCTTGTCTTACAAGACACTTTTCAAAATCCTTTGTGCCTTGCACATATCCATAATCCATACAACGCGAGTGAAAAAGGGCCAATTGTTCTTCGCGCGTCAAAGGGGTACAGGAAGGAAGAAAACCAATAAGAACCACGAATACTCTGCTTTTATTCATTGATTAACCTTGCAAGCTGGAGCGGGTGAAGGGAATCGGACCCTCGTCTGGAGCTTGGGAAGCTTCTGCTCTACCATTGAGCTACACCCGCCTTTGCCTCGTTTATACGAAAGTTTTTTTGCCTCTGCAAGGGTTTGTATCAAGCTTCACCCAGCCTATATTTAATCTATACAAATTTTCTTAAAAAGCCAGTTTTTGAATTGGCCATCTCAATACCTGGCATTTTTTGCCAATCCCTTTTATTATCATTGGCTCCCGTCATCTTTGGACAAGAAAATGACCTTAGACGGAAAGGAATAATAAAATTCATCAGGGGGTAAGGGAATGAATAAAAAATAAGAGAGGATCCCTCTTTACAGACAAATCTCAATTCGATAGGCTTTAGCCATATTAAAAAAAGTATAGAGTTCGATTCATGGTTCCCTCTTTAGCCCGCAGCTGGATTGTTTGGGCGTGTGCAGCACTCTTTTTTTGCTATCAATTCCTCCTTCGTGTTGCTCCCAGTGTGATGACGCAAGAGCTCATGGGTGATTTTGCCGTTGATGCGTGTACTCTTGGGATCCTAACTTCTCTTTACTCCTGTGGATATGTGGGATTTCAACTTCCCGTAGGCTCACTTTTGGATAAGTTCGGCCCGCGGCGCCTCGTCTCAATTGCCGCCCTCACCTGTTCAATAGGAAGCCTTCTTTTTTCCTTCGCAGATACGGTCATCGTGGGGGCTGCCAGCCGCTTTTTAATTGGGGCGGGCTCTGCCTTTGGTTTTTTAAGCTGTATGAAACTTGGGACTTTGTGGTTTCCTCCTCAACGCATTTCTCTTGTGGTGGGGCTCACTCTTCTTTTGGGTACCTCTGGTGGTGTGGCGGGGAGCTACCCCATGTCCTTCCTCGTGGATGCATTTGGATGGCGGGAAGCCACACAAATTACAGCTCTTGGTGGTATTTTCATTGCTCTACTTATAGCACTCCTTGTTCGAGACCATCCTCCTCAATCCTTGGAAATCTATATCAACAAACACCATGCCATTGGTAACCCCAGTCTAGGCCTTTGGAAGGGTTTCCTTGTCATTATACAAAAGAGACAAACCTGGCTTTTAGCTTTTTATGGTTTTATGATGTATGTTCCCTTGGCTGGATTTGCCGACATGTGGGGTGTTCCTTTCTTGATCAATGTTCATCATATGGACAAGCAAATGGCTTCTCTTTCAACGACCTTACTTTATATGGGTGTTGGGATAGGAACACCTTTATTCGCTTTCTTATCTGACCGTTTAAAACGTTTTAAAATCGCCTTGCTTTGTGCTTCCATAGGCACCCTTTGCGCCTTTGCAATCGTTGTCTATAGCCCTTTTCTTCCTCCTTCTCTTGCACACAGCACGCTCTTTGTTGCAGGTATTATGCTTGGCGGACAGTTTATGGCCTTTTCAATTGTCTGTGAAATTAACCCCCTTTCCGTTAGTGGTATGGCCGCCGGTTTCCAAAATTTAGTCAGCATGACAAGCGGCATTGTGTTTCAGCCTTTTATTGGGCAGCTTTTAGATCTTTTTTGGGAGAATGGCTATGAACATGGCATTCGTCTTTACACGAAAGCTGCCTATCAAATAGCCCTAACAAGTCTTATTGTCGCCTTAATTTTTGCAACCCTAGCGGCTATCTTCATTCAAGAAGCCTATCCAGAGAGGGAATAGTTTTTAGGTGATTTTCCTGGTTGACCCATAAAAAAAGGATAGGTAATCTATCCACTTTGTACACATAAGAGTAATGAGTGTCATGACAAATTCAAATTCAAATTCAATTTCAATTTCTGCGAGACCTATTTTTTTCTTCTTTTCAAAAAGTTGGTTCATTTGGGGAAGTGCTGCCATTTTTTACTTCTATCAATTTATGTTGCGTGTGTCCCCCGGTGTTATGGCTGATGACCTTATGGCTTCCTTTCATGTGGATGGATGCGCTTTGGGAATTCTTACTGGCTGTTATTATTATGCTTATTCTATCCTTCAAATTCCAATAGGGGCTCTTATGGATCTTTTTAAGCCAAGGCGCTTACTTACTTTTGCTGCTATTTTATGCAGCTTGGGCGCTCTTGTTTTCTCCTCCGCAGATTCTCTCTATGTTGCAGCCTTTGGACGTGCCATGATCGGCGCAGGCTCAGCTTTTGCCTTTTTAAGTTGTCTTAAGCTCGGAACCATTTGGTTCCCATCAGATCAACTCCCTTTCGTTGTGGGTATGAGCCTCCTCTTAGGCACCATAGGAGGTGTTTCTGCCGGCTATCCCATGGGCTGGCTTGTAGAAATTGCTGGATGGCGAGAAGCCATGTGGTATGTGGCTTTTGCTGGTTTTGCCCTTGCGTTTTTGGGTTGGAGCGTTGTTCGTGACAAAGCTCCTGATCATTTAGAAGAAATAGTCTTAAAAAGCCATGGCGACGGGCAGAGCCATCATCCTCCCTCAAGTCTTTTTAAAAGTGTTGCTGAGGTAATCTCCAAACCACAAACTTGGCTGATCGCTTTATATGGGGGGTTCATGTACCTTCCTCTTTCTGGGTTTGCAGATCTTTGGGGGCCTCCTTTTCTTATGTCTGTCTATCACTTTGATAAATCAAAGGCAGGGGGTATTGTTTCAGCATTATACGCTGGGATTGGTCTTGGGGCTCCTCTTTTTCCCTTTCTCTCCCGTCGGCTTAAGGGTTACAAATTTCCCGTGTTTATTTCAGCTTTAGGAGCCTTTGTCTTCCTTTCCCTTGTTTTTTATATTCCGCATCTCCACCCTTGGATTTTAACCCTCCTTTTGTTTATCGCAGGAGTATTCTTGGGAGGGCAATTTTTAGCCTTTTCTATGACGTGCGCTCTGAACCCTATCTCTGTCAGTGGGACGGCGGGTGGATTTCATAACATGATTTGCATGTTAAGCGGCGTGATTTTTCAGCCTTTCATTGGATGGCTTTTGCGTTATAATTGGAAAGGAAATTATGCTTACGGAGCCCCTGTTTATGGAGCAAGTGATTATGTTTTTGCCTTAAGCTCCATTAGTATTTCTTTAGTGCTTGCATGCTTCATTGTTTTTTTTATTAATGAACAATATACTAAACTGGAGGAAAAATGAAAGAATGCATTGCCCTTCTCCTGATAATAAGCTTTGTTTTAAGTTCAACTGCCTTTGCTGATCTTCAGGTGCAAAACCCTTGGGTTCGCGCGACCACAGAAAAGAATACCGCAGCCTATATGGAGCTCACCAATACATCTGACCAAGAAGTTAAGTTAGTCTCTGCCTCTTCAGCAGTTGCCAGGAGATGCGAATTGCATACAATTACTGACAATGGCTCTGGCCTAGAAATGCGAGAGACTACAGCCATTAGTATCCCAGCGAAAGGAAATATTTTTTTAGAGCCTGGGAAAACTCACCTTATGTTGATGGATCTTAACCAGCCTCTTTCTGAAGAAGACGTTATTCCCTTTACCCTTCACTTCAGTGATGGAACACGACTTAACACAAATGCTCCTGTGAAAGCTAAATAAATAATCATCAACTAAAGGTCTGTTTTGGAAATCCGTGGAAAGTTCTTAGATACACTGCGTTCACGCCTTTCAATTTCAGAAATTGTGGGGGCAAAAGTTAAGTTAACTCGTAAAGGGCGTGAGTACCTTGGGCTGTGCCCCTTTCACCATGAAAAAACGCCTTCTTTCACAGTAAACAATGAGAAGGAATTCTATCACTGCTTTGGTTGTGGAGCTCATGGAGATGCCATTCGTTTTCTTATGGAGGTAGAAAAATATACCTTTATGGAGGCCATCAAAGAGCTAGCCTCTCGTGTGGGGCTTTCGGTGCCCTCAGGTATGCTTACCAATGAAACCCAAGCTCGAGAAGATTTTACCCCGCTTTTAGAGGCCCTTCAACACGCCAATATGTGGTTTCAGAAAAACCTTTCGTTATCGAGCCATGCTGGCGTCTTGAGATATACGGAAGAGCGCAAGCTTACCAAGGATACTCTCAAGAAATTCGAGATAGGTTATGCTCCTCATGAGCCTCATGCTTTAGAAAAGCACCTTAAAGACAAGGGATTTTCTGAAAAAGTCCTTATAGATGCCGGATTTTTAGTCCAAGGTGAAGGAAATAAACCGCCCTATGATCGTTTTCGCGGTCGTCTCATGTTTCCTATTCATAATGCGAAAAAGCAAGTGATTGCTTTTGGAGGGCGTCTTTTAGAGAAGGGAGAGCCCAAGTACCTTAATTCTCCTGAAACTCCTCTCTTTTCAAAGGGGAAAAATCTTTACGGTTATCCCTTTGCGAAGGGAAAACAAACCTCAGATCCCCTTCTTGTTGTTGAGGGCTACATGGATGTTATCGCCCTCCATCAAGCTGGTTATAAGGGAGCCGTTGCCCCTTTAGGGACAGCTTTTACAGAAGACCAAATTCACCTGGCCTGGCGACTCGATCCTGAGCCCGTCCTCTGTTTTGATGGGGATGCAGCAGGTTTGAAAGCGGCCATGCGCGCAACTGAACGTGTTGCTCCCCTTTTAAAACCAGGCCATTCCTTAAAATTTCTTTTCCTCCCTCAAGGAGAAGATCCCGATAGTCTGCTTCGAAAGGGAATGGCTTTTGAAGAGCTTCTTAAAGGCGTTCAGTCTCTTCTCGACACCGTATGGATATTTTTTACCCAAGGAAAACAGTTTAAAACTCCTGAGCAACGTACAGCCCTTCAGCAACAATACAATCTATGGGCCCACTCCCTAACGAATAGCGATATACGTAAGCACTACCTTTTCGCCTTTAAGGACCTTTTTTATCAAAAAATTATCCAAAAAAGCCAAAGAAATACGCAGTTTTTACCTCCAAATCGGAAAAATTTAAATTTATTCTCAATTCAAGAACAACTTCTTCTTGCAATTATAGTAAATCATCCCAACTTACTAGATGAGATTAGTGATGATTTAGCTTTTTTAGAACTAAAAAATCCTCGATTTCATGAGATAAGAGAGGCTATGTTGCGATTTTATACTCAAAATTCCTCTCAGGAGGAAAATTTAAAAGATTTTCTTCTTAAACAAGGACTTTCGAGAGAAGTAGAGGAACTTCTTTCTCCGCAAGTCCTTATTCATGGGGCTTTTGCAAAGCCTTCTGCTTCTTTAGAAGAAGCACGGGAAGGATGGAAGGAAATTTTTAACCGCATCCAGCATCGCGGTACAAAAGACGATCTCCGCTCAGCCCAAAATTCATTGGCGGAGGAAATGTCCGACGAAGCTTGGCAGAGGTTGAAAGTGTTGAAAAAAAACACCATGTTGCAGGATTAAGTTGTATATAGCGCTCAAATTATGGTTTAGTACTTCAGGATATTTAAAGGACAGATTTAATGGCAAAGATGGCAAATTCAACCGCAGAAACACCGATTCTTGAGGAAAAGGAAAACAAAAATGCGGCCTTGGGAGAAAAGGCCGTTAAACAACTTCTCGCCCAAGGAAAGCAGCGTGGATACATCACCTATGAAGAACTCAATGAGACACTCCCCGAAGATAAATTAAGCTCCGAGCAAATCGAAGATATTATGTCTATGATTTCGGACATGGGAATTAACATTGTTGAAGATGAAGAGGCCGAGCAAGAGGACAAAACCAAGCAGACTGCAAAAGATAACGAGGAAGAAGAAACTGTTGAGGCGAGTGAAGTAGGAAAGACTGATGATCCCGTTCGCCTTTACCTGCGTGAAATGGGCAGTGTTGAGCTTCTTTCTCGCGAAGGGGAAATTGAAATCGCAAAACGTATTGAATCCGGTCGTGAAATGATGATTGGAGCTATTTGCGAAAGCCCTCTTACCATTCGCGCTATTGTGACGTGGCGCGATGCTCTCAACAAAGATCAAATGCTCTTAAGGGATATTATCGATATTGAATCAACCTATACCAATGGTCCCTCTGAAGAAGATGCGGACAATTTTGATGAAGAGGACGATCTTCTGGGAAATACACCTCTTGCGGAGGAGGAGATTGAAGAAGAAAGCGAGTATGATGATGAAAGTGCGGGTCTCTCAGTTTCAGCCATGGAAGACTCCCTTCGTCCCAAGGTCGTAGAAACATTTAACCAAATTGCTAAAACCTATACTCAGCTTCGCAAACTTCAAGAACAACGTTTGAAATCCCTGCAAAAAGGAGCCAAGGCTTCTGCTTCGACTGAAAAAAAATATGAGGAGATCCGCAAAGAACTCATTGAATTGATGGAGGGAATTCACCTCAACTCTTCTCGTATCGAGCAACTTGTTGAGCAACTTTATACCCTTAACCGTAAGCTCGTGGGCCTTGAAGGGCGTCTTTTACGTCTCGCTGAGGCTGCAGGCGTAAAGCGAGAAGTTTTCCTTGAGAACTATTATGGGAGCGAACTTGCTCCTGAATGGTTTGACAAACTTGAAACTCTATCCAGCAAGGGATGGAAGACTTTCCTAGACAAACATAAGGAAGAAGCGCTTACAATCCGCAAGATTATTGCTGAGGTTGCCGATGAATCCGGTCTCCCCATTTCTGAGTTTCGACGTATTCTAGGCACTGTCCAAAAGGGTGAGCGTGATTCCACGCGCGCCAAAAAGGAGATGATTGAAGCGAATCTTCGTCTGGTAATTTCCATCGCAAAGAAATATACAAACCGCGGCCTTCAATTCTTAGACCTCATTCAAGAGGGCAACATTGGCCTTATGAAGGCTGTGGATAAGTTCGAATACCGCCGCGGATACAAGTTTTCAACCTATGCAACCTGGTGGATTCGCCAAGCCATTACAAGGTCTATTGCCGATCAAGCCCGCACCATCCGTATCCCCGTTCATATGATTGAAACGATCAATAAGCTTGTCCGCACCTCGCGGCAAATGCTTCATGAAATTGGACGGGAGCCCACTCCTGAAGAGCTTGCCAATAAGCTCAAGATGCCCCTTGATAAAGTTCGTAAGGTCATGAAAATTGCTAAAGAGCCTATCAGTCTTGAAACCCCTATTGGAGATGAGGAAGATGGTCATTTGGGCGACTTTATTGAAGACAAAAATGCGGTTGTTCCTGTGGATGCAGCTGTGCTTTCAAACTTGCGCGAAACAACGACTCGTGTCCTTGCTAGCCTTACCCCTCGTGAGGAGCGCGTCTTGCGTATGCGCTTTGGTATCGGCATGAACACGGACCACACCTTAGAGGAAGTGGGACAACAGTTCGCTGTGACTCGTGAGCGCATCCGTCAAATCGAAGCGAAAGCCTTACGTAAGCTTAAGCATCCAAGTCGGTCAAGAAAATTGCGGAGTTTCTTAGACACGTAAGGATTTTTATCTTCAATAAAATCATCCAAATATACCATTACTCCCTTAATCCTTAAAGGAAACATGTTGAAAATGATCCTTCTAAATATAGTGCTTGTAACGATTCTCATGTATGGAACACACGTCATCAGACCCTGACAAAATAACATGCACAATCTGGAAAACTGAGAACTGCAAGAGACATAGTGACGACAGTAATCTAGTTACGTCTATATCTGGAGGGGTGGGTATCGCTACTTGTTGTTCTATCGCTTGGATTTACAAGGACTCTAGTGCATGGAAATACGGAATGGGAAAATGTCGCCGCATAGACCACACATCCGATAAATATTGTCCAAGACAGACAGAATTGATATAAATCCATAACCCTCGACTGATCAAATGTACGTACACTAAAGATTCGAGAGCGTTCCTTGATGTCCTTAGTGTGAGATACCAAGGCTTAGAGGTATCCAATATCTGCAGGTGGTAAAATTAGCCGCAAACCGCTGGCATCCGCTTCATTAGGATCAAGAAAAGCATTTGTTTTTTGGAGATACAGGCAAGCCTTTTTATAATCACTAAAATCAAGGCTGAGGGTATACTTTTGGGCAAAATCTAATGTGCGAATGAGAGGTTCTGGAATTTCATGAAGAGAAAGCGCCCTTAAAGAGCTGAGGTAGTTATTTCTATAAACTGTAGGAATGATAATGCGCTGTTCTAAGGAAGAAATCAGCTCAGCATTCATCATCACCCGCGCAATGCGCCCATTTCCATCGGTAAAAGGGTGAACTTCTGCAACAAGAAACATCATAAAAATAGCTTTATGGAAAGGAACTTCAAGAGACTGATAAATCTCAAACCCCTTTTTTAGAGTGCCGACAACTAAGTCAGGAGAAACAAATACAGTGCTTCCTGCTTTGTTTAGGACTGTCTTAAATTGCCCAGGTCCTTTATCAGGCCGACCTTCCATAATCATGGCATGTCGTGTTTTAAGAAGGTCCAGCAATTCCTCAAAAGTTTTAGGAACTTTACTCATCTCTTGGGTATCTGAAACAATCTTAAAGGTTCCTAAAATATCATGGGCATCTGCTGGACGTTGTGGAGGAATTTTGCCTTTAAAAATAATCTCAAAGGCCTCATTAATCTCAAATTCAGTCCCTTCTATAAAATTCGAAAAATAAGCTTCAAAAAAGGCGAGATTTGCAAGAGCTTCTGGAGTTAGCGAGGGAGCTAATCGGGAAACAGGAGCCGACCTCATAAGGTTTTCTTGTAACTTCAAAAAAAGAGAAAGCCGGTTAGGATCATAAGGAAATCCAAATTGCCTTGCAATTCCTGTAAGGCTTTGAAGAGGGTGTGGCTTTGTCCTGAGCAAACTTCCTATAAGCTTATCAAGGTGCTTGTATTCCTTTTCTAATTTTAAAAGAGGGGCAATCTTAAAAGCCTCATCCCGTAATTTATTTAAGGCTTCTGGGCCTCCTCGCTGTAAGAGAGCTTCAAGCTGTTCCTCAATTTCTAAACGAGAGAGTGTCCTTGAGATAGATCCTTTACGAGCTCTTGAGGATTTCATATTCTCAAGAAAAGCTCTTCCTTGAGAAGAAAGGAAAAGACCACCTATAAAGGGACGGTCAGAAGGGAGTGGAGGAATTCCCTTTCGAGGGCGCAAAATAATACCGGGCAAGGTAATATTTCTTTTTTTCGAGGCAATTAAGAAAATAGACCCATCTGAGGCAGGCTTATTTTCTATGGCTGTACGGTCTGTAATAAGGGCTCCTGGAAAGAATGACCCCACAATTGGCCAAAGATTTCTTTTGGTAATGAGTTCAGGAGTATCTATTAAATTTCTTGTATAGAGCCGTGAAGCGAGCTTACGAAGCTTACCCTCTTTAAGATAACGAGAAATTAGCTTTGTTGAAGAAGAGCTCGACACAATAACTTCTGGAAGATTTTCTAGAGATATTTTGGGCATTTCATTACTCCTTATCTGATCATATAAGATTTTTTGGGAGATATAAATAAAGAAATGGGATTTTTTGGGGATTTATGTGATTTGGCAAAAGAAGACCTTGCAAGACTTAGACTCACAAAGCAGATAAAACTTAGAAATTCCTCTATCTCAATGGGGCGAGTGATGGGAATCGAACCCACGACCTCCAGTACCACAAACTGGCGCTCTAACCGATTGAGCTACACCCGCCATAAAAAGAGCATGGTTCATCTACTCGAAATTTACTGTTCCCGTCAAGATAGGGTTTATTTTCACTTTAACCATTTTCCGCTGGAAATTCACGAAATTTCGCCTTAAAGTACCCCTCAGATATAAGGACGAGATCAAGACGATGCAAACAATTTTACTTGTAATTCACCTCTTAATCACAGGAGCCATGATTGGCGTGATTTTAGTCCAACGCAGTGAAGGCGGGATGGGTCTTGGAAGTGGCACCATGGGCGGCCTTATGACAACCCGGGGGTCAGCTAATCTTTTAACCCATGTAACAGCAATTTTAGCAATTTGCTTTTTAGCAACAAGCCTTGGACTTGCCATTTCAGCAAGCCATCAAAGCAGGCCCTCTTCAATTTTAGATAGAGTTCCCCAAAGCGGGACATCTAGTCCACCATCTCAATCAGGCTCTCCTTTAAAAAGAGCCACTGATTAAAGCCTTTCAAAACGGCAGACCCAAGAGGAAAGTGTGGCACGTTTTATTTTTGTAACTGGTGGGGTCGTATCTTCCTTAGGGAAAGGAATTGCTTCCGCTTCTTTGGGTGCCCTTCTCCAAGCAAGAGGATATAAGGTTTTACTCCGCAAATTAGAGCCCTACCTGAATGTGGATCCTGGCACCATGAACCCCTTTCAGCACGGGGAAGTCTTTGTCACAGACGATGGAGCCGAAACGGACCTCGATTTAGGTCACTATGAGCGCTTCACAGGAGTGAATTCAACCCGCTATGACGCGGTGTCAACGGGACGTATTTATTCAGACGTCCTTGCAAAGGAAAGGCGAGGTGATTACCTCGGCGCCACCGTTCAAATCATACCTCACATCACCGATGCTATTAAGGCTGCTATTTTAAAGAACAGCGAGACAGCGGACTTTGTCATCTGTGAAATCGGCGGAACTGTTGGGGACATAGAAGGCCTCCCCTTCCTTGAAGCAATTCGTCAACTTCGCAACGATGTGGGCTATCGCAACTCTCTATATATTCATTTAACCCTTGTTCCCTTTATTCCAACAGCGGGTGAGCTTAAAACAAAACCAACACAACATTCTGTTCAAGAGCTTCAAAGCAAGGGAATTCAACCTGACATCCTTTTGTGTCGCAGCGACCGTCCCATCGGAGCTGAAGAACGGCGCAAGTTGGCGCTTTTCTGTAACGTAAAGCCAGAATGCGTCATTGAGGCCTTAGATGTCTCTACCGTTTATCAAGTCCCCATTAGTTACCATCAACAAGGCCTGGATGAGGAAGTGTGTAAACATTTTGCCCTTGAAGCCAAGACCCCTCCAGATTTGACAATCTGGGAGCAAATTGTCGACATCGTCAACCGTCCTGAAGGCGACGTTACCATTGGTGTTGTGGGGAAATACACCTGTCTTGTTGATGCCTATAAGTCTCTTCATCAAGCCCTGATCCATGGCGGCATTGCCAACAAAGTCCATGTCAACATCGAATGGATCGACGCGGAAGAGCTAGAAAACGGCAGCAAAGCCCTTCTAGTTGAACGCCTTTCCCCTCTTCATGGAATTCTTATCCCAGGCGGGTTTGGCGTTCGAGGAACCACGGGCATGATGTTAGCCATCGAATATGCCCGTGAACACAAGATTCCCCTCTTTGGGATTTGTTTTGGCATGCAACTTTCTGTCCTTGAAGCTCTCCGGAATATAGGCAAGCATAAGGAGGCCAATTCCACAGAATTCGGGCCGACTTCAATGCCGGCTGTGGGCCTTATGACAGAATGGGCAAAGGGAGATGTGGTTCTAAAATACTTTCCCGGTGGTGACCTTGGGGGGACCATGCGGCTTGGAACCTATGCATGCCAACTGTCCCGTGATTCAAAAGCCTATGATATCTATAGCAATGCCCACATTTCTGAAAGGCACCGTCATCGCTATGAAGTCAATACCGCTTATGTAAAAGAACTTGAAAACACAGGTCTTTACATTGTAGGAAAGACAGAGGATGGCGTTTTACCAGAGGTTGTAGAACGCAAGGATCATCCATGGTTTATCGGCGTTCAATTTCATCCGGAATTAAAATCGCGCCCGTTTAAGCCTCATCCTTTATTTATTTCATTTATCAAAGCAGCCCTCAATCAAAATCGACTCTTTTAGAGAGTTAATCACAAAAGTTGGTGATTGGAGAGGCATATCATGAAGGGTGAAAGAAAAAAACCTCAAAATTCAGTGAGTACCTTAATCAAGCAACAGCAAAATCGAGTAGGAGGTGTCACTCAGACTGGCGTCCTCTTAAGAAGAGTGATATCCTCACATGAAAACTGTTTTACCCCTTGAGGAAGCTCGAGGCACAAGTAATCCTTGAGGGACGCTCCGCGGATTTACCGCGGAGTCCAGAGCCATACTCAAGGTTGAGGCCTGCTATCAAACAGCGGGACTATCAAGCAGATTGCCCTTGCCCCACCTTCTTTTTCTCGATAATTCTTCTTGACACCCTAGCGGGAATCCAACATGATTACATCAATTACGACTTGGGTGTTGAATGCTTAAACTTAAAGAGGAAGTACGATTGCTTATAGATTTCCACAAGGTTGCTTTTCTCAAAAAGCGCAGCTAAGCTGCGCATTCTTTATTTTCCTATTTTATCCTTTTTATTTCAGTCACAATTTTTAAGAAAGCACGACGATGTCTATAGATTTACTCTTTGCCTTTTTAGGAACCATTGAATCCTTTTACTGGAGCTATGTTGGGTTTACAATTGTTACCGCTGTTGGCCTTTATTTTTCTTTTCGCTCGGGGTTTTATCAATTAAGCGTTTTGGCTCATCCCATACGCACAATTCGCGCTGTCCAAAGGTCATCAAAGGGCGGAGAGGGGATAAATCCTTTTCGTGTATATTTTGCCTCCGTTGGTGGGATGGTGGGGTTAGGAAATATTGTTATTGTAATAACAGCCGTTAATCTTGGCGGGCCTGGAGCGCTATTCTGGTTATGGGTTGCTGCTTTTTGTGGAACATTAATTAAGTATGCAGAAATATATTTAGGGATGAAATTTCGTATTGATGATGGGCGCCAAGGCCATCATGGTGGCCCAATGATCTACCTTCAAAGAGCGTTTCAAACCAAGTTCTTCTCGAAAACTATTCCAGTTCTTTACTGCTCCCTTTTGGCCATTTATGGTGTGGAGATTTCTCAATTTGTTGTGGTGACAGATACCCTCGCTGATCTTTCTCCATCCCATTATTATTTTATTTTAGCAGCAGTTCTAATTTTAACGCTCTATGGTGGGTTTGGGGGGATTCGACGCTTGGCTAATATTTCAACAGCTCTCATGCCTCCTTTTATCATTGGTTATGTTGCCCTTTGTCTTTACGTCATTTTACTGCATGCTCCAGAGCTGCCTCATCTTTTCAAAGATATCTTTATGACGGCCTTTACGGGTCATGCAGCCGTTGGTGGGTTTGTTGGAAGTAGTATGCTCACAGCCCTTCAGTTGGGTACAGCAAGAGCAGTTTATTCGGGAGATCTAGGAATTGGGTATGATTCCATTATTCAAAGCGAATCCCAAGCGCGTGATCCCGGAACGCAAGCGTGTCTCTCTATTTTTGGGGTAGCAACCGATTCATTAATTTGTACCATGAGTGTTCTTGTTGTTCTTGTGACAGGATATTGGAAGACCGATGTCCCCGCGTGCCATGCTGTTTCTTCTGCCTTTTCCCATTATCTCCCTTATGTGGATATTTTTATGGCAGTTCTTATTTTTATCGCAGGGTATACGACAATCATCGCATACTTGGCCGTTGGAGAAAAAGCAGCGCATTGGTTATTTCCACGGGCTGGGCGTATTGGCTATTTCATCTTTGCCACATTGGCTTTTATTGGGTTTTCCTTTTTAGAACAATGCCATGCGGTTACCGTTATGAGCCTTTCGGGGGGTCTTTTGGTGCTGACAAATCTCTTGGGGATTTGGAAGTTACGTCATGAGGTAGTCTTTAAAAAGGAGCTTATTTCCTCCTAAGACTCTTTAATGCAAGAAAGGGAGAGAGATGAGCTTGAAGGTATGTGTTCAAGTGTCACGACATCTCCTAAACTAAGCAGAGCTGTTTGCGAGACACTCAAAGCACTCTTTTCTTTCCCTGTGATGTGGGTTGCTTTAAACTCTCCATTTGTTCGAAAAGAAAAGGCGTGGGTTCCTTTATGGTATTGGCTAATGAGAGTATGGGCTTTCAGGGCTGGGTTAATGGTGGACAATTTTTTCTCAAACTCTTTTAAAGAAAGATTTGGGTTTTCTCCTAATGAAGAACGCAGAAGGCTATGAGCTGCGGTCGTTGCAAGTTCTATAGGAAGAGGAGAGGGTAAAACCGATAGGGCAAAAGAAAGAAGGTGCTCCTTATCGAAATCAAAAGCATCCCATAAAACGAAGGTTTTTTGGTGGGGGCTATTTAGGTCAACACGCTTGGGAAAGGCGGAGGCAAGGATAAGTTGATAGGTGAAAAGAGGGATTGGTTCTTCTTTACACTGAGTCAGTGTTTTTTCAATGAGAGTCCCGAGCTCTGTAAAGTTAATGGGTTTCGTAACAAAATCATAAGCACCTTTATTCATCGCAGTGCGTAAGGTCTGAGTATCCCCATAAGCGGAGAGCACGATCGTTTTTATGCGTGGGTTGGCTTCCTTAACCTTATCAAGAAGAACAAGACCATCCATTTGTGGCATGTTGATGTCTGTGACCATAACTTTAAGGTCAGGGGTGTTTTTTATGATATGAAGGGCCTCTTCACCATTCAAGGCAAAGAAAAGCTCAAAAGCACCATTTGCAATTTGTTTTCGATATTTTTGCTTGGTGAGAAGTTCAATATCTGGTTCATCATCAACAAATAGAATCTTAGCCATAGCTTCCTCTTATGTGTTTGTTTTTTATAAGCTTACCATTGTTTTACAGTATATTAACTGTTTTTTGTTACATTATAGATACACGAAACGAGAAATGGAAAAAATGCTTATTAAAAACGTCACAAAAATTGGAGCAGTTATTCTACACGCTATGCTCTTTTCTTATATGGCTCTAACTCCTACAGATTTAAATGCTGTCACATCTTGCACACAGCAAAGCGATTGTTGGGACGTCTGCTTTGATCATGACTGTGGAGTATCGGGGTGTAGGGGTTTTTGCTTACGTGGTGTGTGTATGTATCTGAATGATGATAGGGCTTTGTCAGAATGCTAACAGGTCTCCATTTGAAGTTAGGCTATCTTCTTTCACATACTGAAGTAAGTGCTATTTATACACGCGAGAGAGGCGTTTACCAAAGCCGGTTGAAAGCTCACGAGAGATCGTCTGAATAGAATCAGCGAGATGGTCGAGGGTAAAAATCTCATTAACCAGCTCGACCCACTCCCCCGCAACACAGAGAGATTCAGGAACATCTGTGACATCAATCACGGTATAATCCATAGAAATACACCCTACCACAGGGGCTTTAAATTCTTGGATGCAAGCGAAAGCTTTGTTGCTAAGCCGTCGATCATAGCCATCAGCAAAGCCAATACCGAGTGTTGCAAGCCTGCTCTTCCGCGTGAGCGTATGTGTCGCGCCATAGCCCACACTTTCCCCTTTAGGGGCATTGTGTACCTGAAGAATGCGGGCATAGAGTTTGAGGCAAGGCGTGAGAGGTGGTGACCCTTCCGGAGCTTTGAAAAGGCCAAACAATCCTTTGCCTGGGCGAGCGATATCATAATGATACGGCTCTCCTAAATAAATTCCTCCTGTATCTGCGAGGCTTGCTTTTGCTTGAGGAAAATGACGACGAAAATCATCAAAAAGAGCCTTTTGTTTTGTATTGAGGGAGCTTTTTGAATCGGGGGAGGAAGTGAGGTGACTCATAACACAGGTGATAGTGAGACCTTTCAAGATACTTAAGGAATCATAAAGTTGTATGAGATTTGTATGATCAAAGCCCAAGCGATGCATGCCTGTATCAATGTGAAGGATGCAGGGAAGCTTCTTCCCCGTTTCTTTGGCTTTGTTTACCCAGTTTTTCAGCATTCCCATGTCATTGATAACAGGGGTTAAGGCGTTTTCAATGAACAAACCTTCTGTATCTGGGAGGAATCCTGAAAGAACATTGATTTGACCCTGTTTAATAAAGCTTCGCAACAAAAGCCCTTCTTCAAGATGGGCGACAAAAAAGGTCGTACACCCTTCATTTAATAAGAGTGCGGCGATTTCCTTGCACCCAAAACCATAGGCATCTGCTTTTAAGACGGCAGCGCAGGTGGTTTTGGGAAGTAGGGACTTTAGAGTTGTATAATTCTGACGGATCGCTTCCCGATTAATTTCTAAAAAGCCCATAGATTGCGTAAGGCGAGGGGAAATCCCATGGGCGAAAGGTGGTTGATGTTGCATATTTATGCTTTTTTGTAAGCAGTATATCGTTGTAGGCGTTCAGTGAGAAGGGCGAAAAATCCTTTCACATCAACCTCATTCACCACAGTGGCCGTTGGCTTGCGGCCCAATTTTCCATGCCAGTCAACGGTTGAACGGCCTGCGAGAACGGTTGAGGAAATGTCTATTTCAACGTAGGCTTCCCGTACTTTGTAAAGTTCAGGTTTGATCAGATAGGCGATGATGTTGGGATCGTGAAGGACTCCGCCGCTTACGCCAACTTCAAGGAAGGCATCAGGTCGATGATAGTAAGACAACATATCAATAACGGCTTGAGAAACAGGAGAGCCGAGGGCTTCAATTTCTGCAAGCCATTTTTCAGAGGTTTGGGTTTTGCGGGTTGTATCGAGCCCAATCATGACAATGGGAACTCCAGAGGTAAAAACAACATAAGCTGCTTGAGGGTCAGTATAAAAGTTGAACTCTGCAGCTGGGGTTATATTCCCAATGCCGATAGATCCTCCCATGATGACAAGCTTTTCAATCTTTTCCTTAATACGTGGCTCCATAATGAAAGCGCAAGCCAAGTTGGTCAGGCAACCAGAAGCCGCGATCGTAATTTTTGTGGGAGAGTTTAAAAGGGTTTCAATAAAATAATTGACCGCGTTTTGGGATTGAAGCGGTAGAGTAGGCGGGGGAAGCTTGCAGCCTCCAAGGCCTGTTTCCCCATGAATATCAGACCCAACATAATCCGTAAATGAGGACCTAAATCCAAAATCAAAGAAAGAGCGGGGACAGCCTCTGTAAACCTTCATATCGGGGCGGCCTGCAAGCTCACAAATCCGGCGGGCGTTCTGTTCCGTTTGTTCAATGGGACAATTCCCAACAACCGTTGTAATGCCTAAAAGATTGATTTCATCTAATGATGCCAAAGCTAAAAGAATAGCAACGGCATCATCGAGACCTGGGTCACAATCCATAATGAGGGGAATTTTTTTCATGACATCCGCTCTTTTTTCTGGGAGGAGGAGAGGGCGCCATAAGAGGATAAAAGATCTGTCGTAAGATCAAAAAAGCCTTTTACATCGACTTCATTGAGAACATGAGCGTTTTGCTCCAAATGTCTCTTATTATACCAATCAATTGTTGTTCGACCCCGTGTAATATTAAAGGAAAGATCGACCTCGACATTCACGAATTTTCCCTTGAAAAGCTCGGGCTTTAAAAGGTAAGCAATGACAGCAGGGTCATGAAGAGGCGCTCCAGCAAGTCCAAAAGTTTTGACATCATAGTCATGGACTTTCAGCATTTCAACAAGGGTGTCAGCAACAGGGTTCTCCAAGGCTTTAAGTTCGCTAAGCCACTCAGGAGAGGTGAGAATTTGATGGGTTACATCTAGGCCCACCAGAGTAAGGGGCTTCCCACTTGTTAAAAGAATATGAGCAGCTTCTGGATCAGCGTAGAAATTGTATTCAGCTGCGGGCGTAATATTTCCCAGCAACATCGATCCGCCCATGGTTACAATTTGATCGATGTTATTGAGAATGCGGGGCTCACGAACGATGGCCACAGCAATGTTTGTCAGTGGTCCTGTTGTCGCAAGGGTAACTTTTTTATCCGCTTTCATAAGAGTTTCGATAAGAAAATCTACGGCATGCTGCGATTGTGCCTTCATGGTGGGCATGGGAAGTGCAGGGCCTTTGAGACCCGTTTCGCCATGAACGACTGACTCACAGGTAAGATCGCGCATCATAGGAGAAGGGCAACCCGCATAGACTTTTACATCTGGCCGTCCTGCAAGCTCGCAGGCCTTCAAGGCATTTTGAGTTGTATATTTCAGAGGAACATTGCCCCCTGAAACCGTAATACCCAAGAGATTGAATTTCTCGGGTGCTGCGAGAATCATGAGAATGGCAATAAAATCATCAATGCCAGGATCACAATCAAGGATTAAAGGCAGAGGCTTGCTCATTTAACTCTCATCGAAAAGATACTTGATAATTTATCCCTAGCCCATTCCTTTTCGTTGCGCAAGAGAAGATCTTTATTGCACAGGGAAATTAAAGTAAGTGTCGGGAAAGGGCTCATTAAGGAGATTAAAATGCCACCATTCTTTATGGTAGTTTTCAAATCCATGTTTTTCCATCACCGATTTAAGCAAAAGGCGGTTGGCTCGAGCTTGGGCTGGAACGTTGGGATTTGCTGTGTGCGAGAGTTCATCTAAACAGTCAAATCCTGTTCCCATATCGAGAGAGTTATCGTCAAAACGCTGACCTTTGGGAAGACGTCCATCTAAAACAGGATCGCCAGGCTTCCATAGGGCTTGAGAAGGGACAGGCAGAGGGATAATCGTCAAGTCTACAGCGCCACCACGGGTATGGAAGGATTTTTTTGCAATGTATCCTTCTGAAAAGACATTTCTTTTATCGATGGTGGGATAAAATTCAGCCTTCATACTTTGGTCTTGATGATCTTCTGCCCATTTGGAAAAGAAATCCACAGCATCTTGAGGCCTGTAAGCATCGTAAACTTTTAAGCTTAGGTTAAAAGGTTTGAGTACTTCTTGAACAGCTTTAAGAGCATATGCGGCTGCTTCACAAATAATGGCTATGGCAGCATTATAGCCGGGGAGAGGACATCCCACAAAGTTATGATATTGAGCGTATCTTATGTCTTGGACAATGCTTGGATCAATATCTTGGAGATAAACAAACCCTTCAGGGAGTTTTTGGGTTTGCGCAACTGTGTGTTGTGTCATTTTCTTTCCTTTCAGTTAATAACTATAACTATCTATTAAACTCTTGTGAAGAGCCCCTCTTGCGTCTTTTTGCGTCTTGTGTTTTAGTGTTTTCTTAGTGATTGAGAAGCTTGATGGTGGCAATCTCCTCAATTCAAGTTTGAAATTCCACTTTAAGGAACGATCTATTATGAAAAATTCTCTTTTGAAATCAATGAGTTTAATCGCACTTCTCAGTGCGTCGACGCCAACTTTTGCAGCGGATCCTGTTGTTGCCATCGTTGATGGTCAGAAATTTACCTATTCTGAAGTCATGAAAGCAAAGGAAAGCCTTCCGAAGCAATATCAATCTGCTCCCGAGGACAAACTTTTCCCCATTCTTGTAAACCAAGCTGTTGATTCCTATTTGATCAATAAAGCAGCCCTTGCTTCAGGTGAAGAAAACAATCCAGAAGTGAAGCAAGCTATTCAAAAAGCTACGGAAAATATTGTGGCTCAATCTTACCTTATGAGTCAGGTAAAGGGGAAGATTACGGATGAGGCTGTCAAAGCAAAATATGAGGATATTGTAAAGAAGTTCCCTCAAGAAAAGGAAGTGCATGTTCGCCATATTCTTGTGGATAATAAAGACGTAGCCCTATCTATAATTAAGGCTTTGAAAAATAATACAGATTTTAAAAAACTTGCTCAATCCAAATCAAAGGATGAAACAGCAAAAGAAGGTGGTGATCTTGGGTGGTTCCGTAAGAGTGAACTTCCAGCAGAACTTGCAGAAGCCGCTTTTTCGTTAAAGCCTAACACCTTTAGTTCTGAGCCTATCAAAACAGATTTTGGATGGCACGTTATCCGTGTTGAGGAAGTGCGTGATGCAAAGCCCCCAAAGTTTGATGAGATTAAGGATGAGCTCAAGTCCCTTATGATCCAGGAAGCAATGCTTACTCTTGTCAAAAGCTTGCGTGACAAAGTAAGCGTTGAGTTGTTTGATAAGAGTGGGAAGCCCTTACCAAAGGAAACTGAGAAAAAGCCTGAGGCGGCAACTCCTGCTCCGGCAACTGCACCCGCAGCCCCAGCGACTGCACCTGCAGCTCCAGCGCCTACTCCTAAGGCTTCAGCACCAACTCCAGCTACCCCAGAAAAGAAATAAGATCAAAAACTTATTTGGAAAAGCCTCTACAAAAGTAGGGGCTTTTTTTCTGAAGTTTTATTTTTTAACAAAAGGGGATGCAATTTTTCTTCATACTCGTTATGGTGACAATAGTTAACAAATAGAGAGTTTTGCATGCAACCGAAACTTCAAGAGACATATTATTCCTATTCCTCTCCGATAAGTTTATTAGAAGAACTCTTCTTTCAGCTTGAATGGAACTATGAGCGCCTTGTCGAGAATGAGCTTGTTGCAGAAATTCAGGGGCGCTGGTGTTCTTATCAACTTTTTGCCTTATGGCGACCAGACCTTGAGTGTTTTATGTTTAGTGCTCTTGTGGACATCAAAGTCCCGCAAACAAAGCGGAAAGATGTTGAAATTCTGCTATCTATGTTGAATCCTAAGGTTCTCTTAGGTCATTTTGAAGTCTCACCAGATGATGATCTTCCCGTATTCCGTTATAGCCTCACCTTAAGGGGGAATCCAGGTGCTACTCTTGAGCAGATGGAAGAAATCATCAACAATGCGGTTCTAGAGTGCGACCGTTTGTATCCTGCCCTTCAATTTGTATTATGGGGCGACAAAAACCCCGAAGAAGCTCTAATGGCGGCTATGCTGGATACTTATGGAGAAGCTTAATGGCGCTTTCTCTTGCTCTTGTGGGATGTGGGAGTATGGGATCAGCCCTTCTTAAAGGGTGGCTAACCTTACCTGATTCTAAAAAGCGTTTTGAACACTTCTGGATTATAGCCCCTCATCGTGGATCGGTTTCTCCCTTTTTATATGATGAACGCGTTCAATGGTTTTCGTCCCCCAGTCAACTCAGCAAAACGCCAGACCTTATCGTTTTTGCAGTTAAGCCCGCACGTTTAAGTGAAATTTTGCCCGCGTATAAGCCTTTTGAAACCCTCGTTGTCTCCGTTGCAGCGGGAAAACAAATTTCCTTTTATGAAGCTCTTCTTTCTCCTCGGGCCAGAGTTGTTCGTGCCATGCCCAACCTTCCCGTAAGCGTTCGCCAAGGGGTCATAGGTTTTTATGCGCATGCCACTTTAAGTGCTATTGAGAGAGCACGTCTCGAGACTGCCTTTAAAGAGCTAGGGTTGATTTTTTGGGTTGGCTCCGATGATGAGATTGATAAGATGACAGCTCTTATAGGTTCAGGACCGGCTTACGTTTTTTATTTGATGGAGGGGTTTATAGAAGCGGCTCTTTCTTTAGGCTTTTCCGAAAGCGCCGCTTTAAAAATATCGCTCCAAACCTTTTTAGGGGCCTCAACCTATGCGTCTTTCTCTCAGACATCACCCAAAAGTTTGCGTAAAAAGGTTACAAGCCCCCAAGGAACAACAGCTGAAGCCCTTAAGGTTTTAGAAAGGGGACATGTATATACTCTTTTAAAGGATGCTGTGAAAGCAGCTTATAAACGAGCACGAGAGTTGGCCCATGAAGGAGAAAGCCTTTAAAGCCTGTTTGATGGTTATTGAAAAGGAAGGATGGAAAGCCTTTACCTTCGCAAAAGCTGCTGAAGTGTCAGGGATTCCTCTGAGCGTTTTTAATAAGTATTTTCCAACTCCTTCTGATGTGATGATTCACCTCTTTCAAAAGATCGATAAGAGTGTCTTAGAGCATCATGTACCTTCTGAGGGGTTGAGTCCAAAAGATGCCCTCTTTGAAATCTTAATGGAAAGACTTGATGAAGCAATGCCCTATAAGCCTGTCTTAAAGCGCTTTTGGCATGAATGGGTTCTCTCCCCGGATGATTTCCCCTCCTTGGCTTGCCAAGGCTATACGTCGATGACATGGATGTTGGAAGCTGTGGGTCTTAACCATCGGGGAATTTTGGGGTTTTTACGTGTGCAGGGACTTACAGCCCTTTATTTACTCACCCTAAGGACATGGCTTGAGGATGAAACACCTGATTTGGGAAAAACAATGGCTTTCTTGGATAAGGGGCTTTCGACGTTGGAACAGATGGCATCGTGGGTGAATGACAACTTGCCCTAACGAAAAGCCTTGAGTTTTTGCTGAAAGCTTTTTATCTTCTTTTCTATGATACATAAGGCCTTTTATATTTGTCTGCTTCCTCTTCTTCTTAATGGATGTGTTGGGACAGTAATTTCTGGGCATACAGGCCATCTTTCCGAAGATTATCCTGACATAAGGAGCGTTCCTGGGCGAGAAGAAGCTCAACAATCTCGTGGCGTACACGAGGGTAATGAAAAAAAGGCAAGTGAAGCTGATTTTAAGAAATTGGAAGAAGAGCGTGCAAAACTTAAAGCACGTAATGAAGCTTTAAGAGGTGAAGTTCTTCAACAAAGTGCGAATGAAAGCTGAATAAGTATCAAAGTGTCTCTAATCTATATGACAGAGGGCAAGCCTTAAAACAGTGTGGTTGGGTAGGGTTAACTATATCTTAAAAAATATAGACTAATATAAATTTACGTAGAATTTTGAGAATCTTATTTTGATTTTCTCTGGATAAGCCTAACCACAAAAGGAATATTGAAATGCCTTATAAACTCACCCTAATTATAGCTGTTTCGGCTGTTCTTCTTATATTTGGAAGTAATGAATTTGTAAGCGCTCAAGCTTCAATTAATCCCGGCAGATCTCTTCATGAAGGAAGTGATTGTAGTACTGCTTCTTGTGCTGATTATTGCTGTGATGCCGTGAACGCTCGCGGTTGTTCTAACCCTTATGATTGTGAAGTATGTGGAGGAAATTGTGCGGCATGTGTTGCTGGAGGTTATTGTGGGTGGAGCAAAAAGTTTTTCCGCCCTTCTGACACAATTTGAAATAACTAACTAACTTGAGTTTTGGATAAGCTTCAAATTTTCTTGCTTAAAAATAGTAGATTCCGTCATTGCGAGGAGTGAAACGACGAAGCAATCCAGAGCCAATATATTTATTCTGAAGGAATATAACCTTTTCTCCTTGCTGATAAAAAGCCTTTTACCCAATAGATTAAGATAAAGGCTGTATGTCCTTTGGACATGCGTTATTTGCATTGGATTGCTTCGCTCCGCTCGCAATGACGACCTTATACTATCTTCTCCTTATCAAAAACTGAGGTTAACTATACTCAAAGGATATACAGTAATCCTCTCCTGAGGACGAGTATTAATAGCATGCCTACTTAAGTTTATTCCCGATGATAAGGATGGCCTTTGAGGATTTGTTGAGCTCGATAGAGTTGCTCCATAAGTAGAACCCTCACTAAAAGATGAGGCCACGTTAATTTTCCAAAGGAAATGATTTTGTTTGCTTTGGATTTTATGTCTTGAGGAAGCCCTTCAGCACCTCCAATTATAAAGGTAACTTTGCCTTGATGATGTGATCGAATAGTTTCAAGAAGGCGGGCAAATTCATTGCTTGTTAAATCGTCTCCTTTTTCATCAAGGATAATGGTGTAGGAGGGGAGACATTGGGTTAGGGCGAATTTCCCCTCAACTTCAAAAAGGGTTACCTTCCAATTGAGGCGCTTTTTATATTCATCATAAAGTGCTTTTAAGACTGGATTTTTTAACCTTCCCCCTGCAGCCAAGATAATATGCATTAGAAGCGAGTTGCCTTTGGATTCTTTTCCAGATGTTCCATGCCCCACATCTTTTCGAGATTATAATAGGAGCGGATTTCGTGACGAAAGAGATGAATGATAACGTCGCCTGCATCCACTAAAACCCAATCCCCTTGAGGAAGGCCTTCAATATGGATGTTCCTGATCCCTTTTTTCTTTAGCTCTTCCCTTAAGAGCTCTGCCATCGAGGCGACTTGCCTTTGCGAAGTTCCCGTTGCAATTACCAGGTAGTCTGCCATGGCAGATTTTCCTTCTAAGTTAATTGAAACGATGTCTTTGGCCTTTTTGGAATCAAGGAAATGCTCTATAAATTCCATAAGAGCTTTCGAAGAGGTAAGTTTTGTCAGGGTTTGCATCCTTTTAAATGATTATAGCTTTATATATAAATATATGTTGCCAGGATGCAAGGGGGATGTTTTAAAGCTCAAAGAAAGGAGAAACTTCATTAAATTGTTCATTGACCAAGCTCTATAATACTATAAGTTGTTATACAACTCGGGGAGTTTATAAATAGGAGTTTGAACATGATCGAGAACAATAAAAACATTGTAAAATCAATCATTTCCTCTTCCATTGGTAACATATTAGAGTGGTATGATTATGCACTTTATGCTTATTTTTCGACAATCATTAGCACCCTATTTTTCCCTTCAAATGATCGTTTCGTTTCGATTGTTCTAACCTTTTCAACATTTGCTGTAGGACTTGCTGCGCGGCCAATTGGAGGGATTATTTTTGGATATGTCGGAGACATATTCAGTCGGAAAAAAATGTTAACCATAACGATATTACTGATGTCTATTCCCACACTCTGCATAGGATTTCTCCCTACTTACGAACAAATAGGAATTGCAGCGCCTATTACATTAATCACTTTACGTATTATTCAAGGAGTAGCTCTAGGGGGAGAATTTGGCGCCTCTTGTGTGTATTTGTATGAGTCTGTTCCGGAGAACAAAAGAGGCTTTTTTGGCTCTTTTGCTTTGACGGGAGTTGGAATGGGGTTGGTTTTAAGCGCATGTACAATTATTATTGTTGAATACTGGGTTACTAGAGAAACACTTTATGCTTATGCTTGGAGAATTCCATTCTTTATAAGCGTAATAGGAAGTTTATTAGCATTTTATATGAGAAGAAATCTTTTAGAAAGTCCAGATTTCTTAATTGTTAAGGAAAAACAAAACCTTATTCGCAATCCTCTCGCAGAGCTCTTCCGGAATCACAAAGCGTCATTACTTGGCTTATTCGCTATTTTTCTTACGACACAGATTTCTTTTTTCGTCGTCTTTATTTTTGGGAAAACCATGATGATTGATTTTCTTAATTATGATTCTCGTACAGCTGGACAATTTAATTTATTGACCATGGTGAGTTATACTTTAGCTACGATGGTTTTTGGATATTTGTCTGATAAAGTTAACAAGCGATATATAATTCTAATAGGTACGGTCGGTATTTTTGTTTCTGTAACTCCTTTCATACATTCTTTAGAGAACGGTTTTCCCTCTTTAATTTTTATAATGTCCCTGCTCCTCGGGGCTTTTATTGGCATGACGGAAGGAACTCTTAATCCAATTGTAGCGAGTAGCTTTCCAACAAATATTAGAGCCACAAGTGTAGCCTTCTGCTGGAACTTCACTTCCATTGCTTTTGGAGGCGTCGCTCCCATTTTGTCAATGTGGCTCATCCAGAATGCTGGAGGTGTAGATGCTGTCGCTTATTATTTAATGTGCGCCTGCACCGTTACAATTGGCAGTACGCTTTACATGCTGATTAAACTTAAGGCTTCCAAAGAAAAAACACTTGAAACCCCATCGGCTATAACAGCCGATATTCTCTAAGCTCCGCATTGCGAGCATTAAAAAAAGGGAGATTTCTCTCCCTTTTTTTCCGACGGTAACACCCGACTATTTGACTAGAAAGAGGCTACAATTTAATCATGACCCGTCGGTAAAACCACTCAAGGTCTAACCATGAATTATGCGCGACCTCTAAAAATAATTTATATGGTTCATTCGTATTTTGTAAAGGAGAAAAATACGCATTTTTCATATTTTTTAAAACTGGCTATTAGTCTTGATTTTTAGTGGATTATAGGTTTTTATAACCTTATAAAATGAGGGGATGCTTTATGAAATTAAAGATGCTATCAGCAGTTTTTTTTCTTCTTGCAGGGGTTTCGGCCCATGCTGTTCAAGGAGGTTATGCTCAATACGTTGATTCAGAGAAACAGGTCAGTGACTTGGTTGTTAAATGTTTAGGTCTCACCGGGATCGTTATAAAGGGCGAAAAGGCCGATAAAAGCTGGCCAGAACAACGCTATACGTTAAGCTCACGAAAACTTGAAGATGTCATTGAGGTTGTTCAAGGGAAGGCTGATCCTAAAGTGTCCTGGAAAAAGGATGGGGAAAGATGGAATATGTCTAACCTTCTCCTTTCTGTGAGTACAGCAAAGAAAATATTAGAACTGGGACAGGAGGGCTTTGGATTTAAAAATCCTACCTTGCCAAAGGAGGAAAATTATGAAGGGATTTTAGTCCTGGGTGCTACGGCTGGGAGGTTTTATGATCGTGTTCTTTTTACAAATGATCTTGTAAATAAAGGCATTAAATTTGAGAAGGTTTATATTTTAGCGGGACAGAGACCCCTTGAAGCTTTTGAAAAGAAAGAGTTTCCCTGCTTAAAGGAAACGAATGATGAAGGACAAATGACCGAAGAAATTTTTCAAAGGAATGCAATCCCCGGTCTTCAAGAAAAGAAAGTTCTCGTGTATTCTAAACCACCTGAGGGCTCTCCCAGAGCAACCACGGAAAGTACAATTCATACCTTTATGACCTTGAACCCAAGCCCGGGAAAGTATCTCTGCGTGTCTAATGGTTATTTCGTGCCTTATCAAGAGCTGGTCATTCAAAATGCCCTGGATAAACAGTATCCAAAGGCAGGTCTTATAGCTGAATGTGTTGGCCCTGCAAATCAAGCTATGAAAGATGATGCCACAGATGAAGAGGTGGTGAAGAAGGCAGCTGTCTTTTTAGATAATCTTTCACGAATCCTTTATAACTTAAAAGTACGGGCGAGCTTACAAAAATAAGGGACAAAACTCACTAAATTGTCAATTTAATGTAAATATGCTTGTATAAAAACGTATTTTTTGTGCTATCTTACTCGGGGATATGTCATAACAAAGTCCATTGATGACATAGGGCAGATAGCTGATATTCCAAATTCCCAAACAAAAATTATGCGCCTTCCTGCGGCTCTTCTATGCTATTGGATGGGAAAGACTGAGCTTTTACAACAAAAGCAAACTGATTAAAAGAACTGCGCTAGTGAGGTACAAATCTAAAAAAATATATCCTGAGGCCTTTCGCCTATGTGAAAGACCTCAGGGTTTAGTGACGTTATTTTTGAGGTATAGGGGGACAGGTAAAGACAATGGGATTGTCACTACTAATGCCACAACCCTTTACAGACTTATCGCCCCATGTTAAATTAATGCCCTGTGTTGGACCGCCTTGTTCCCAAAACGTAAAATTATATGTACAAATTGGAGCACCTTCTTCACTAAGAGATGCAGTAGGACTGCCGGTAGAAATAATCCCATTATTTCGGTCGGCTCCTGAATGATTTGGAGTAAGATTTGGAACATTTGCCATCCACATTGCTCCAATGTTATCCTTATTTTGATCTGGCCAATTTATATTCAAAGTACTATTTTGAAAGGGGGCATTCCCTGTATTAGTTACGGTACATCCTTGAGATAGGGAAGGGAGAGGCGCTTGGGGATTAACTGTACACTTTTTCACCGGTATGGTTGGACAAGTGAGAGTAGTTTGGGCAAAGCCTTCTGTTGATATTATTGCAGATAGGGCTGAGGCGGTTATTACAAGCTTGAATTTCATTTTTTTTCTCCTTTTTTTACATCAGTATAAGAGCCTAACAAAGAAAAGTAAATAGTAAGTTAAATTTTAGATTTTTTTTTAGGAGGAAGTATCGGTGGCTCCTCCGGCACAAGGCGGATCATGACTTGGCTTTTAGGAAAAGCCTTCATGACCTCTTCTTCAACCTTTGCAGCAATAAGGTCAGCTTCGTGTAAGGAAAGCTTTGGGTCCATAATGAGATTAAGTTGAAAAAATTGTTGAAGGCCCGAGGTCCGGGTTCTTAAATCTCTCACTTCGATAACCTTTGGATGAGATTTAATAACAGCAAGGATAATTTTTCGCTCCTCCTCATCTAATTCCCGATCCATAAGAACGTTAAAAGCTTGGATCATGATTGTTCCCGCACACCAGAAAATATATATCCCGATAAATATTCCAAAAATAGAATCGAGAATTTCTGCATGAAAGAATTGTGCTGTACTTAAAGAAATGATAACGGCTGTATTGATGAGAATATCCGAACGATAATGGATCATGTCGGCGGCAATGGCCGTTGAGCCTGTTCTTTTGACGACATAATTTTGAAAACTGATGAGGAAGAACGTTACTATAATGGCGATTCCCATGATGAGAAGACCTGTTCCCGTAGCTTCTACCGGTTCGGGAGTCATAAAGCGCTCGACCGCCTCATATAAAAGCCAAATGGATGAAGCACCAATAAAAATCGCTTGTCCCAGCCCCGCAAGAGATTCCGCTTTGCCATGGCCGTAACGATGCTCTTTATCCGCTGGCTTTAGGGCATGATAAACGGCCACCATGTTGATAAAGGAGGCAAAAGCATCAAGAAGAGAATCAATAAGAGAGGCTTGAAGACTAATAGAATGGGTCACCCACCACCCGAAAAATTTCATTGCAATTAAGGCAGCAGCTGTCGTTACGGAAGCATAAGTTGCAAGCCGAATGATCTTCGCATCATGTTGAGATATGTTTGGCACGGTCAATACCCTCCCTTTTTTATAGGGTACATCATTCTCCCCATTGATCAAGAGGCATATTTCATTTAATATCTCCTATCATAAAGTACTTATGAGTTATTTTGTTAGTAAAGGAACATTGAATATGAAGACAAAAATTATTGCTGTTTCACTCGCCGTTGCGACGTTGACAACGGGATGCGAAAACCCAAAACAAGCTTTGGGAACAGTTGGGGGCGGTGCTTTAGGTGCCTGGGCAGGATCCACTATTGGTAAAGGTCGTGGTAATACGGTTGCAACTGCCGTGGGAGCCGTTGCAGGAGCTCTGGCTGGCGGTTACATCGGGGGCCAATTGGACAAGGCAGATCGTGAGCGCGCCGAGCGAACCTATCAAGGCGCTCTTGAAAGCAGCCCTATTGGGAAAACATCCCAGTGGAGAAACCCCGATACCGGGAACTATGGCTCTATCACCCCAACACGAACCTATGAAAGCAAGGGGAGGTATTGTCGTGAATACAGCCATACAGTTAACATTGGAGGAAAAGCACAACAAGCATATGGTACGGCTTGCCGTCAACCTGATGGAACCTGGCAAATCGTTGGGAATTAGGTTTTTAACAGAGTATGAAGAAAAAAGCCTTCGCACTGCGAAGGTTTTTTTTAGAGCGTTTTTCACCTTGAAATAGGGTCCAAAAAAACACTTTGTCTTTGGCGGAAAATCTCGTTATATAGTTTCTAGCGCTCATTAAGTAGTTTTTTAAAATATGGCAGATCCACGATTTTATAGAAATAAAGGCCCCTTTACTCTCCGAGAGCTGGCTGAGATTGGCCAATGTGAGATAAGGCGCGGGGATCCAACATTATCAATTCGCGATGTGGCACCCTTAAGTGAAGCTGATTCAATGTGTCTTGGGGTTTTGCATAATACGAAATATCATACTCTTTTAGAAGATACAAAGGCTGCTGTTTGCGTTCTTACGGAAGATATGGCGGGGCGGGCACCGAACCGCCTTGCTCTCCTTGTTACAAAGTACCCTCAGCGCGCGTATGCCCTCATTGCAAGCGCCTTTTATCCAAAAGAGAAAAAACCAGGGAAAATCGACAAGACGGCCATCATTGATTCCTCTGCAAAGCTGGGTAAGGATGTGGTGATTGGGCCCATGGCTATTATTGGGGCAAAGACAGAGTTAGGGGATTTTGTCGAAGTTGGGGCTTATTCTGTTATTGAAGAAGGCGTTTCCATTGGAGAGAATACAATCATTGGAAGTCATGTGTCCATCTCCCATGCCGATATTGGGAAATGCGTCCACATTAAGCCTGGGGCGCGAATCGGGCAAAGTGGCTTTGGTTTTTTCATGGATCAAGGAGACATGGGGGGCCACGTTCCTGTGCCACAACTGGGGCGAGTGATAATCCATGACTATGTGGAAATTGGCGCGAATACAACCGTTGATCGCGGCAGCGGTGCTGATACCATTATTGGCCTTGGAACACGCATCGACAATTTGGTTCAAGTGGCTCATAATGTGCACTTTGGGAAAGGATGTGTTATGGTGGCGCAATCAGGGGTTGCAGGAAGTACAAAACTAGGTGATTATGTTGCAGCCGGGGGACAAGCAGGAATTGCAAATAACCTTAAAATTGGCTCAGGGGCGCGCATTGCGGCCCAATGTGGCATTATGAGGGATGTGGAGCCGCAAGAAATTTTGATTGGAAGTCCAGGAATGCCCTTAAAAAGCTTTTATCGTCAGGTGGCTGTTTTAAAGAAACTGGCAGAGGAAACGAGAAAAAAGTAAGTTGAAGGTTATTTAAAATGACGACTCAAGATGCTCAAGCCCGCTCAATGGGGGCACCCTGTTATACAGAAATGACCCGTGAGCAAATTTTGCGGATTTTACCTCACCGGCCACCGATGCTGATGGTGGATCGCCTTATCAACGTTGTATCCGGGGAAAGTGCTGTAGGCATAAAGGAAACTTCGCAGGATGATTGGTATTTCAAAGGACATTTTGAAAAGAAAGCTGTTATGCCAGGCGTGATGATCATTGAAGCGCTTGCACAAACAGCAGCTGCTCTTGCTATGGATCATTTGGGTGTTTATGATAAGGACAAGCTTGTTTATTTCATGGGCATTGATGAAGCTCGCTTTCGTAAAATGGTTTTTCCAGGAGACGTTCTCCATCTTGAAGTTTTCAAAACCCATCGTCGTGGTAATGTGTGGCGCTTTAAAGGCGTTGCGAAGGTGAATGGTGAAGTTGTTGCTGAAGCTGTTAAAACAGCTATGATCGCTGACAACTAATTTTTCAATAAGGGTTAAAGTATGTCAATTCAAATTCATCCAACGGCCGTTGTTGCCAAAGAGGCTAAACTTTCAGAGGGAGTGTCTATTGGGCCTTATACTTTGATTGGTCCTTACGTGACATTAAAGGAGAATGTGAAGGTTCACTCCCATGTCGTTATTGAAGGCCGCACAACAATTGGGGCAGAAACTGAAGTTTTTCCTTTTGTGGGCCTTGGACTTCCTCCCCAAAGCATCCATTATAAGGGTGAAGACTCTGCTCTTGAAATTGGCGAAAAATGCCTTATTCGCGAACATGTCACCATTCACCGCGGAACAGCCCATGGCCACATGAAAACCACCGTTGGGAATGAATGCTTCATTATGATTGGGTCTCATATCGGCCACGACTGTATTATAGGAAACCATGTGATCATGGCTAATAATGCAACTCTTGGGGGCCATGTTATTGTGGGTGATTATGTAAATATAGGGGGCTTAGCTGCCATTCATCAATTTGTCCGTATTGGAGCCCATGCCATGATTTCAGGTACTGCAGGTGTGAATGAGGATGTAATCCCCTTTGGCATGATTATGGCCTCGCGGTCAAAGCTTGAAGGGTTGAATCTTATTGGAATGAAACGCCGAGGGTTTGATCGAGAAGAAATTCACGCTCTTCGGAATGCCTTTAAACTTTTATCACGCAAACACAAAGGGACTTTAGAAAGTAAATTAGACCAAATCCAAGAAACCCTTGGGAACGCCCAAACCGTCAGGGAACTTCTGACTTTTATTAAGGGAAGCCCTGAACGCCGCCTTTCTTTGCCCGATGATGAATGGGACTATGCCATCTCTAAATCAACTCAGGAGCCTCTGCGTGCAGCAAACGCCTAGACAGCTTCCTATTGCTCTCCTGGCGGGGAGGGGAGAGTTGCCCCGTCTCCTCGTTGAAGTTTTCAAAAGCCAGAAAAGACCCTATGTTATACTGGCCTTTAAGGGCCAGACGGACGAAGAATTCGTTGAGGGCTTGCCCCATATGTGGCTTCACTTTGGGGAAGTTGGAAAAGCCTTTAAGTGCTTTGAAGAGTTTCACATAAAGGAAATTGTGATGGCAGGGGCCATGACACGACCTTCTTTTAGGGAAATTCGACCCGATTGGGAAGGGATGAAGTGGCTTGCAAAGCTTGGAAAAAGGGCTCTTGGAGATGATAATCTTCTTAAATTTCTCATTGAAATGATCGAAGAACGTGGCTATCCCGTTGTAGGGCCGACGGATATTTTGAAGGAACTTTTAACTCCCGAAGGGCTTTTAACACCAGCTGTGCCTGATGAACAAGCGTGGCAAGACATTGGGAGAGGTATCGAGGTCTTAACAATTCTAAGTCCTGCGGATGTGGGTCAAGCGGTTGTTGTACAAGAAGGCCTCGTTCTTGGTGTGGAAGCGATTGAGGGGACCGACAGATTAATCGAACGTGTGCACTCCTTAAAGCGCCCGGGCCTTGGGGGCGTGTTAGTAAAGGTCGCAAAAATTCAACAGGAGCAAAGAGCGGATCTTCCCACAGTTGGAATTGGGACCATTAAAAAAGCTATAAAATCTGAATTGCGAGGCATCGCTCTGGAAGCAGGGAGAACGCTCATCTTAAACCGCGAGGATATGCTAAAACTGGCTCAAGATAAAGGGATTTTTGTTTTGGGTCTTGCGAGTACCCAATGTCATCCAAGCCGCTAGTCTTTCTTATTGTGGGTGAGGCTTCTGGTGATAAGCTGGGGGCTGATCTGATGGCTTCAATCAAAAAACAGCAAGACATACGCTTTATGGGCATTGGGGGGGAGGGCATGAAAACCCAAGGCCTTAAAAGTCTCTTTCCCATGGAAGAGCTTTCCCATATGGGTCTTTGGGGTATTCTCCGAGATCTTCCAAACCTCTATCAACGGCTGCGATTGACAGTAAAAACCATCCAAGAGATTAAGCCCAGTGTGGTAGTGTCCATTGATTCTCCAGAGTTCTCTTTCCGTGTGATGAAGCGTTTGCATAGGCTTTCTCCGAGGCCGCATTTGGTGCATTACGTTGCGCCAACTGTATGGGCTTGGCGTCCGGGCAGAGCGCGCAAAATTGCACGCTTTTTGGATCAACTCTTCTGCCTTTATCCTTTTGAGCCACAGCTCTTTGAAAAACATGGCCTTAAGGCAACCTTTATAGGGCACCCGATTGCAAAGACTATTTATAAAAAGCGCAAGCGCGATCCTAATCTGTTATGCGTACTTCCCGGAAGCAGGCGTTCTGAAATTCAAATGCTTTTGCCTATTTTTCGAGAAACTGTTGCTCTTTTGAAAAAGGAAATCCCAGAGCTTAAAGTTGTTCTTCCCACACTTCCTGCCTTTCAGGAGTCCATTCAGAATGAAGTTAAATCTTGGCCCCTTGAGGTGAAGGTAGTGGTAGGAGAAAAGAAGCGTGATGAAGCCTTTGAACAAGCTTACGTGGCGCTTGCGGCTTCAGGTACGGTTGCCCTGCAGCTTGCAGCAGCGCGCCTCCCCTTTGTGATTGCCTATAAAATTGGAGTTTTCAGCGGAAAAATTGCACGCCTTCTCATTAGAACTCCATGGGTCTGTATGGTGAATATTCTTTTGGCTTATGAGAAAGGATCACCATTGTCTAATCTCTTGACGCCCCGCGGTTTAACCGCGGGGTCCATAGCATTAAGAATGGATCCCGCGATCAAGTCGCGGGACGTTAAAGAGACGCAAGGGGCTCCATGGATTCCAGAATTTATTCAAGAAAACTGCCAGGTTGATAAAATTGCCCCAAGCCTTCTACAATTATTTAAAGATGAAAAAGCTCGTGATTGTGAAATAAAGGCAATGGGTGAAGCCATCCAGCTCCTTAATCCACCTTTTGAACTGCGTTTTCCTGAAGCTTTTAAAACCAAACGTTCATGTGTTAGGATGCACTACAGGGCTCATTAGGTAGAATTTCATCAGTATATATAATTATATTGGCTTTCTTTGTTTTCCCATCTACATTAATTGATACATTTTTGCAGTACGTATCAAGTAGTTCTTCACGAGTTTTGCTTGTGGAGCACAATCCCAGTTTAGACTTCAGGCACGTTACTACAAAAGTAGTTTTATCTTTATAAATATTATTGCGGTTGTCAGCATAACCACAAACAGCAGTTGTTGATTTCTTACATGTAATACCGTAAGCAATGGGCGTTTGTGAGAGAAAAAAAACGCTACCTAAAAGGATGTATAAGAGCTTGAGTCTCATTATTAGTCTCCTCATGTTTTAGTCCAGATTTAAGATACAGGATTTGTTTTAAAAAATGGTTAAGCCCGACGAAAGTTGACGGAAGCGAATTTGAGAAGCGTTGTTTTCCAAAGTTTCGCACTCACGTTCATTTATTATTAATAGATTGAATGTAAACTACTCCTGACCTGAAGGAAGAAAGGAATACATATGTTTGTAAAGTCTCTCCAATTGATGAGCTTTACTTTCGTTCTCATGGCTATTCAAAATCTTAACCCGCCTATAGCTAAAGGATCCCCTACAATATGTGACGCATGTCAAACAGGTTATACTGCTTGCAGGAAATATTGTGAGGCGAAATCAACGACGTGTATTGGTCCCTGTCTTAGGGGGTACTATCATTGTATCCTTTTAGAGGGGTGCACGTCTTCGTCTGAACCAAATTAGGCCAAGTTAATGGTTAAGGCCTAAAAACTCATCAAAAAACTTTTGACTCGTGCGGTAAGTTCATACATACTTTTTCGCCAGAATATTTTTGTTTGCTGATAATAAAAAATATGGTATATTTTAGTAATCGCCACAATTGAGAAAAATGGCATGGAGATCATTAAATCTAAGATAGATCAGGCTGGACGAATTCTCATTCCATCTTCTTATCGGCATTCCCTCCATTTAATGCCTGGGCAAAATGTTATTTTGCGGGCAGAAGAAGGAGAGTTAAGAATTCAGTCATTTAAAGAATCAGCAAGCTATGCGAGAAGTTTAGTAAAGAAGTATAACCCCGACAATAAGGATCTTGTAGAACTTCTCTTTCAAGCGCGTAAGGAAGATACGTCTCGTGACTGAAGTTGTTATTGATGCTTCAGCACTTTTAGCCTTTCTAAAAGGAGAAGAAAGAGCTCTCAATGAGCTTGAAGAAATTCTGCCTAAGGCCTTAATCTCCTCTGTAAATTTTTGTGAGGTAGCAACTATATTAGGGGGGCTTGGTATGCCTAAGGAAATTATTGAAGAAGTGGTTGAGGAGACGGTGGGGAAGATTGTTTCTTTTGATGATTCCCAAGCTTTGATAGCGGCGGATTTACGACATCTTACAAAGCCTTACGGCTTATCCTTAGGAGATCGAGCGTGTTTAGCTTTGGGGTTAACTTATAAGCTTCCTGTATATACAGCTGACAAAATATGGAAAAAAATTGATATAGATATACCAATCGAGCTCATTCGTTAGAAGCCCGAGTGGCGAGTTCGATGAGCGTAGTTACCTACGTGACAGAGAGTGAGTCCCGATCCGGCTACGCCGAGGCGAGAAAGCAATGCATCCAGAACTTGAAAGGCGAAGAGTAAAACTTCCTCTCCACAAATTTAAATCACTATGCTAGGGTCTGGACAACATCGATTCATGAAAAGAGATTGGCATGTACTTAGCTGTTTTAAAAGAAAAAAGACCCTATGAAACCCGTGTTGCGGCCACACCTGAAACAGTAAAAAAATTGAGTGCCTTAGGTTTTGAGGTTGTGATTGAAAAAGGAGCAGGGGAGGCCTCTCACTATCCTGACGATCACTATGAAACCGCAGGGGCTAAGGTTGCCGCCACCCCTGAAAAAACGCTCGAAAAAGCTCAAGTCATTTTAAAGGTACAGCCCCCCATGACCAAAATGGACGGCGGGGTGGATGAGATTAAGCTTTTGCCGGAAGGAGCCCTTCTTTTGGGAATGCTGCAACCCTATACAAAGGCCGCGCTTATTGATGAGTATAACAAGCGCAAAATTACGGCCTTTGCTCTTGAACTTGCTCCACGCATTTCCCGTGCCCAAGCCATCGATGTTTTGTCTTCTCAAAGTAGCCTCGCTGGCTATCGTGCGGTTATAGAAGCTGCGAATGCCTTTCAGCGGGCCTTTCCTATGATGATGACAGCGGCAGGAACCATTGCTCCTGCCCGCGTGTTGATATTGGGAGCCGGCGTTGCTGGCCTTCAAGCCCTCGCAACAGCAAGGCGTCTTGGGGCAATTGTGAGTGTTTTTGATGTTCGTACTGCTGCTAAGGAGCAGGTGGAAAGCCTTGGGGGTTCCTTTATTGAGGTCGATTCCCAAGAGTCTGGGGAAGCGCGAGGAGGGTATGCTAAGGAGATGAGTCAGGATTATAAGGAACGTCAAGCCGCTAAAATCAAGGAAGTGATTCAAAAATCGGACATCGTCATTACGACGGCTTTGATTCCAGGAAAGCCAGCACCCCAACTCATTACGTCAGATATGGTCAGGGTGATGAAACCCGGATCCGTTATCGTGGATTTGGCTGTTGAGTCAGGAGGAAACTGTGAGGGTAGTGTGGTTGGGGAAGTAGTCGAGAAAAATGGCGTTAAACTTCTAGGGTATGCCAATATGCCCGGCCGCCTTGCGACCGATGCAAGTGCAGTGTACGCGCGTAATTTGTTGAATCTTTTGACACTATGCGTGGACAAGGCGTCAAAGTCTCTGAAAATTAATTGGGATGATGAGATCATCCAAGCCATCGTGTTGACGCATGAAGGCAAGGCGTGCCAAGAAAAAAAAGGAGCTGCTTAATGGACATCATTTCCCCCTTTCTTTCAGGTCTGACCGTCTTTGTTTTGGCGGTTTTTGTTGGGTATTATGTGGTCTGGAAGGTAACCCCTGCGCTGCACTCTCCCTTGATGTCTGTCACAAATGCAATTTCAAGTGTCATTATTGTGGGAGCTGTCTTAGCTGCGGGATCCGCACAAGATACCCTGACTCAGGCTTTTGCCTTTGTGGCCGTTGTAATAGCATCAATTAATATTTTCGGCGGATTTGTTGTGACGCGCCGCATGCTCGAAATGTTTAATAAAAAGAAATAGGAATCTTGTCGTGAATGCAAATTTATCAGCCTTAGCTTATATTATCTCTTCCGTATGTTTCATCCTGGCCCTGCAAGGGCTCTCCTCTGCAAAAACCTCTCAACGGGGCTTAACTTTTGGTATTGCGGGCATGGCCTTGGCCATTGGGACGACGCTTATGTCTCCCATTGTTTCAAGCTATGGCTGGATTATCTCTGGTATTATCCTCGGTGGCGTCATCGGCACTTCTATTGCTAAAAAAATTCAAATGACAGCCTTGCCCCAGCTTGTGGCCGCCTTTCACAGCCTTATAGGGCTTGCCGCCGTTTGTGTGGCAGCTGCTGCTCTTCTAGAGCCTTATGCCTTTAATATTGGCACTGTGGGCTCCATTGCGCCCGCTTCTCTTGTTGAAATGGGGCTTGGTGTTGCTATTGGTGCTATTACCTTTACGGGATCTGTGGTGGCCTTTGCCAAGCTTCAAGGCTTGGTTTCCGGAAATCCTCTGATCTTTACAGGGCAACATCCTTTAAATGCCCTTTTGGGGATTTTGCTTGTGGTGTTAATTGGCTTTTTTGCAACTTCCGAATCTCATAGCCTTTTCTGGAGCATCACTTTTATTTCCCTTCTGTTGGGCTTCCTTTTGATTCTTCCTATTGGGGGCGCAGATATGCCCGTTGTGATTTCCATGTTGAACTCCTATTCCGGGTGGGCTGCCGTAGGAATTGGCTTTACCTTGGGCAACACCCTTTTGATTATTACAGGGGCTTTGGTTGGGGCCTCTGGTGCAATTCTCAGCTATATCATGTGTAAGGGCATGAATCGGTCTATTCTTAATATTATTTTGGGAGGATTTGGGGGAGATCACACAAAAGTTTTAGCTCAAGGTGGAAAAGAACAACGTGCCTATAAAACCGGAAGCTCAGAGGATGCGGGTTTTATTATGAAAAATGCTAAATCCCTCATCATTGTGCCGGGTTACGGGATGGCTGTGGCCCAAGCCCAACATGCTTTGCGAGAAGTATCAGATATCCTGAAACGAGAGGGAGTCAAGGTGCGCTATGCTATTCATCCTGTGGCGGGTCGTATGCCAGGGCATATGAATGTTCTCCTTGCGGAAGCGAATGTGCCTTACGAGGATGTGTTGGAACTGGAAGACATCAACAGGGATTTTGGCCAAACGGATGTGGCCTTTGTGATTGGGGCTAATGATGTGACCAATCCCGCTGCTAAAACGGATCCAAAAAGCCCCATTTTTGGAATGCCTATTCTCGATGTAGACAAGGCAAAAACAGTTCTTTTTGTGAAACGCTCCATGGCTCCGGGCTATGCCGGTGTTGATAATGAACTTTTCTATAAGGACAATACGCTCATGCTCTTTGGAGATGCAAAGAAGATGTGCGAAGAGATTATCAAGTCTCTAGAGGAATAATTAAATCGTTAACTTATCCAACTTCTCAATTCGGCGGACATGGCGGTCCTCGCCTTCAAAGGGTGTGTTAAGAAAAGTTTCTAGACAAGATCTCGCTTCTTCTATTCCAATGAAACGCTCGCCTAAAACAAGGATATTTGCATTATTGTGCGTACGGGAGAATTTTGCCATTAAGCTATCGAAACAAAGAGCGGCTCCAATGCCTTCAAAGCGGTTCGCTCCAATGCTCATGCCAATGCCGCTTCCGCAGATAAGGACGCCTTTGGCTCCGGCAAGGACTTCCTTCACCACAGGGATAATAAAATCAGGGTAGTCAACGGCCTCTGCCGAATGAGCTCCGCAATCCATGACCGTATAGCCCCAAGTTTGGGCCGCTTTTTTTAAGAGCTCCTTGTACTCAAAGCCTGCATGATCGCTCCCAAAAACAACCGTACCTTTCTTATGGTTTCCTTCAAGAATATTAATAACGCGTTCACTCATGCCTTTTCCTTCAGTTTTTCAAAGAGTCTACGCTTCTCCTTGGGCCTTTGTAAAGCCGGGGGCGTTGTTGATCTCAAAAAGTTTTTCAATATGCATCCAGCGATGCTTGACGCCAACGGCTTGTATAAGACTTAAAACCTCTTGGTCTTTCAACTCTTTTCCCTCTTTCAAGAAAAAGCGGGCGCGCCAATGGTCAACGGTGTCTGGTTTTAAACCACCAAGGGCTGGATAAACTTGAATGCCACGGTTAGAAATCATGACAAGGCGAAAGGGTGAGGAGAGAGCAATGGTCTCCAGACTTTTCCCAAGCTCTTCCGGAGAGAGCTGACTTTCAACGAAGATATCAACGCCCACATCCCTTTGGCTCACTTTTTCCTTTGGAGATGAAATTTTTCCAAGGTGCAAAGGTTTATAGTGTCGAGAGGGCCAAAAGGTCGTTTCTTTGCCCAAGTTTTGAATAACAGCGTCGGTAAATTCTTTGGTGCCAAGGGGAGAGGATTTGTCTAAATCCTGGGTAAAGGATTTTTGTATGCCTAAGGTATAGAGAAGGGATTGTTCGAGTTGGTTTGCAGCTGTAAATTCTTCGAGGTGGCGCAGCATAAGGGCGGTTGTAAACAAAAGGGCAGTTGGATTGATGGTGTTTTTCCCGGCATGACGCGGGGCAGAGCCATGAACCGCTTCAAAAATAGCGACCTCACTTCCAATATTGGCTGCTGCTGCCACGCCAAGCCCTCCTACAAGCCCTGAGCCCAAATCACTGATGATATCTCCATGAAGGTTCGTTGTGACAATCACATCAAATATTTCAGGATGAAGGACCATTTGATGGGCGCAATTGTCAATGATGATATGAATGGCTTCGATATCAGGATAGTCGGGCGATACCTCTTCAAAGACCTTCTTAAAAAGGCCTTCCGTCAGCTTTAGGATGTTCGCTTTTGTGGCACAATGCACCTTTTTGCGACCCTCCGCACGAGCCAGCTCAAAAGCAAAACGAATGATTTTTTCTGATCCTTTTCGGGTGATCAACTTCAAAGCCTCGGCAACAGTGGGAGTTTGGTCGTATTCAATGCCAGCATAAAGGTCCTCTACGTTTTCGCGCACAACGACAAAATCAATGTTTCGCCCTTCATAGGCCGTTTTAATCCCTGGAATTTGACGAACAGGACGCGTATTAGCATAGGTTTCAAAAAGAGCTCTTAAGGTGACATTCGCGCTTTTTTCACCGTAACCTATAGGTGTTTCAAGAGGGCCCTTTAAAGCTACGCGCGTGCGCATAATAGACTCGATGGTTTCGCGAGGAACGCCCGTAGCGAGGCCCTCTTTGAAAACCTTGGCTCCAGCCTCACAGACTTCCCACTGAATGTTAAGCCCCATTTCCTGTATTACACGTTTTGCAGATCCGACAACTTCGGGGCCGATTCCATCTCCTTCAATCAGCGTCACAACCTTTGCCATCCCTTGACTCCTTTTAGATTCCATTTCTTTTAAGTATAAAAGATAATGAAGAGATCTGCCAAGGCTAGATGAGCTAATCCGATACGATTTAATCCTTTATGTACATTGGAAAATAGTCTATCCTAGAATTAGATAGCTAATCTAAACGCGAGGTTTTTTTGAGTAAAAAAGATAAAGAGATTCAGCAATTAGCCTACCCTGTGCTGTCTTTGAGAGATGTTGTTGTCTTTCCTCATATGGTGATACCGTTGTTTGTGGGGCGAGAAAAGTCTATCCAGGCATTAGACGTTGTCATGACGCGTAACCAAAAAGTAGTTTTGTTGAGTCAAAGAGACCCCACAGTCGATAATCCTGGCGTTAATGATCTTTATACAATAGGTACGCTTGCGCGCGTGTTACAGCTTTTGCGCCTTCCGGATGGTACCGTTAAGGTTCTTCTTGAGGGTGAAAATCGTGTTAAAATTGAAAAGCTTTTGACAACTCCAGGCTATTTCGAAGCGCAAGTTCTGCCTTTTAAGGAAGAACCGGGGCCTGTTCAAGAGACGAAAGCTCTTGTGCGAACTTTAGTTGCGCAATTTGAGCAATACGTTAAACTTCAGAAAAAAATTCCAGCCGAACTCCTTTCTTCAATTGCCACTATTTCTGATCCTGCCAAACTTGCAGATGTGGTGATTGCGCACCTTGGGTTTAAGCTCAACGAAAAACAGGGGCTTCTTGAAACAGCAAGTGTGTCCAAACGTCTTGAGCGGGTGATTGGTTTCATGGAAGGCGAAATTGGCGTTATGCAGGCTGAAAAACGTATCCGAAGCCGGGTTAAGCGCCAAATGGAAAAAACCCAACGAGAATACTATTTGAATGAGCAGTTAAAGGCGATTCAAAAGGAGTTAGGTGAGGGCGAAGAAGGAAAGGATGAGCTCGGAGAGCTTGAAGAAAAAATCAAGAAAACAAAACTCTCCAAGGAAGCTTTAGAGCGAGCGCAAGCAGAGCTGAAAAAATTACGTCAAATGAGCCCTATGTCAGCGGAAGCAACGGTTGTCAGGAATTATCTAGATTGGCTTTTAGAAATTCCGTGGGGAACTCAAGCACGGATTAAAAAAGAACTGACAAAGGCTGAAGAGATTTTAAATGAAGATCATTACGGACTGGAAAAGGTTAAAGAACGCATCATTGAATACCTTGCTGTTCAGAACCGTGTGGGCCGTATTCATGGGCCTATTCTCTGTCTTGTTGGGCCTCCTGGCGTGGGAAAAACATCACTTGGAAAATCGATTGCGCGCGCTACCGGACGGAATTTTGTGCACATGTCCTTAGGAGGCGTGCGGGATGAGGCCGAGATTCGAGGCCATAGGCGGACTTATATTGGATCTATGCCCGGTAAAATTATTCAAGGGATGAAAAAGGCAAAAACCACAAATCCCCTCTACCTCTTGGATGAGGTTGATAAGTTAGGTACCGATTGGCGAGGAGACCCGACTTCAGCGCTTCTTGAGGTATTGGATCCTGAGCAAAACAACACATTTAATGATCATTACTTAGAGATAGATTATGATCTTTCAAATGTCTTGTTTGTGACAACGGCGAACACTCTTAACATGCCGCAACCTCTCATGGATCGTATGGAAATCATACGCATTTCAGGATACACGGAAGACGAAAAAGTTGAAATTGCGCGACGCCATTTGTTTCCAAAACAAATGGAAGCCCATGGCTTAAAAGAGACTGAGATTTCCATAACAGAGGGAGCCTTAAGAGACATAATCCGTACGTATACCCTTGAAGCGGGAGTGCGAAATCTTGAGAGAGAATTAGCCAACCTTTGCCGAAAGGCTGTGCGATATCTCGCTTCTCCTAAGCATAAAGGGCTAAAAATCACCACAAAGAATTTAAGTAAATTTGCGGGCGTTCCTCGATATCGCCATGGCATGGCTGATCTTGAGGATACCATTGGTGTGACAACGGGCTTGGCCTGGACTGAAGTTGGAGGCGAGCTTCTCTCAATCGAAGCTGTTATGCTCCCTGGTAAGGGCAAGATGCAAATCACAGGCAAACTGGGTGAGGTCATGCAAGAGTCTGTTCAAGCAGCCGCTAGTTACGTCAAATCAAAGGCACCTCAGTTTGGTATTGAACCGCCCCTCTTTGAAAAGAGGGATATTCATGTCCATGTCCCCGAGGGGGCAACACCCAAGGATGGTCCTTCTGCTGGTATCGCCATGTGTACCTCCATCGTTTCGGTTTTAACCGGCATTCCTGTTCGAAAGGATGTTGCTATGACGGGAGAAATCACCTTGCGTGGCCGTATTTTGCCAATTGGTGGCCTCAAGGAAAAGCTTTTGGCTGCCCTTCGTGGAGGCATCAAGATTGTCATCATTCCGAAAGAAAATGAAAAGGATTTGGCTGAAATTCCGTCGAATGTGAAAAAAGGATTGAAGATCGTTCCCGTTGGGCGCATTGAAGAAGTTCTTAAAGTAGCCCTCAAAGAACCGCTCCAACCCATTGTCTGGAATGAGGAAATGGCTGCTCTTGCAAACCATAAAAGGGAATTAGAGAGCCAACATAATGATGAAATCACAACTCACTAGCGCTAAGCATTTGATTTGATGAGAAATTATTTTTTACGAAAGCATTTTTAAGGCATTGACTGGGTTTTAGGATTAATGTAGCATTTCCCTAGTTGTTCTGAAGGGTTCAGAACAGATTTGGAAACTTTGTTTAAAATTAACATGGGGGATATTCCAGTGAATAAAAACGATTTAATAGCATCAGTTGCTGAAATTTCTGGGCTCACAAAAGCAGATGCTGCAAGGGCCATTGATGGCGTGATTAAGTCAATCACAAGATCATTAAAATCTAACAAAGAAGTGCGGCTCGTTGGATTCGGTACATTTACCGTAACCCATCGTCCTGCCGGCGAGGGTCGCAACCCACGTACAGGTGAAAAGATTAAAATTCGTGCCGCTAAGTTGCCTAAGTTCCGCGCAGGAAAAGGCTTAAAAGAAGCGATTGCGAAGTAATTAATTCTTTAATTGATGATGTGAAAAAAGGGCACCTTTATGGTGCCTTTTTTTTGGATTGTGTTTCTGCGAACAAAATTTACAACCATACAATTTATAGTCACTTAGTAAAAAAGTAGGCTTTGGTTGTCGGAAAAAATTTCTGTAAAACCAAGGAATTTCTACTCCTCAAGTCTAACCCATTGAGAAATATCGTTAATAAAAAATTGACACGCCTTAAGATTTTATTAAAATAAACAATGCCTACGCAACGTAGGATTAACCTAGCAAAAGGAGGCGTAAAATGTCCGTTTCCAACTATATTTTAAGTCTTAAGCGTAAATATATGCACATAAACGACCTCATCCAAGATGAGCTCTCTCGACCCTTACCAAATTCTCTTGTTTTATTTGAGCTGAAACTCAAGCGCCTTCGCTTGAAAAAAAGAATTATAGGATTGATTTAAGGCCTCTCTACGTTCTATTCCTTAGAATCTGTAGTAATATAGCTTAGGGTTATCCATGATGCCCCGTGGTTAAACCGCGGGGCGTTAAGGGATTAGAACCTTTCAAAAAAAACAAAAAGTTCTTGACAAGGCTCAACGCGCCTATTAAATCTCGCAACTAATATATAATTTTATTTGTCTGTATTATGTTTAAAATGAGGTGTGTAATGATGAAAACTAAGATTATTCTTCTCTCTTCTTGTTTCCTATTGAGTGCTGCGCCAAACACATATGCGATGGAAGCAGGTCACGAAAATGATAGGACAGGATCTCCAACAGTTGCGCCAAAGCCGATGAAGGAAGAAGCAGAGCCAGCCGAAACTACAAAAATTGTTGTATATGGAAAAACAGGTTTAACATTCGATCCTAAAACTCGAACGTTTGATGGGCAATTTTTAGATCGCCTTGATGAGACGTTAGCAAGAGATTTGGCGGCTTACTACGCCGGCCAGTTGCATGCTGTTGCCGATACGAAGCTCCCTACTGAACAAAAAACACTTGAAGATCTCCGATCAAAATTTAATTCTGGAGAGTATGATGCGTTACATACAAAGAAAAAAGAGAAAATTATAACTAAATCAGAGCTTCAAAGATACGAGGAACTTAAAAAGCAAGAAGATGCTATTTTAGTTCAAGAAGCGATTGTTAAAAAATATGAAGCTCAGAAAGAAAAGTACGGAAATTCTCTGGAATTTTTTCCAGGAGCGCGCCCTCTCATCAACAACCTTTTATATTTGATGACCGTACAACCACACATTGTTTCTTTTGGAAAATCATTCTATTACGGCAAATCTTGGAAAAATGAGGGGAATGAAAAATCTTCCTTATACTTGAGTGGCTATCTATTCTCGACGCTTCCAGAGGATAAAATTGAAGGCATTAATCTTGATGACTTGCAATCTGACGTACAATTTCTCACTCGATTTCTAAGTCGTTATCAGTTCCCTGATCAATATGATGATGAAGAGTGGACAGAGAAGGGAAGCGATGCTCTTGATTATAGAGACTTTTTCAAAAGTAAATCATTTTCTCGTCTCATGAAAGCCTTGCCTGGCTCTATTTCTCAAAAGACACTCGATGAATTTTTACAACATGAGAAGGCAAAAGATTTGAGGAAACACAAAAAAAAGATGGAAAACGAGATAAGGCCTTTAGCTCAACTCAATGATCTTATTCTTAAGAATTTAGAAGCCTTCCAACAAGAATTGTTGGATGAAAAAAAGACAAAAAAAGAAAAATCCGCGCCATTATACAATGACGAACCTGAGCCATTATACCCAATTGGTTAATAAATTCTCATTCAAAAACACTTTTAGCCCCGCGGTTTACCCGCGGGGTCCAGGGAAACGCAAGGCTGGGTCCCGCGATCAAACAGCAGGGATGTCATGCTGAGAGAACCTTATAATTCTCTCAACCTTCCGCGGTTTAAGCCTAGTATAACGTTTTATAAAAACCTAAACAGTATTTCCTGTGGATTTTTTGGATTGCCACGACCCCTTCGGGGTCTCGCAATGACGGATTAACTTAGCAAGAATTGCGACCGCGAGCGTAGCGAGTGGGAAGCAATCCATTTTTTAGTATAAATTAATGTGAATGTTTTTATGAAACGTTATACTAGGGTCGAAGGTTATTGATTCCATGACGACAGGTTCTTGGCCTACTTTAAGTATAGCTTTTATGAGTTCAAGGAGATATATGAAAGAAGGTCAGAATCTACCCAGGTTTTTGTAACTTAAGGATGTTTCTTGTGACACTCTTTGTAATTATTAGCCTTTGCGCGTTCTTGGTTTCCTTTTTGACTTTGTATTCGGGCTTTGGTTTGAGTACATTGTTAATGCCCGTTATTGCTATTTTCTTCCCAGTTCCTATTGCTATCGCTATTACAGCATTCGTCCATCTTATGAATAATATCTTTAAGTTAATTCTATTGAGGAAGACTATCCAGTGGCCTGTTGCTCTGAAATTCGGGTTCCCCGCAGTTCTAGCAGCTATTCCAGGAGCATGGTTATTAACTTATTTATCTGATTTACCCCCCGTAACTTCTTATTATTTCTTTCATATTCTAGCCATTGTTGAGCCCATCAAAATTGTTGTCGGTGTTTTACTTATTATTTTCGCTACACTCGAATGGCGTGCTATAGGTCAAAGTGCTTTCTTTACCGCAAAGTGGTTGCCTGTTGGGGGCTTAATTAGTGGCTTTTTCGGAGGACTTTCAGGGCAACAAGGTGCATTTCGTACCCCCTTTCTTCTTCACTCTGGACTTAACAAAGAACAGTTTATTGCTACAAATGCCAGTATTGCTGTGTTGGTTGATGGTACGCGTCTTCTAATATATGGAGTTACATTTCACAGTTTGTGGGGGGATCAGTTAACTCCTGCGTTTCTTTTTGCAATCGTATGTGCTGCATTCCTTGGATCCATGGTAGGCATTGTAGGGCTTAAAAAAATTAGATTTTCTTTTATTCAACATCTCGTCATTATCCTGCTGTATTTCCTAGGAACTCTGATTTTGCTTGGAATTATATAATGATGGTTCGGGTCACTTCAGAATTCCAAAAATGATTTCCTTATAATCTCAGTTTGACGGCGTTGTCTAAACTATCATAGGATTGAACACTCTCAAAATTTTGGGCAAAAACTCAAAAACGATATAATAAATGTAAAGGGACGGCCAAATGTTGCAAATTCTCAGAGTATCAGAAAGAATTCTGTAATGCGAGAATCGGCTTTAGCAACCATTCATAGAGCTCATGTCATGAATGTCAGGCAACTTATTTATGTGACTTTTTTTGTAGGATTTACGTTTATGCCTGTGAACGAGCTATTTGCCGAGCCTTTGACGCTAGAAGTTTTCTTGTCTCAAGTTAGATCAGGAAATCCAGAGTTACAATCATCAAAACTACGCGCTGAAGCTTTGTGGCAACGCATCGAACCTGCTGGTGCGCTTGATGATCCGTTTGTTGCTGCAGGCGTGGATGAGGTGCCATTTAGGGGTGGGGATGCGTACATGAGACAGTATCAAGTCAGTCAGTCTATTCCCTTCCCGGGGAAGCGCGCAGCAAAAACCGCCATAGCTGAAAGTAGGGCTCTCTCTGCTAATAGTGACGCCGAGACTTCTAAACGAGAAGTAACTGTTCTTGCAACACAAGTTTTTTATAAGACATATTACAATACAAAAGCCCTTGAACTGAATGATAAATTAAAACAACTCCTCCAAAGTTCTGTTGAAAGCATAAAAAGCCATTACAAAACGGGTGATGCCAATCACCATGACGTCCTGTTAGCTAAGGTAGAGACTTCTATCCTTGATATTGAAAGGCTGCGCCTTTTGCGAGAGCAAAAAATCCTTGATGCTTTATTGAATGAGCTGAGAAACTTGCCGGCGACAACCACTGTTGGGACTTTGGACGTTCAGTTTCCCAACTATGATTTACAAGAACCCGAGGATCCGGATTTGAAAAATCAGCCAGAACTCAAGGCGCTCGAATATAATGTGATACAAGCAGAAGAAGAACAAGCCTTGGCGGAACTGGAGTATTTCCCGGATTTTGTTATTCAGGGAATGGCCGAGCAGCCGAAATCCCGCACAATGATGGGTCCTTCAAACTGGGGAGTTATGGTGGGAGTTAACGTTCCCCTCTACTTTGAGGAAAAACAAGCCCCATTAGCGTCTGCAGCAATCAAGGACAAGAGCGCCTCTATCCTGGAGGAAAAAAAGATTAAAAATCGACTCGACACTGAAGCTATAGATGCAAAAAAGCAGTTTGAAACAGCCAGGGATGTTGTTGCTCTTTACAAGAATGAGGTTATCCCTTCTACAGAACTGGCAGCTAATAGCGCTAAGATCGATTATATAGCTAGGCGGATATCTTTGACACAATACCTTGATGTATTAAAGGTACAGCGTACTCAGGAACTTGAATATCTTGCTGCTCAAATTGATGTTGAACTGGCGAGAACAAGACTAAGAGAGCTGCTTTCAGCTCCCCCCATTTTGAAACTAGCACCTACTAAACCGAGCCTTTTTGGAACGAGCGTAATGAGAGGTGGAGGTATGGGGGCAGCAGAGACAGTCTCAGATACTGTTAGCATGGGGCGGGGCATGAGTGGTCCCACACGAAAATCGAGAGCTCCATCAGGGATGAATGAAAATCGTAACTTTGGAATGGGAGGGGGGATGTAATGTATAAATTATGGTTTTTCATGTTTTTTCTCTTTTTAAATATGTGTGTTTGGGCACAGCCTCATATCGAACATAATTTGAAAGCTAGCAAAGCTGATGACAAAGAGACGACACGCATCTCTGTAAACATTCCGGTCGATCAACAAACTCGAATTGGCCTGAAAGTTGCCAAGGTAGAAAAGAAAAGAGATGTTGTGCGCACGATTCGCACTATAGGCACTGTCACAACTGACCAGACAAGAGAAATTCATGTTCATACAAAAATTAATGGTTGGGTAGAGAATGTTTATGCTGACTATGTCGGAAAGTATATTCGGAAGGGAGACCCTCTTTTTGGTCTCTATAGTCCCGACCTTATCACAACGCAGGAAGAGTATCTGGAAGCTCGGAAACAGGAGGGTGCTATAGGCAAAGAAATGGCAAAGGCAGCGCTTGAGCGCTTGTTGCTTTGGGGAGTGCCGCCATCCGAAATTGCCAAACTTAAAACTTCTGGAAAGGTTAACCTATCAATCACTTTTGTTTCTCCGACTGATGGCTTCATTGTTAATAAGACTGTACTCAAGGGGGTGTTCATCACTCCTGAAATGGAACTTTACCAAATTGCCAATCTTTCTCATCTTTGGGTTGTGGTGACGCTTTATGAATATGATGTGGCTGCAGTTTCTATCGGGGATGAGGTGGAAATTCATTTGCCCTATGATCCTGATACGGTTTTTAAAGGAAAAATCAATTATGTCTTCCCTGAAATAGAGGCTGAAACAAGAACTGCAAAAGCACGTATTGAGATTGACAATATGGACCAGAAACTGAAGCCTAGCATGTTTGTTGATGTTGAACTCAGGAAAGACATGGGGGAATCTCTCGTTATTCCAGATGATGCCGTGATTGACACAGGGACAAGAAAGATTGTCTTTGTTAAGACGGGACCTTCCAGTTTTGATCCGAGAACAATTATAGTGGGGCCGCGTATAGGCAATGAAGTGGTGGTTCTTTCTGGGATTGCAGAAGGAGAGGAGGTCGTTACGAGCGCCCTTTTTCTTATTGATTCTGAAAGCAAGTTCCGAGCAGTTCTTCAGAGAGATAGTTTTGAAAGTCCAGGACATGCCGGACATAGCAAAAAATGAGAAAGATTTATGATTGAAAAGGTTATTACATGGTGTGGAAGAAATGCCAAGATAACCATTATCTTTGCCGCCCTTTTATCGCTATGGGGTGTTTATTGTCTGCAAAATATCCGAATAGACGCCATCCCCGATCTTTCTGAAACTCAGGTTATTATTTACACAGAATGGATGGGAAGAAATCCTGACCTTATTGAAAAGCAAATCACTTATCCTCTTGTTACAGCGATGGTATCTGCACCAAAAGTATCTGTAGTGCGCGGGTTTTCAATGTTTGGCATGTCCTTTGTTTATGTAATCTTCAAAGACGGCACCGATCTTTACTGGGCAAGGTCTCGTGTTGTTGAGTATTTGTCTAAACTTACAGGGCAATTGCCTCAGGGGGTTACGCCCACGATTGGTCCGGATGCAACAGGTGTGGGGTGGGTTTTTCAATATGCTCTTGTTGATTCTACGGGGAAATATAGCCTTGCTGAAATTAAAACATTCCAGGACTGGTACCTGAGATATTGGTTGGCTTCTGTTCCGGGTGTTGCGGAAGTCACCAGTGTTGGAGGTTTTAAAAAGCAATACCAAGTGGAGGTCGATCCCAACAAACTTGCAGCTTTGAACATTCCTATAGAAAAAGTAATTAATGCCATACGTAATAGCAATATCGATGTGGGGGGGAGAACTCTGGAGATATCAGAGCGGGAATATTATGTGCGGGGACTAGGTTATGTGAAAGATCCTGAAGAAATAGAAAACATCTCAATAGGCGTTGGCCTCAACAATACGCCTATTCGGATAGCGAATGTCGGAAAAGTGAGCTTAGGACCTAATATCCGAAGGGGGCTTGCTGATGTAAATGGTCGGGGCGATACCGTTGCGGGGCTTGTGGTATTACGGCAGGGGGAAGATATTTCGCGTGTAATCACCTCTGTTAAGAAGAAGATCGAAGAAGTCAAAGGGGCCTTTCCTCCCGGGCTTGAATTGAAGATACTTTACGATAGATCTTCTCTGATTAAAGAAGCTGTTGACACGCTGAGGGACACGCTTATAGAAGAAATTCTCCTTGTTTGCCTTGTCATCCTCATCTTTCTTTTCCATATTCGCAGTGTTATTGTTGTTGCAATTACTTTGCCTCTCTCCATCCTAATATCAATGATTCCTTTATATTATCTCGATATTAGTCTTAATATTATGTCATTGGGTGGAATTATCCTTGCTGTGGGAGATATTGTGGATGGGGTTGTTATTTTTATTGAAAATACGCACAAAAAGATTGCAGAGAACCCGAAGGCGAAACCTCGTCATGAGCTGGCGATTGAAGCCTGTCGGGAGCTGGGCCCTTCTATATTCAGCGCTCTGCTGATCATTAGCGTATCTTTCTTGCCTATTTTTGCCTTACAGGCGCAGGAAGGCAAGCTATTCCACCCACTCGCCTATACAAAAACTTTTGCTATGATTGCGGCCGCCTTGGTATCCATCACGGTTACCCCACCTTTGATTGCTTATTTTGTTAGAGGACATATCCGCAGCGAACTTGAAAATCCTGTAAATTGGTATCTTCAGGCTTTTTATAGGCCTATTTTGCGATGGTGCTTAGGGCACACGACAGCTGTTCTTGGTGGCACAGGCGTTCTCGTTGCACTTTCTCTAGCCGCATTTCTGCGCTTAGGATCGGAATTTATGCCACCTCTCTGGGAAGGAGACCTTCTCTATATGCCGATTAGCGTCCCAGGTATTTCTGTAACTGCAGCCTCTGATCTTTTAACAAGACAAGGAGCCGCAATTAAGTCTGTCCCAGAAGTAGAAACAGTATTTGGGAAAGCAGGACGGTTTGAGACAGCAACAGATCCCGCACCTCTTTCTATGTTTGAATATACAATACATTTGAAACCACGCAATCAGTGGCGGAAAGGTATGGATGAGGACATACTTATGACAGCACTTGATAAAGCAGTTGAAGTGCCGGGGCTGAATCGTGCTTGGACTAAACCTGTACGGGGGCGTATCGATATGTTGTCAACTGGTATTAGGACTCAGGTGGGCATCAAAATTTTTGGAAAAGATCTGAAGGTCATAGAAGAGATTGGTCAGCAATTAGAGCGCGTTTTGAAAGACATTCGCGGCACGCGCAGTGTGTATGCTGAAAGAATTGTGGGAGGATATTATTTGGATTTTGAGCCGGACAGGAAAATGCTTCAACGTTACGGCCTGAATGTAGGAGATGCTCTTATGGTTGTTGAAACTGCTATTGGAGGCACAGAAATTTCCCAAACAGTTGAGGGACGAGAGCGCTATACGATTAATGTCCGTTATCCAAGAGAGTTAAGAGACAGTATTGATAAATTAAATCGTATTCTTGTGGCTACAAGTACGGGGGCACAAGTCCCGCTAGGTGAGCTTGGAAAATTTATTATGCGTATGGGGCCGCCTATGGTGTTAGATGAGAACGGATCTCTTGCGGGATATGTCTACATCGATTTGCAAAACAGGGATCCAGGTGGATATGTGGATGATGCCAAAGAAGCTGTAAGAAAGAATATTAAGCTGCCTCCAGGTTACTTTATTTCATGGACAGGGCAGTATGAGTACTTGGAGCGTATGCAAAGTCGTATGAAAATTATCTTACCACTAACTTTGCTCCTGATCTTTGGATTTTTATATATGAGCATGAAATCCGTTCCCAAAGTTATCATGATTATGGCAGCTGTTCCCCTGTCTCTAATCGGGGGGATCTTGCTTATGTGGGTTCTTGACTATAACATGAGTGTTGCCGTATGGGCTGGGGGAATAGCCTTAATTGGCGTTGCCGTTGAAACGGCCTCTATCATGGTTGTTTTTCTGAGTGCGGCTTGGAAGAGAAGGGCTGCTGAGGGCAGGTTAAATACGCCAGACGAGTTTATAGAAGCAACAATGCAAGGAGCCCAAAAAAGCCTACGCCCTGTTATGATGGCTGTTAGTATGAACATTTTTGGGCTTGTGCCTGTGATGATTGCTACAGGTATTGGGGCTGACGTTGTCAAGCGTCTTTCTTCTCCAATGTTTGGAGGCCTTGTTTCTCTTTTGATGCTTATTCTTATCGTCATTCCAGTCCTCTATAAAATATATGAAGAGAGGGTTTTGTTAAGTCATAGGAGAACATAATGAAGCTGGAGGTGACGACTCCCTGGGCGAAGCCGGTATCAGAAGTTCTGGATATTCTGAAAACTTCGTGCACAGAAGGTCTTTCTTCATCTCAAGCACAAGAACGTTTGAAAATATATGGCGACAATGTTCTTAAAGAAGAAGAGAAAATTACCCCATTAGCAAGATTTTTACTTCAACTAAAGAGTCCGGTTGTAATAACACTTTTGATTGCGACTGTTGTTTCCGCTCTCGTTGGTGATATGGTGGATGCACTTGCGATTTTCACAATAGTGATTATCAATGCAATCGTTGGGTATGTTCAGGAGGCAAGGGCTGATACTGCCGTAGAGGCTCTGAAAAAACTCTCTGCTCCCCGTGTTCGTGTCATCAGAGAAGGCAGTATCCAGGAAATCCCCGCAGCGGACGTTTGCCTTGGTGAGATCCTCGTTTTTGAGGCCGGTGATTATGTCCCCGCGGATTGTAGAGTCATTCAGGCAAGCCAACTCTCGGCCGATGAAGCGATCCTGACGGGCGAATCTCTCCCCATCCATAAAGAATCTTTTCCAGTAACAGAAACCGCGCTGCTAGGAGAAAGAAAGAACATGCTCTTTACAGGCACGGCCATAACGACAGGCACAGCCCGGGCGGTTGTCACGGCTATCGGCATGAATACCGAAATGGGGCAGATCGCAGGAATGCTGGAAACTACATCGGTCGCTAAAACTCCTCTTCAGGGACGCTTAGAGCAGATTAGCAACAGGCTTCTTATTTTTTGCCTCTTGATCGTCATTCTCGTTGCCATTCTAGGCGTGATTCATGGTGAAAAATGGCTGGATGTTTTGATGACGGCAGTTAGTCTTTCTGTCGCAGCTATTCCTGAGGGGCTTCCAACTGTTGTTACTCTTACACTTGTGATGGGTGTTCAGCGAATGGCGAAACGTAATGCCCTTGTCAGGCGATTATCTGCGGTTGAAACTCTTGGCTCCACCAACGTCATTTGTACGGACAAAACAGGAACACTAACAACAGGTAAAATGCGGGTACGCGAAATTTTTACACTTTCAAAGGGGATTTTGAAAGAGAAAGAGGCTACGGTCAGTCATGACGCGTCAAAAAAACTTATTGAAAGCGCTGTTTTGTGCTCCAATGCATCCCTCAATGGGGATGGCTTTGCGACAGGTGATCCTACGGAGGTGGCTCTTCTTTACTTGGCAAACAGCCGTGGTTTGGAGACGAAACCCCTGAATTCTACTTATCCGAGGCTGGCTGAGTGGAGTTTTGATAGTGATAGAAAGCGAATGAGTGTTGCAGTCCAGGCGGGCTCAAAAATCTTAATCCACTGCAAAGGAGCGCCGGAAGCAATCTTGCCTCTTTGCCAGTTAAGCAAAAAAGATAAAGCAATGATCCTGCAAGGAATAGAAACTCTTTCTTCCCAGGGCAGACGACTTTTGGCCGTAGCCGTAAAAATCTTGCCTGTGCCCGTGCGAGAATTCAACGTGACACACTACAAAGAACATACCTTGGTTGAGAATCATCTGACATTTTTAGGCCTTATTTCTATTGCGGATCCACCAAGGCAAGAAAGCATTCTCGCCATTCAGGATTGTAAGTCAGCTGGGATTAAGGTTGTGATGATTACGGGCGATCATCCTGTAACAGCTAAAGCTATTGCTCGTGAGCTTGGGATTGTTGAGGATGGAAAATTTGACCAAGTGATAACAGGTAATGAACTAGAAAAAATGTCGGCACGGGATCTCGAACGACAGGTTGAGAAAATAGCAGTTTATGCCCGCGTATCCCCAGAGCATAAGCTGAAGATTGTCCAAGCGTGGCTAAGCAAGGGAAATATCGTTGCCATGACGGGAGATGGGGTCAATGATGCTCCTGCACTCAAGCAGGCGTCGATTGGCATTGCTATGGGTAAGGGGGGGACGGAAGTTGCGCGTCAAGCTTCTTCTATGATTTTAACAGATGATAACTTTGCGACAATTGTGTCAGCTGTTGAAGAAGGCAGAGCCATCTATGGTAACATTCGTCGAACTATCCAGTATCTTTTGTCAGGAAATGTGGCTGAAATACTGACCATGTTAGGGGCGGCCTTAATGGGCTGGCCCTCGCCGTTGGCGCCAATTCAGCTTCTATGGATAAATCTTGTGACAGATGGTCTTCCATCTCTCGCACTTTCCATGGAGCCTGTGCCAAAAAATGTCCTAAAAATAACAAAAAGACCCTCACCGAATACATTTTTTGACCGGAGTTTTTATCAGGAAGCGGCTTTTGTTGGCATTGTTACCTCCCTCATGACGCTTGCTATCTATGCATACATGCTCAAAATGGCAGGTGAGGCCATGGCCAAGACGTACGTGTTTTCTTTTCTTGTTTTTGCAGAACTTTTTAGGTCTTTTTCCTGCAGAAGTGACCAACAAACGGCTTTTCAAATGGGGTTAACGTCTAATCTTTACCATTTGGGAGCGGTTGCTATTCCTATAACATTTCAGCTTTTCCTCCACCACTTTGACCTCTTTCGTGCCGTGTTCAAAGTACAGCTTATAAACTGGGGGCACTGCTTGATATTGATAAGCCTAACGCTCATCCCTGTGACGATAATTGAGCTAAAAAAATGGTACATGCAACTCACAAAGAACAAGTAACCCTTGGGTGCCGAAGGCGGGATTCGAACCTGCTTCTTAAATTGTAGGAAGCATGAAAATCATGTTGGACTAATACAGATAAGTCATGTTACGCTAACTCATAAACTTCGAGTTGAGAGCGTATGGCAACCCACGCAGAAAAATTAGCAACATCACTTGGAATCCTTAAAGAGCTCGTAGGAGACTCTAAACGCGCCATTTTTAAGTCGACAGAGTTTTCTCGCGTACATAGGGAAAGGCTTGTTAAGGCCGGGTTTCTCATTAAGATGAAGAAGGGGTGGCTATTGCTTGCTGACCCCGCTAAAAAGGCTGGAGATAGTACGCTTTGGTATGCCAACTATTGGCGCTTTCTCTCCCTCTTTCTAGAAGAGCGATTTGGAAAAGCCTATTGTTTGTCCGCCGAATCTTCTTTGATTTTGCATACGGGTGTTAATACTATCCCCAAACAACTAACAATCATAACTGAAAAGGCATCTGGGCAGTCAGTTCAATTGCCTTTTCACTCCTCTCTTTTTCTCTACCAAGATGCGAAAAATCTCCCGGTTGAGCGGGACATCAAAGAAGGGTTGCAGGTGATGACCCTTCCTGAGGCCATCTGTCGTGTGCCTAAGAATTATTTTGAGCAGTACCCTGAGGAGGCAGTTGTTGCTTTAACTCTGATCCAGGATGCAAGCCAATTGCTACGTTACCTCTTGATGCGGGGTCAATCAACAACGGCTGGGTATCTCATCGGGGCCTATCGTCATATGGGTAGGGAAGATATAGCCCAGGGAATTCTCGATTCGATGGTAGCAGCAGGCCACAAGATTAATATTGAGAATCCACTGGTACGTCCGGCAATCTCCATTTCCATTCGTTCTCAATCTCCTCATGCCGTTCGTCTGCAAGCTTTATGGTGTCGTTATCGACCGCATGTCGTGGAGTTGTTCCCAAAAGCTCCTGGACTTCCTCAAGATGCTACGTCTTACCTCGCAGCCGTAGAAGAGAACTATCGAGAGGATGCTTATAACTCTCTCTCCATTGAGGGGTACGAAGTATCACCCGATTTAATAGATCGGGTGCGCAGCGGGCTTTGGGATCCATCAAAGGAATCAACAGATATTCAACAAAAAGATACCCTGGCTGCAAAAGGATATCGCCTTGCATTTGAAGCGGTTTGTTTAAGTCTTATCCGTGTTCTTCAAGGACAGAATCCAGGGCTTGTGGTCAGACAAGATCTAGCTCATTGGTACCAAATGCTTTTTTCACCTTCCGTGCAGGCGGGTTTGTTACAGGATTATCATTTGATGGGATATCGCTCAAATCAAGTTTATATCCAAAATTCCCGGCATATTCCTTTTCCACAAACGGCCCTTTTGGATAGTATGGATATGTTTTTTGAACTTTTGGAAAAGGAGGAGAATGTAGCTTCACGAGCTCTTTTGGGGCATTTCTTCTTTGTTCACATTCACCCTTATAGTGATGGTAATGGGCGAATAGGCCGGTTTCTTATGAATGTTATGATGGCATCCGGAGGATATCCATGGACAATCATTCCAGTTGCGAGAAGAGCAGAATATATGAATGCCCTTGAACAGGCCTCTTGTGAAAATAATATCGTCGATTTTATCCTGTTCATAAGATCCTTAGGAGACTTTGAATCAAAGTCTGAAAAATAGTTCTGAAGTATCCTCATTGGACATGAAGCGGGTACGTATGCACAGCTCAAAGGCCACAGATGGCTGACTTAATAATCTCTAACCCTTTAAGGAGATATAGGGATAAATAGGATCATTCTCTTCCCTTCGTGTCGTCTTAGGTCGCGGATAAAGAGCTTGGATGTTCATTTCCCTCATAAGGCGAATCACCCGCTTCTGATTAATCAGATACCCTCTTCTCTTGAGCTCAGCCGTTATACGACGATACCCATAAAAAGGCATCTCCATCCATATCTCGTGGATTTCATTGGCTAACTGCCCATCCTCAGCTCTATCCGTTACTTTATAATAGAGAGTTGACCGATTCACTCTTAAAAGGGTGCATTGCTGCCGGATGCTTAAACGTTCATGGTTCATCTCAATCATTTCCTGTTTGTCCTTTTTACATACCCCATCCAACTTTTTTTTAGAAAATCATTCTCAATCGTGAGTTGCCCTACTTTGCGCTCAAGAACAGCTACTTGTTCCTCTGACTGTGGCTGCCCAGCAGTTCTCTGCTCAAAAAGAAGAGCTAGCTTCAATAAGACCTCCGCCTTCCAGGCCTGAACTTGGCCAGGGTGTACTGTGTGCTTCTTTGCAATCTCGGCAATCGTTCGCTCCCCTCGTATAGCTTCTAGAGCAACCTGTGCCTTAAATCCTGAACTATGTTTCCTTCGTGTCATTTCTTTCTCCTTCTTCTTTTATGAAGGAAAA
>MEMA01000026.1 GCA_001767835.1 Alphaproteobacteria bacterium GWC2_42_16
CGCCCCCCCTTGCTCCGCCAATACCTTCGTTATCGCAGCTGTCAACGTCGTCTTCCCATGGTCCACATGCCCAATCGTTCCTATATTACAGTGCGGCTTCTTCCTCTCAAATTTCTCTTTTGCCATCTCTCTTTTCCTTTATTTTCCAACGTTCAAAGCTGGAGCGGGTGAAGGGAATCGAACCCTCATAGCCAGCTTGGAAGGCTGGAGCTCTACCATTGAGCTACACCCGCTCAAGTCATGTCTTGACATAGGGCGCAAGATTCAACCCTGCATCACCCAATTCCCCCTCCTTATACATCCTTTTCTCCTTTTTACAAACATTTTTTGAGAACAGGCGTGTTGAAAAAATGATGAGGAGCTCTCCCCTTCGCGCCCTTGCTGCGAACTTAAAAACAAGCTATAACTCCGTCAGAATGAAACCCTTTTTGTAGACATATGGCCTTTATTGTTCAGAAGTTTGGTGGTACCTCTGTTGCCACCATAGAGTTGATTAAAAAAGCCGCCTTGCGCGTCAAGAGCGAAATTGACGCAGGTCATCATGTTATTGCCGTGGTTTCTGCTATGGCGGGGACGACAAGTGCTCTTGTCTCCTTTGTTCGCGATCTTTCCACAACATATGATCGAGCAGAATATGATGCCATTGTCTCCTCAGGTGAGCAAATAACTGCAGGCCTTTTAGCACTTGCCCTCCAAAATATGGGAATTCCGGCCCGCTCTTGGCTTGGCTGGCAGATCCCTATTCATACCTCCTCTCAATATGCGGAGGCCCATATTGAACATATCGAAACTAAAGCTTTACAAGCAGCATTAAACAAGGGTCATGTGGCTGTGGTTACAGGCTTTCAAGGCTTGAGCCCAGAAGGGCGCGTTACAACCTTAGGGCGTGGGGGGTCAGATACCACAGCCGTTGCGCTCGCAGCGGCCTTGAAGGCTGAGCGCTGTGATATCTTTACGGATGTTGAGGGTATTTATACAGCTGATCCGCGATATGTGAGCACTGCGGATAAATTGGATCATATTGCCTATCAAGAAATGCTTGAACTTGCCGCCCAAGGAGCAAGGGTTCTTCAAAAGGAATCCGTAGAATATGCCATGAAGCACCGTGTGCGTTTACGTGTTCTCTCAAGCCTTTCGGATACACCTGGCACCCTTATTACCCATGAGAGAGAAGCAAAAATACGCCCCTCTCTAATCCGTGGGATTGCCCACTCTTTCAATGAGGAGCACTTTACTCTTGTAACCCTTCCCCAAAATCCTTCTCTGATTGATAAAATTCGTGCCTTTCTCAAGGAAAATCATATCCTTATCGACATGGTTCAGCAAAACTTATCTCTTTGTGGGCGCACCCTTAATTTTTCTTTTACACTGCAAGAAACAGAAGCTGATCGCGCTTTTGACTTGTTACAACAGTCAAAAAACATTCTTGGCTTTAACGATTTATTAAGGGAATCTCGTGTAGCAAAGATATCTATTATTGGAACCGGGCTTTTAAACCAGCATGCCGCCTCGCATAAATTGTTTCAAATTTTGCGAGAGGAAAAAATTGATGTGTATGCAGTTGCCTCTTCCGATATAAAGCTAAGTGTGCTAATTCCTGCTCAATATGCCGAAAGGGCAATTGCAAGTTTGCATACTATATATAAATTAGATGCGGAAGAAAGGTAGAAGCGTGACAACAAAACGGCTAGATGAGTTATGGAAACGCGGGAAAGATTTCCTTGGGACTCAATATGCTATCTTGGGTGGAGCCATGACATGGGTTTCTGAACGAAACCTCGTCTCCGCCATCTCAAATGCCGGAGGGTTTGGCGTTATTGCCTCAGGCGCCATGTCTCCCGATCTCCTGCGCACTGAAATTAAAGCCACTCAAGAGCTCACCTCTAAACCTTTTGGCGTAAACTTAATTACCATGCACCCCCAACTTATGGATCTGATCGACATCTGTATTCAGGAAAACATCACCCATGTTGTTCTCGCTGGCGGTCTTCCTCCCACACAAGCCATTACAAAACTTAAAGAAAATGGAATCAAAGTTCTTTGCTTTGCCCCGGCCCTTGTCCTTGCTAGAAAGCTGATAAAATTGGGTGTTGATGCGTTGATCGTTGAAGGAATGGAGGCTGGTGGCCATATTGGCCCCGTCTCAACCAGCGTTCTCGTGCAAGAAATTCTCCCTCATATCAAGGATATCCCTGTATTTGTTGCAGGCGGCATTGGACGGGGAGAAGCCATCGTCTCTTATCTTGAGATGGGCGCTGCGGGGTGTCAGCTTGGCACTCACTTTGTTTGTACCACCGAATGTATTGCTCATCCTGATTTTAAGAAGGCCTTTTTAAGAGCTCAAGCTCGGGATGCTATTATCGCTCCTCAACTGGATGGCCGTTTTCCAGTCATTCCTGTCAGAGCACTTGCCAATCAAGCCACCAAAGATTTTATTGATTATCAAAGAAAACTCATTAACCAAGTGGATCAAGGAATTCTTGAGCTGAAGGAAGCGCAATTAAAAATCGAACATTTTTGGGCTGGAACTTTAAAGCGTGCGGTAATTGAAGGAGACATCGAGCATGGCTCAATGATGGCAGGGCAAAGTGTGGGCATGGTAACCCATGAGCAGCCTACCCAAGATGTTATCAATGAGCTGATTCTTCAAGCTACTTCAGCTTTAGAGTCGCGAACAATGCCTAAAGCAGCCGCTCTATGCTAACCTCAACACAACCCGCGCAATCCCCTCTTCATTCCCTTCTCAAAACCGTGAGCGATATTCTTGCGAAGCCTCAAACCCTTCCGACGCGTCTCACCCTTGCCTTAAAAACAATTGCCCAAGAGCTTGGGGCTTCTACAGCCATTTTATATTTACTCTCACCCGATCGTTATTTAGAGGTATATGCGGTCTATGACTCGACAAACCCTGTGCATAAAAAGATCCGCTTTCGTGTGGGGGAAGGTGTGGTAGGTTTTATTGCGGCTATTGGGAAAAGCGTTATCTGCGATAATATTGCGCGTCACCCCAATTTCCTTTTCCATCCAGGTATTGCTGATCATGTGAACCTGTCTCTTCTCGGGGTTCCTCTAATCTCTCCTCAGGGGCTTATGGGGGTTTTAACCCTTCAAAATCCACCGTCTAACCCTTTTGATCAATGGCGTGAAAGAAGTTTACTCGAAATTGGAAACTACCTCGCTCTACTACCAGAGTTACAGCGTTTTCCTGTGCTCAATGTCGGTGAAGGGAAAGTATCAGGAACACAAAACCTCCAAGGTATTTCCTTTAACCCGGGCATTACCATAGGAACGGCTTTCATTCATCAACATTATGGCTGGAAAGAAACAGACTTTTCTCAAAACACAAAGGAAGAAAGCCTTCGCCTTAAATCCGCCATTCGTGCGATGATTGAAGCCATTGATCGTTTGGTAGATACAACCCCCAAATTAGAAAAAACCACGCAAGAAGTTCTCTCCTCCTACCGCATGATTGCTTCCGACCGAGGATGGATTCGGAAAATTCAAGAATATATTCAAAAAGGATTTACGGCAGAAGCAGCTGTCCAAAAGGTGCGGCGACAAACGCGGGAACGTTTTGCTCAAATCGGAGATCAAATCCTGAAAGGACGTCTTACGGACCTTGAAGATTTAGGAAGTCGCCTTTTAAAACATCTCTCAGGAAAGGAGGCTATTGTTGAAGAACTACCTGAATCAACGATTTTGGTGGCCCATAATTTAGGGCCCGCTGAACTTCTAGACTATGACCGTCGTTTTATCAAAGGACTTGTCTTAGAAGAAGGCGTTCATACGGCTCATGTTGCCATCCTCGCACGCTCCCTCGACATTCCTGTCGTGGGTCGCCTTCCCCTATTGCTGACCCATGTGGAAGGTGGTGACATCCTTATTGTTGATGGCGCGGAAGGAACGGTTGTGGTGAACCCCGATCCAAAAGCCTTCCAAGATGCCCATAAGAAAATGAAGCATCTGAAGGAGCGGCAAGTCATTAACAAGGAAATCGCGGAAAAACCGTGCCAAACTGTAGACGGTATTCCTATTTCCCTCTCTTTAAACGCAGGCCTTCCCATCGACCTCCACCATTTAGATGAACTTCCTCTTGAGGGTGTCGGTCTTTATCGGACCGAAATTCCTTTTATGATGCGCTCTTCCTTTCCGGACGTAAAAGCTCAAACGGAAATTTATAAGGACATCCTTGAGCATGCCAAAGAGCACCCCGTGACATTTCGAACTCTGGACATTGGTGGGGACAAGATTGTTCCTTATATGTGGCGCATCCAAGATGAAAACCCCGTTCTAGGATGGCGCGCCATTCGCGTGGTTCTCGACAAACCCGCCATTTTGCGCCAGCAAATCCGGGCCCTCATTCAGGCAAGTCCAGGAAAGGAGCTACGCCTTCTCTTCCCTATGATTTCTGACATCAGTGAATATCGGAAAGCCCGCGCCTACGTCGAGCAAGAATTGACCCGCGCAAGAGAGGGAGATGCCCCCCTGCCCACCTCTATTAGCTATGGGGTTATGCTTGAGGTTCCTTCCATTGTGGATCAGCTTGACGCCCTTTTAAAAGAAGTGAACTTTGTCTCAGTCGGCACCAATGATCTTTTCCAGTTTTATTTTGCCTGCGATCGCACGAATCCTACTGTTTCTAATCGCTATGATTCCCTTTCATCGACCTTTCTTAAATACTTACATAACATACGGGTCATTTGTGCGGAAGCTAAAATCCCCCTCACACTCTGTGGTGAGATGGCCGGAAAACCCCTCGAAGTTCTTGCCCTTTTGGGGCTTGGTTATCATTCTTTTTCTGCTCCAGGTCCCATGACGGGGCACCTTAAAAAGATGATTTTAAGCGTTCCTTTAAAAGAAACAGAAATCTTTCTTCAAAAATCCCTGCAAACCTATTGTCCTTCCTTGCGAAATGATCTTATCAACTTTGCAAAACAGCATAAAATCTGCTTAAACGAATAAGTATTGACATATTAATTTTTTACTTGTTATGTAGTACGTCAAGGTTTTTTAAACCGAGTATAATGTTAATTATGGAGTATACAAATGATACATTCTTTTAAACTACCCCTCCTCACTGCTCTTTCCTTAAGTGTTACTGCACTCACTCTATCAAATGCCAACGCTGTGACAAAAGAAGAGATTGATGCGGCTAAAGTCGCTTGTAAACAAGCTAAAACGGCTTATAGAGATGCTAAGGGAGAACTTAATGAAGAAGTTCTCAAATCAATATTTGTAACAAAAAAGGCTGAGTTCAAAGGAGCTAAAGCTAAGTTCAACAAACAGGAATTGGAAGGTCTTAAAGATGAGAAATCAATTGATGCTTATCTCTCAGCCCGCCTGACGCCTCTTCTGACAAAGTTCGCTAAGCTTGATGATACGGAGCGAGGTGCTAAGAAACCTAAAAAAGAAAAGAGATATAGAGATGAAGTTCAAGAGGTTACGAACCTTATCACTGATGGGACTTCAGATGCAAAAAAAGCCTATGTTGCAAAGCGTCTAGGCCAGGTTAATGCACGCATTGCGAAGACGGATAAACTCGCAGGTAAGTAATCCTTTAACTTTAAAACTTAATTGAATCCTGGCCCTCAATTGTTGGGGGCCAGTTTTTTTCCTTAACTTTTCATCTCTCACAGAAGAGCAAGATTGTAGACCAAATTCGATCTCTCCTATCTATTTTGACCATTATAGTGGTCGCAAAGGCTTATATGACCATTATAATAGTCGGAATGGATAATTTTTGGGTTGGTTTACTTCTTAAACTGTTCCTCAGCAAGGCGATCAGCGGGTTCACTGGTTGAAAGATGCAATCTTTCTCAAGCTCTCTCCTTAATTTCCTTTGGAAAGGTTTCTGGAATTAACGGCATTATAAGAAGTGAAATCAAAAGGCAAACAGGGATACTCAAAAGAGCAAAACGATAATCAGCAGTCGTATAAAGAGGAATACCATTATTCATTACCCCATCCCAAATCCAGTCTAAGAACCACCCGATTAAAGGCTGTAAGACGAGCCCCAATAACATAACAATCATATTGGTAAAACTAATGGCCGTTCCATTGCTGGCGTGGGGAGTTAATTGGCAAACGGATGAGAAAATAAGGGGTTGGGCTGAAAAAACAAATCCCGCTAAAAAGAGGAGAACATACATAAAAACAAATGGAACATCCACCAAGTAAATAATCGCCACGTTACAAATGATAGAGAGTACCGCACCAACAGCCATGGGCATTTTACGCGTCCTCAAATAATCAGAAAAAAAGGCAACAAGGGGCGAGCCTATGCCGGCTCCTATATAAAACATAGTCGTAACAGTTCCAGCTGTTATACGACTCACGCCATAAAGTTTTGAAAGAAAAGGGACCCCCCACAAGTCAACAAAAGCAAGCATTGGGGCATACATTAAGGCCCCATAAATTCCTAAAGCCCACACGCGGTAATCCATCATAATTTCCTTAAGACGGTATAAAAGCGTCCTCACAGTTGTGTCTATATACGCCGTTGGTTCAATGGGACCTTCTGGAGGTGTATCTTTTACAAAAAACCAAATGCCAGCCGTAAGGACCAAGCCGAGAGGAATGACCACGAAAAGCAAAGCTTCCCTCCATCCTAAAAGCTCTATCGCAAAGGCGAGCGGCGCTTGCCCCAAAGAAGCCCCCAATTTACCAGCTAAAAGCGTGAAGCCAACAACAAGAGCTAAACGCTCCGCATGAAACCAGTAAGTCGCTAATTTTAAGGATCCAAGAAAAGCACACGTTGCCCCCGCCCCAATTAAAAGACGTCCAAAACAAGCAATGTAAAAAGATGTTGAAACAGCAAAAAGAAGCGTTCCCAATATGCACAGGAGAATAGCCCCTCTTAAGAGACGAGTTGGCCCAAATTTGTCCATCCCCAACCCTACAGGAATCTGAAGGATAACATAGGAGATCAAATAAAATGTACTTAAAATGCCCAGAGAACAAGCTTCCACAGAAAAACCCCTCATTAAATCATCCGTCATAACACTAGGGGAATTTCTCAAAATAAATTGATACATATAAAAAAGCCCTGCAATACTCCATACGAACCAGGGCCTGGCGCTGGATAAGAAGGTCGGATTCGGAAGTTTAGTGAGCGCTCGTTCCGTTAACACTGCAGCCATTGATGACCTCCATTTACAACAAATTTTTTAAAGGTAGATTTATGGAGCATCGAAGTCCGTTTGTCTAGGGGGAGAGCTCATTTTTTGAGGATTTAGAGGTACGAATGAATTGAAGAAATGACAGGATTAAGCTTTATTTTTCTCTTTAAACCACTCAACGGTCAATCTCAATCCTTCTTCAAAAGAATATTTCGGATCATACCCAAGAAGGGTTTTTGCCTGATCAATATTAGCAAGGGAGTGTTTCACATCACCTGGACGTTCTTCGCGGTAAATGGGTTGAAGCTCCTTTACAGGGCCTATGTGCTCTTTTGTTAAAGAATAAAGCTCTTGTAAAGTAGTTTGTTTTCCAAAAGCTATATTAAAAACTTGACCATACGTTTGCGGATTTTGTGTGAGTGCTGCTTTGATGTTGGCTTCTACCACATTATTCACATAACAAAAATCGCGAGAGTGAGAACCATCCCCATTAATATAGCAAGGCTGGTCCCTTAAAAGAGCCATAATCCATAAAGGAATCACAGCAGCATACACACTTTCAGGGTCTTGACGGGGGCCAAAAACATTAAAATAGCGTAGCCCAAAGGTAGGCATACTATAGCAACGAGAAAATACCTCGCCATAAAGCTCATTGGTTCTTTTTGAAACTGCATAGGGAGACAGGGGTTTCCCGATTTTGTTTTCACTCTTTGGAAGAGCTCGTGAATCGCCATAAACAGCGCTTGAAGAGGCATAAACAAAACGTGAAACCTTATTTTCCTGAGAAGCACTCAAAACATTTAAAAATCCGCTGACATTGACTTCATTTGTGGTAATCGGGTCTTTTAGGGAGCGAGGAACACTCCCCAAAGCTGCTTGATGCAAGACATAGTCTACGTTCTTAGTGACCTCATGACACAGCTTGTTATCTCGAATATCCCCCTCTACAAAAGTAAAGTTTTTAATCTGTTCCTCTGTGAGGAACGCAAGAATATCTTCAATATTATTCTTTTTCCCGGTAGAAAAGTTATCAAGTCCAATAACCACCTGATCATTTTTTAAAAGAGCTTCTAATAAATTCGACCCAATAAAACCAGCACAACCTGTGACAAGCCAAGCTTTTTTTTGACCTTCCTTTAGAGATGAAAAATTACTCATGGATTAAATAACGACTCACGAGATGATTTATCTGATGCATAAGGTATAGTTCAAAATAAAAAATATGCAAGAGGCAGGGCTATCTATCTTATTAAACTCCATTCCCAAGGCTTCTATTTTATATAAAACTCCAGGGTTGAAACCACACGAATTTTTTTCATTAGAGAGCTGATTCCTTCATCATAACTTTGATTGGGTGAGGCATCGGGGCTGGTAAGCTGAATCACGCCTTGACTGGCTTTTCGAATGCCCCCAATCTTACTGCCAGTAGTTTTGGCAAAACTTTTTGCAACCTCTAATGCATTTTGCGTCGCTGCAGCTATCAACTCAGGACGTAACTCATTAAACCTATCCAGGTAAAAGTTTGTAAAACTATTAGAAATGGAGATGCCTTGGCTTAAAAGCTCGCCCGTCTTTGCTGAAAGTGAATTAAGTCCATCAACTTTTTGCGAATTCACAGATAAGGTGTATTCAATAAGATATCGCTCAGGAGGGAGGGCACCAGATCCCCATTCTCGGGCATGCAAATCCGTGACGCGAGGAGCACTTTGTGAAATTTCGCTTTCAACAAACCCTTGTTTTAGGATGAAGGTCTTAACAATAGCTCCGTCTGCAGAAATCTTTTTATATAAAGTATTCAAGTCATTTCCGGTAACTTTAAAGGTAATCTCCAAAGTTCCTCGATCCGCCTTTTCAATACGCTCAACAAGGCCCTTAGCGGTTACATAACGATCTCCAAGCTTGGCTTCAACAATCCCATTATAAATAAAAAAGCCTGCAATAGCTGGACCTAAGGCAATACACAACCCTAATACTGCTGCGGTTGGTGTAGGGCGAAAGCTTGTCATTTACATCTCCATAAGTTACTTATTCATATTATCCACTCTTTATCATCGTGTCCATCTTGTTCTCTCGTCGTGCTTTTTCAAAAAAACTCTCGACAAATGGGGGCAAGATTGCTATGGTCCGCAACATCTTAAGGGGGCGATCCCCCCTTTCTCTGCCGCGGGGTGGAGCAGCCCGGTAGCTCGTCAGGCTCATAACCTGAAGGTCGTAGGTTCAAATCCTACCCCCGCAACCAAGGAAACAAAGGCTCTCTGAGCTTCCCCAGAAAAAATATTAAAACACCTTGAAGAACTTAACACTGAAGCGTGACTCGAGCAGGAGTTGCTTCGAGGAACTTTGAGGGAGTTTTCAAAGATAATTATGTTTTGTTGGGCAAAGAAGGAACTGAGCATACGTTCTAAGGCTCAGTTTCTTCCATTATTGTGGAAGAATCGGTTGCCAAAAGTCATTTCTGGTGTCACATTCCGAGATGGTTGTGAATTCATCTCCCGCGATGAACCGATGACTGCTTAATGTGCTTCATCACTAACCTTTGTGATTAACTCATCTTTTAGAGGGAAATCTATAATGCACCACATTACCATTGGAAATCTTAAAATCGGGAACGATTTGCCCTTAACTCTCCTTGCAGGGCCGTGTGTGATGGAAAGCCGCGAGCATGCCCTTGAGATGTCTCAAGCTTTGGTCGAAATCACGAACAAACTGGGCATGGGCTTCATTTACAAAACCTCCTTTGACAAAGCCAATCGCACCAGCCTTAAAGGAGCACGTGGCATCGGTTTTAAGGAAGCTCTTCCGATTTTTGCCGAAATTCGCGAGAAATGGGGTTGCCCGGTTGTAACAGACATTCATGAGCCTGAGCAATGTGCGCTGGTGGCTGAAGCGGTAGATGTTCTCCAAATCCCTGCCTTTTTGTGCCGCCAAACAGACCTTTTAATCGCAGCGGGAAAGACTGGGAAGCCCTTAAACGTTAAAAAAGGTCAATTTCTTGCCCCTTGGGATATGATGAACGTTGTGAACAAAATTGAAGAAACCGGTAATAAAAGCATAATGCTTTGCGAGCGTGGCGTTTCCTTTGGGTATAATACATTGATCTCCGATATGCGCGCCCTCCCCATCATGGCAGAACTTGGCTATCCTGTTGTCTTTGATGCAACGCACTCTGTGCAACAGCCAGGGGGCAAAGGCACCGCTACAGGGGGACAGCGTGAATTTGTACCTGTTTTGGCACGTTCCGCTATTTCCCTTGGAATTGCCGCTGTCTTTATAGAAACCCACCAAGATCCAGATAACGCTCCCAGCGACGGGCCCAATATGGTCAAATTAAAGGACATGCCCGCACTTCTTGAAACGTTGATGGCCTTTGACCGACTGGCCAAATCCAATCCCCTGTCACTCGCATCCTAAAGAGGTTCTTATGAGCATTATCATCGACATTTTGGGACGTGAAATTCTCGATTCTCGAGGCAACCCCACTGTTGAAGTGGAAGTAGAGCTTGAAAGCGGCGCTCGGGGGCGAGCTTCTATTCCCTCCGGGGCTTCTACAGGCAAGCACGAAGCCATAGAAAAACGCGATGGGGACAAGGAGAGATATAATGGCAAAGGGGTCTTAAATGCACTTCAAGCCATCAGTGATGAGATTTATGAAGCTCTCTGTGGCATAGAAGCTCAAAACCAATTGATTATTGACCAAATGCTTATCGACCTTGATGGAACAGCAAACAAGGAGCGCTTTGGAGCTAACGCCATTTTGGGGGTAAGCTTAGCTGTCGCGCGTGCAGCCGCCGCAGAGCAAGGCCTCCCCCTTTATCGTTATATTGGTGGCCTTTATGCCCATGTCCTTCCCATTCCCCTCATGAACATCATTAATGGGGGTTCTCATGGGGATAACCCCATCGATTTCCAAGAGTTTATGATCGTGCCTATTGGTGCTCCTTCCTTTAAGGAAGCCTTGCGTTGGGGAACGGAAACCTTTCATGCTTTAAAGAAAAACCTTTCTGAAGCCGGTTATAATACAAACGTTGGCGATGAAGGCGGCTTTGCCCCTGCCCTCCCTTCAACACGTGATGCCCTCGATTTTATTATGAAATCCATCAAAACCGCAGGCTATAAACCCGGAGAAGACATCGTCCTTGCATTAGATGTGGCGGCCTCTGAATTTTATCGGGCGGGGCGTTATCATTTGGTGGGTGAAAACAAAATCCTTGAGTCTGATAAGTTGGTCGCTTTTTATCAAGAGCTCGTCAAAACCTATCCTATCTATTCTATTGAAGATGGCATGGCTGAAGATGACTGGGCCGGTTGGGAAACCCTCACAAATTCTTTGGGGAACAAGATTCAACTCGTTGGGGATGACATCTTTGTCACCAATCCAACACGTCTGATTGAAGGGATTGAAAAGGGCGTAGCCAATAGCATCCTCATTAAGCTCAATCAAATTGGAACCCTATCAGAGACAATCCAAACCGTCGACATGGCCCACAGGGCAAGCTACACAACTATCATTTCCCATCGCTCAGGAGAAACAGAAGATTCCTTTATTGCTGACCTTGCAGTGGCCCTAAATTGTGGACAGATAAAAACGGGCTCTCTTTCTCGCTCTGACCGATTGGCAAAATACAATCAATTGCTACGCATTGAAGAGGAGCTTGGGCCGCAAGCGGTTTTTGGATTTTAATTCCCCCCTTTTAGGCCGCTTCTTCTTGATGGCGGGAGGCAAGCCACCTTTCAAGCCAGTGGATATCATAGTCCCCCTTTATCACATCAGCTGTTTCGGCCAAGTCACGGTGAAGGGGAAGCAAGGTGTTGACACCCGTAATGACATATTCATGAAGAGCTCTGCGGGCCCGTTGGATACACTCCTCACGGGTGTCTCCATGTACAATAAGTTTTGAAACTAAACTGTCATAATGGGAGGGAATTTGGTAGCCTTGATACATATGGCTGTCCACACGGACGCCATAACCCCCAGGTGTGAGATAATCCTTAATTTTCCCAGGGGACGGCATAAAGCTTTCCGAATCTTCTGCATTAATGCGGCATTCAATGGCGTGGCCTTTAAAGGCAATATCTGCTTGACGGAAACTTAAGGAGAGCCCCGCAGCCACCCGAATCTGCTCGCGCACCAGGTCAATGCCTGTAATCATTTCCGTAATGGGATGCTCAACCTGAAGTCGCGTATTCATTTCCATGAAATAAAACTCACCATCTTCATACAAAAATTCAATGGTCCCCACCCCCCGATAACCAAGCTTTTTAACGGCTTTTGTGACTACATTCCCAAGCTTTGCACGCACTTCAGGAGAAATGCTTGGTGAAGGAGCTTCTTCCCAAATTTTTTGATGGCGGCGTTGGAGGGAGCAATCCCGCTCTCCCAAATGAGCCACATTCCCATGAGAATCCGCAATCACTTGGATTTCAATGTGACGGGGGTGGCTCAAGTATTTTTCCATATACACTTCATCATTACCAAAGCAAGCTTTGGCTTCAGCGCGCGCTAAACGAAAAGCTTCTTCAATTTCCGCTGTACTTCGAGCAACTTTCATGCCCTTACCGCCACCTCCGGATGCGGCCTTAATCAGCACGGGATAGCCAATACGTCCCGCAATGGCATCAATATCCTCTTCGGGATCCAAAGCCCCATCAGATCCTGGAATAACAGGAATTCCTAACTCAAGAGCTGTTTCCTTGGCAGTAATCTTATCCCCCATCAAACGAATATGCTCAGGTGTAGGTCCAATAAAGACCATTTTGTGATCTTCCACTATTTCTGCAAAGGAAGCATTCTCTGAAAGGAATCCAACGCCAGGGTGGATGGCATCAACGCTGCAAACTTCTGCTGCAGAGATTATGGCGTACATATTTAAATAGCTGTCCTTTGACGGTGCTGGGCCTATGCAAACGCTTTCATCAGCCAGGCGCACGTGCATGGCATCACTGTCAGCTTCCGAATGAACTGCCACTGTTTTAATATTCATCTCACGGCAAGCTCTTAAGATGCGAAGGGCAATCTCACCACGATTGGCAATAAGTATTTTCTGAAACATGGAAACAATCCTTTGTTATAAGAGAAAATTCCGTATCTATTCGAAAATGACGAGGGGCTCTCCAAATTCAACGGGCTTCCCATTTTCAACACAAATGGATACCACTTTGCCATCGCGAGGCGCCCGAACAGGGTTCATCACCTTCATGGCTTCAATAATAAGAAGAGTGTCTCCCTTTGTTACAAATTCTCCGGCCTTAATGAAGGGGGCAGCTCCCGGTTCTGCAGATAAATAAACGGTTCCAACCATGGGAGAGGACACAATTTCTCCTGTAGCTTGTGACGTTTCTGAAAGGGGAACTTCCTTAAGTGGTAGCTGCGCAAAGGGAGGTGGGGCGGGAATTATATGGGATAGAATAGGATGCGCATTGCCACGAACCACGCGTATTTGGTGGGTTCCAACTTTATACTCGACTTCGGTCAGTCCCGTTTCTTCAAGGAGTTTAGCAAGGCCACGAACTAAATCACCGTCCACACTAAATTTTTCAGCCATTTATATACCTTTTAATTGGCAAATACTTTTTCTTATTTTAAATAAGTAATACATAATTCCTTAAATTTCATAGCCCCCCTTATATACCCCACTCTCATCTTTCTGGCAAGATGTCTCTGTTAAAGCCCTTTTTTTGGTGTATAAGAAATAGAAAGAGGAGCCCATGTTTATTCATTTACGTGTTCATACGGCCTACTCCTTATTGGAAGGGGCCTTGTCCGTGAAAAAACTGATTGCTCTTGCCCAAGAGCACCGGATGCCCGCTGTGGCTATGACCGATACGGGCAATCTTTTTGGAGCCATGGAATTCTCTCTTGTGGCACGTGAGGCTGGCATTCAGCCTATCATGGGATGTCAAATTCAACTGACTTCCGAGCTTGAGGATCGAAAAAAGGGAACAGATACCCTTGTCCTCCTCGCGCAAAATCAACAGGGATATCAAAACCTTCTTAAAATCGTATCCCACACCTTCCTTCATGGGAAAGACGGGGATGTCCCTCAAATTGCTTTTAAAACCTTAAAGCCGTGGAGTGAAGGCCTCATTGCCCTTACGGGCGGAGAGGCCGGTGGATTAAATAAGCGCCTGGCCCGCGGCCTTAAGGGAGATGCTTATCTTCAGATTTTAAAGGAGGTTTTTTCGAGCCGTCTTTATATTGAAGTGTCTCGTCAAGGCCCTCAAACACCTGATAAGAAACGTATTGAAGAGGCCTTGATTGATCTCGCCTATCAGGAAGATATTCCTCTTGTAGCCACTAATGAAGCTTTTTTCCCTGACCCCTCCTTACATGAAGCTCATGATGCCCTTCTCTGCATTGCGGAAGGGTCTTACGTGAATGAAACCAACCGCAGGAGGGTCACCCCTGATCATTGCTTTAAGCACTCTCAAGAAATGGAAGCGCTTTTTGCTGACCTGCCAGAAGCCATCACAAATACAACGGTTATTGCTCAACGATGCAACTTTCTCCTGACCCCCATCAACCCAATCCTTCCCTCCTTTCCCTGTGAAGATGAAAATGAAGAACTACGCACCCAGGCTCATTTAGGGTTAAAAGACAGGCTTGAGAGGTATGTTTTCACTCCTTCAATGACTGAAGAGGAAAAAGTAGCCCTTCAAAAAAAATACACAACCCAACTCGAGTATGAGTTAAAGATCATTGAGCAAATGAAATACTCGGGTTACTTGCTCATTGTTGCGGATTTTACCAAATGGGCCAAAGCTCAGGGCATTCCAGTAGGGCCCGGGCGAGGTTCTGGAACAGGCTCGATTGTCGTTTGGTCTCTTACCATTACAGATATTGATCCATTTCGTTTTGGACTTGTTTTTGAGCGCTTCTTAAATCCCGAACGTGTGAGTATGCCGGACATCGATATCGATTTCTGTCAAGAAAGGCGCGATGAGGTCATTCGCTATGTGCGCGAAAAATATGGTGAAGACCGGGTTGCTCATATTATTACCTTTGGAAAGCTCCAGGCACGGGCTGTTTTACGGGATGTGGGTCGGGTCCTTCAAATGCCCTATGGACAAGTGGATAAAATTTGCAAGCTGGTTCCCAATAACCCAGCTCATCCGGTAACTTTAAAGGAAGCCCTTGAGATTGAACCTCAACTCAAACAAATGGTAGAGCAAGAGCCGGAAGTCCAACATCTGCTTAACATTGCCCAACAATTAGAAGGCTTATATCGCCACGCTTCCACCCATGCCGCCGGAGTTGTTATTAGCAATAAGCCTTTAGATGAGATGGTTCCCCTATACTTTGATCCGCGCTCTCCTCTTCCCGCCACGCAATTTAACATGAAGTATGTGGAACAAGCAGGCCTTGTTAAATTTGACTTCTTAGGCTTGAAAACACTTACGGTTATTCAGCAAACTGTTAATACCCTTAAGGAGCACGGGATCGATCTTGATATCTCTGCCCTCCCCCTTGATGATGAAAAGACTTACAACCTTTTGACTCGCGGCGAGACCATTGGTATTTTCCAAGTTGAGAGTGGAGGAATGACAGATGTGATCCGTAAGCTTAAACCCGATCGATTTGAAGAAATTATAGCCCTTGTAGCTCTTTACCGTCCAGGGCCGATGGATGATATCCCTCGCTATATTGCATGTCGCCATGGTGAGGAAAAGGTTAGTTACCTTTATCCTGAACTTAAACCCATTTTAGAGGAAACTCACGGAGTTATTGTTTATCAAGAGCATGTGTTGAGTATCGCCCGAGATCTTGCGGGATATACCAGTGGCGGAGCCGATCTTTTGCGACGCGCCATGGGGAAAAAAATAAAATCGGAAATGGATGCCCAGCGTAAAAAATTTATAGAAGGAATCCTTACACACGTTGGGGGGCCGGAAGAGAATGCCAAAATTTTATTTGATCAAATTGAACGCTTTGCAAGCTATGCCTTCCCAAAAACACATGCAGCCACTTATGCTCTGATCACTTACCAAACCGCTTATCTCAAAACCCATTACCCGGTCTCTTATATGGCCGCTCTCATGACCCACGAGCTGCGCAATACAGATAAATTGACATTTTTCACCCGGGAGGTGAAGCGCCTAGGGATTGAATTGCTCCCCCCTGATGTGAACTATTCGCATTCTACTTTTAAGGTTGAACACAATGCCATTCGCTATGCGCTTGCGGCTCTAAAAAATGTGGGGGAGGCTGCTATGGACTCCCTATGTCAAGAACGCCAGAAAAATGGACCTTTTAAGAATATCCTCGATTTCGTCGAGCGCGTTGATGGGCGGGTTATTAACAAGCGCCAGATGGAAAGCCTTATTACGGCGGGGGCTTTTGATGGCCTCTCTCCCAATCGACGCCAACTCATGGAAAATTTAGAAGTCTTGTTGCGCTATGGCAATGAGGATAAGCAGCATCAAGGCCTTTTTGAAAAGGATGTCACGCGCCCTCAACTTCTGGATTGCGCAGAGTGGCCCCCCCTTGAAAGACTTCGTCATGAGTTTGCAGCCGTTGGCTTTTACTTAAATGATCACCCATTGGATGCTTATGAAGAGGTTCTCTCTCAAATTCAAACAGTGCCTGCAGCCGAGCTCATGACACGCGTTCAAGAAAATCGGGAGAATCAAACTTATCGTCTGGCGGGGATTGTTATTACAAAACAAGAACGGGCCACGAAAAGCGGGCAAAGGTATGCTTTTATTCAATTTTCTGATCCCTCAGGCGTGTTTGAGGTGACTGTCTTTTCAGAACTCCTCAGCCAGTACCGTGATTGGTTTGAGCCAGGGAAAGCCCTCCTGATTACCGTCACAGCCCAGCTTTCTGGTGAGGCTCTGCGCCTTACAGGACAAGAGGTTGAGCGTTTAGAGGAAGCAACAAAGGGGGGATGCTTTACCCTCTCTCTTGAAAAGGAAAGTGAAATCCAGAAGCTTAAAGATATCTTATCTACGGCAGAAGGGGGTAAAATCCAAATCATTGTGAAACTTAAAGTTGAAGGGTCGGAGGCAACCTTGACTTTGCCTTCGACATATTCCCTCTCACCAGATATACGCGCATCCTTAAAAAACCTTGCAGCTTGAGAAATTGTTGCTGTTTCTTTTTCATGTAAAGAACATGAAGGCTTTGAGAAAGTGTGGTGGTAAGACTGATTTCTTGAAATAAAGCTTCGCAAGGGATAGAATATGAAATAGAGAAGGACGCTTTGCTCATGAAGCCAAACTTATCAGTTTTACCTAAATCACAAAAAGGACTTTTTGTAGAACTAAAAGATACACCTTCTCATTTTGTGCTATACGGTGGGACAGCTATTGCTTTAAGACTAGGCCACAGGGTTTCTGTGGATTTTGACTTTTTTACCCATCAATCTTTTGACCCTGATACTCTTTATCAAAAAATTCCTTACCTAAAAAATTCAGAAATCTTACAAAAGGAGGAGAATACTCTTACCTGTCTCGTCAATCGACAAGGCCCTATCAAAGTGTCTTTTTTTGGGAATATCTCTCTCAAGAGAATTTGCAAACCTGAAATTATAGATGGCCCCAACATCAAAATTGCTTCTCTTCTAGACCTTGCAGGGATGAAAGCAGCAGTCATTCAAAAAAGAGCTGCTTCAAGGGATTATATTGATATAGAAGCGTTAATAATGAAAGCGGGAATAGATTTACTAACAGCACTGGCCGCTGGCTTTGTTATTTATGGAAATCAGTTTAATCCTCAGATTACGTTAAAAGCTTTAGTATACTTTAAAGGTGGAGACCTAAAAAGCCTTCCTCAAAAGGTGAAAAACAACCTCTTAAAAGCTATCCAAACTGTGGCCTTAGAAGAAATTCCCACTCGTATTATTGAGCTTCAAGAAATGCAAAAGAAAAAACAATGTTAAAAATCCCCCATACAAAAGACATGAAACAAGTGGCCCAAAGACTTATTTGGTTTAAAAGTTCTAGAGATGCTCTTGATGATCCTTATATATTCATGGCCCACGTTATGACCTATGGTACAGTAGAGGATGTTTTAATTATTAAGAGAACCCTTGGAGAAGAAGCCTTTAAAGAAGCTCTTGATCATGCTCCTCCTGGCATTATGGATGCTAAATCTTGGAATTATTGGAACCTCGTTATGGAAAGGTTTCCTACTCCTCCCTTGCCGAAAAGAAAAATACCTTGAGAGACGTGAGCGAGTTCAGATAGAAGTGAGACGGATGAGGGAAGAATAATCGTAAATGGTGCAGTTTAAAACCCTTGATGACCTTGATGCAACAGGCAAACGTGTTCTGGTTCGGCTTGACCTTAACCTCCCTCTGCAGGGTGGAAAAGTCACCGATTTAACACGTCTTGAGCGTTCCTTGCCCACGTTGAAAGAGTTGGTCAATAAAAAAGCGAAAGTGATTGTTTTATCCCATCTAGGTCGGCCCAAGGGGAGGAATACGGATTATACCCTCGCGCCAATTGCTGCAGCGTTAAAAACGGCTCTCAAGCCTAGGGATGTCTTTTTTTGCGAAGAGCCTCAAGGTCCAAAAGTCATCCAAGCTATTACGCATCTTATGCCAGGTCAAATTTTGCTTCTTGAAAACATTCGCTTTGTAAAAGGAGAAGAAGAAAATGATAAGGAATTTGCCAAGGAAATGGCTTCTTGGGGAGACATTTTTGTGAATGACGCCTTTTCTGCAGCGCATCGAGCCCACGTTTCAACAGAAGGGATCGCCCATCTCTTGCCTGCTTATGCCGGACGATTGATGGAGCAGGAGATTAAAACCCTTGAGAAGTCTCTAGAGTGTCCCGAGTTGCCCATGATGGCTATTGTGGGAGGGGAAAAGGTATCCACAAAATTACCTCTTTTAAAGAATTTATTACCCAAAGTAGATTTTTTGGTGGTTGGTGGGGCGATGGCAAATACCTTTCTTGCCGCAATGGGACATGCTGTGGGGGCTTCTCTTTATGAACCCGAGCTAATGAAAGATGCCATTCAATTGATGAAAGGGGGGAAAGTTATTCTGCCCGTTGATGTGATCGTAGCCGAAGGTTTGGGGAATCCAAAAAATCATCAGAAGCGCTCCCTTTCTTCTATAGGTGAGCGGGAGAAGATTTTTGATATAGGACCTGAAACCATTTATCACATTTTAGAAATTATGAAACGTTGTCACACCCTACTGTGGAATGGTCCTTTGGGGGTTTTCGAAGTCCCGCCCTTTGACTATGGAACGAATGCAATAGCCCAAGGGGCCGCCCGCTATACGGCTCAAGGAAACCTTCTCTCCATTGCAGGTGGAGGGGATACGGTAGCTGCCTTAAGGCATGCGGGGGTATTAAAAGATTTCTCTTATGTTTCCACAGCAGGAGGGGCCTTTTTGGAGTGGGTTGAAGGGAAACCTTTGCCAGGAGTTAAAGCTCTAGAACAGGCTTGTCATTCAGTAGAATCGTAACATTCTCATTTTAATCTCTTTGTACCCTCTGTTTCCCTATAAGGGAAAAACCATAATCATGGCCCTAACAACCTTTTGATCGTTTGCTGGCGGAACTTTTCGCTTGTTGCCACAAATCAAGCAATACTTTGATGTCTTGCCCTTTAAGGGTATCATACCCACGTTCTTGAGCAATTTCCTTTAAACAACGAAGCCTTGTCTCAAACTTTTTCGTGACAACCTCCAGTGTCGATTCAATATCGGAATGAGTAAAAGTACAGAGACTAATCACGCTAAAGAGCAAATCCCCAATTTCATCCCTTATCCGATGTAAAGGCTCGTCTTGTTTTATCGCTTCTCTGATCTCTTCACATTCACTGATTACTTGGTCGAGAATCATATCCGTATGAGGCCACTCAAAGCCAAAATCCCGGGCTTCTTTTTCCAGAGAAATTAATTTTTGTAGCGGGTCCATATAATCTTTGCTGTTTATGAAAGGTTTCATCTTGTTAGCTCTATTGAATGCTAAGTTGTTTTCTTTTGTCTAGAACAATTTTAGCGAATTCGGTAGAGGTTAAGAATTTAGGCGAAGAGAATGTCACTTTCCTCTTGCGGTTTGTTCTATATTCTCTTAAGAAGAAATTTATGCACGTGCGCCCGTAGCTCAATTGGATAGAGCATCTGACTACGGATCAGAAGGTTAGGAGTTCGAGTCTCTTCGGGCGCGCCAGGAAATCCCACGAGTTTAGAGAGTTTGGAAAAAACGAGAAAATCTTCTAGGTAGCAAATAGGTAGCATTTGAGATTGGTTGTTTTTGAAGAGGGTCTGTAGTGTCCAACGTTGGCTATTATTCCTCCTTAACCGCGACTATCTGGCCCCTTATTTAAAGCCTTTAGCCATATCCCATAACCTATTAAAACCGCTAGCCAGCATCTGCGCAGGAAAGAAACCAGCTGGGGGTGAGTTTATGAGCACTAGAAAGAACTGCGCCTGTCGTGCTGCTGCTCGTGCTTTCTTGGGGGGTGCTTGTGGTTGGCCCGGTTGTTGAACTTGTTGTTGAAGACACAGTACTTGTTGTTGGATTTACCGTTGTAGATGTTGAACTTTCGCTCGTTGTTGTAGAGGTGGCGCTTGTGGTTGGCCTGGTTGTTGAACTTGTTGTTGAAGACACAGTACTTGTTGTTGGATTTACCGTTGTAGATGTTGAACTTTCGCTCGTTGTTGTAGAGGTGGTGCTCGTTGTTGGACTGTAAAAAACCCGCCCATAGATATCACCATTTCCAGTTTGCCTTCCTTCCCATACCGTAAAGGCATCGCCGTTAGTTAAACCAGCAACTGAGGGATCGTATTGCTCTGAGGCTGTAACTGTATTAATGCTGAACTCACTTGTGAGAGCTGTGCCAGTTGCAGAAAAGACGCGTCCATAGATATCAGGATTCCCAGTTTGTTCTCCATACCATGCTACAAAGGCATTCCCGTTGCTGAGGCCCGTAATAGATGGAAGATCGTGAAATGAGGCTGTAACTGTATTAATGCTGATCTCATTGCTAAGAGCTGTTCCATTTGCAAAAAAAAGGCGCCCATAAACATCAGTATTTCCAGTTTGATCTCCACACCATGTTACAAAGGCATTCCCGCCGGTGAGGGCTGCAACAGATGGAGCAAATTGAGATCCTGCTATAACTTGATTAATGCTGAACTCACTTGTGAGAGCTGTGCCAGTCGCGGAAAAGATGCGTCCATAGATATCAGGATTCCCAGTTTGATCTCCAAACCATACCACAAAGGCATTGCCGTTTTGTAAACCCGCAACTATGGGAAACTGTTGCCTTGAGGATATAACTTGATTAATGCCAAACTCATTTGTGAGAGGGGTGCCATTTGGAAAAAAGATACGCCCATAAATATCACCATTTCCAGTTTGATCTCCACACCATGTTACAAAGGCATTCCCGCCGGTGAGGGCTGCAACAGATGGAGTATATTGAGATGCTGCTATAACTTGATTAATGCTGAACTCGCTTGTGAGAGCTGTGCCAGTCTCGGAAAAGATGCGTCCATAGATATCACCACCAGATTGCCTTCCTTCCCATACCGTAAAGGCATTCCCGTTTGTTAAACCCGCAACTATGGGAAGCTGTTGGGTTGAGGATGTAACTTGATTAATGCCAAACTCATTTGTGAGAGGGGTGCCACTTGCAGAAAATATCCGCCCATAGACATCCAACGATCCAGTTTGATCACCATTCCACGCTACAAAGGCATTGCCATTGGTTAAGCTCGCAACAGATGGCCAATACTGTAAACCACCCGTGTTTTGGTTAATTTGGAATTCAGATCCCATGCCACGTTTATTCAAAGCAGCAACAGCTGAGGCTTGAAGGGCTAGACCAGCAGTAATGGTTTGGGCAGGATGTTCAACAGCATATTTTGCTCCTTTATAAGCCGCATGCGTTAGTCCCTTGAGGGCTGATGTGAAAGAGAAAGGCTCTGCGCGTTCCTCTTCTTGAATAGCCTCTTCTGCTGTAAGAGGAGATACTGAAGGCAAAGACGAATTAAAGCCCTCGGGTATTTCTTCTCCATTAAAGGGCAGTTCTTGAAATCCTGCTTGGATAAAGCGCTGTTGCGCTCTCAAATGACTGTATTGTTTTTGATCTCTCTTGTGTATGGCAGTAGTGATGGTTCTCCGAAAATCTC
>MEMA01000027.1 GCA_001767835.1 Alphaproteobacteria bacterium GWC2_42_16
CATTCGCTGTCTTTTAAATCGCTCGGATAGCTCATATGCACCTCCCATCCAAGCAACCATATCACATTTATCTAAAACTTTGAAGACGGGTTCTTAAATTTCACTGCCCAGTCTGGATGTTTCATCGTTGTCTCCTTATTATTACGTGGCATTAATGCCATACTACGTAATAATAAAAAGTCAACAAAAAAATGCAAAAAAATTCACTTTTTTTGCACTATTTTCAGATGGTTAGATAAATACCTTGCACCTAAACTAGCTTGCTACTTTTTCATCTTCGTGAGGCAGCCCTGGAATTAAAAGAAATTCGCTTTCCTTTGACCTTTCAACACAAAGGGACAAAAGAGAGCGCAGCTTAAGGCAAAACTTCTCTCCCGAAACTAATAGAGGTTTTAGTTGTACAATTCATTTAAAAGCTTGACATATAAAATAATGATCGCCAATAATATATTGTCAGACATCCATAATTTGGGTGTAAAAAGTGTATTTATTTAATTTATAGAGGAGACCTTATGGTGAAATTTATTAAGTCATTTGGATTCTGTGCTATCTAAATATATGGTTTTTTTAAAGAAACAACTTCCTTTTGTTCTTCTCTTCTTCGCTTTGGGTATAGGTCTTTGTTCTTCTCTTTTCGCCGCCCCTTCTCTATGGGATGCAATTGAAGACTATGAACATGGAGAGGATAAAAAAGCCGCACAGTTTTTTTCCGCGACGAGAGTGAGTCCCATCACTCGTCCTTATATTAAAAGTTTAGAAGAAAAGGGGTTTCTTAAGACAAGTGCTCCTTCTTCTGAAGATCTCCATACATATGAAATCGACCAATATGCAAGAGGTTGGTTTGAAGTTTCAGAAATTCTTCGTAATATTAATAGACTCAAGGATAATATTGTGAAGGGAGAGAATAAAGAAACGAAAACCAAGTTGCAGAAGAAAAAAAACTCTGACTTTCTAAAAAAAATTCTTTCGCTTAAACACCCAGCGGCCCAGTATGTGAGTGGGAGATTTTTTGAAAAAACTCTCATGCGAGAGAAGGCAATAGAAGCTTACAAGGATAGCTTTCATTATGGAATGGATGTAAGAGCCCTCTTGGCTCTGAAGCGCCTGGCTCCTGAGAAGATGGAAGAACCAATGTTCATAGAAAGGCTGCCCGTATTAGACCATCTTCTTGAAAAAAAAGAAATTGGAGAGGCGCTCTTTGATTTTTCGAAATTTTTTGAGTCTCAGGAACCTAAAATTTCTCGTTTCAAGTGTATTCTCGTACGTACTGCTGCCTTACATGGTTATAAAGATGCCCAACTTGCGATAGCACAATCTTTCTCTACGAGTGAAGAAGAAATTTTTTACTGGCTTATGCAAGCTGCAGAACAAGGTAGTGCCTTAGCCATGGATGGAGTTGCTTATAGACTCGAACATGAGAAAGGATGTTTACGAGATATTACTAAATCTTTTAGTTATTCCCAGCATGCAGTACAATTGAATCAAGAGCATAATCCTTTGATCTACTATAATCATGCTATACGGTTATACCAAGGAATTGGGACACACGCGAATTCAGAAGAAGCCGAAATTTATTTTAAACGAGCCATAGACCATGGTGGAGATGATGATATGGCTCATCAATATGCAGAATGCCTGCATTCTAATGGGAAGACATCCCTTGCAAAAAGGTCTTGGCATGATCTTGCCTTGAAGGGATATCTTCCTGCTTTACAAAGCCTTCTTGCGATAAGTTCTGATCCATTAGAATACGAGAGCCTTATTCCAAAGTGGTTGACATTAGCTGAAAAAGATGACGCGGCTTTACGAATTGTTGCTATTATGATAACGAGTTTGCAGTCTGAACCTTTTGATAATATCTGTCCTCATCTTTACGATTTATTAGGACGTTTTGAAAAAAAAGAAGATAAGAGAGATCAATGTTACGCATATTTAAATAAAGCTCTTCTTTTAAGGTATTTCAATACACGGCAGCGCTTGAAAGGAAATGTGATTGAATTATTTTCCAAAGCTGCAGATTTAGAAAGTGCTCAGGCTTGTTTTGAGCTTGGGCAATGTTACTTTGCTGGTTTTGATGTAAAACCTGATGCAGATAAAGCTTTAGAGTTTTTTCAGATCGCTCTTCAAAAAGGAGTTCTCCTGGCTCACGAAAAAATTGGTCTCATATTAATGAATCGAAATGATCCCCGTCAGGATGAAAAAGCTTTTTTTCATCTTAAGAAGGCTTATTCATTATTACAAGAATCAGAACTTAGACCTTATATAGCCTATAATTTAGCTCTTATGCACATTGAAAATCGCGGAGGGGCACAATACAACAGAGTCTTGGTCGAAAAATTGTTTAGTGAGTGCATGGAACATCCAGTACTTAGAGTTGATGCTAGGTATGAATTAGCAAAATTAAAGCTTCGTGAGACCACAGATGATGTTTATCATGACCTTAGAAAAATTCGTGAACCTTTTAGAGAGGATCAAGAAGATAAGACAACCGATACTAAGTTTGAGGAGGCACTTCGGCTTTTGAAAGAAGGGGTTGAAAAAGAGGATCCTCCTTCTCTTTTTCTCAAAGGACAACTACTTTCTTCGGGCTCTAAATCTCTGGAACAACAGAAAGATGGCTTACGTTATATTAAATTAGCAATCAAAAAAGGAGCTCAATACGCTAAGCTATATTATGCAATTCTATTAACGCTAGGGAGTGATGCTATAGAAAGAAACATTGAAGAAGCCAAGCAAATACTTTTAAAGCTCTCCACAGGAGAACAAGAACTGTACGGTCAATTTATAAGAGATGTTCTGACTTCAGATGCAGAATATAAGAGCAAAGAAAGCGCTAAACTGCAGAGTGAAAAAGAAGAAGAGTCTTCTCATTTAGATCCAAAAATACAACGCCTTCTTGATGAATTTGATCGATGCACAGGAAAGAAAAAAATAAAATGGCGCAAAATGGAAACACTTATGCAGAAGTTTATGCAACTAACATCTGGAAGTATTACGCCAGGAAAAGGCTCTGGTCGCAGAGTTGAATGCGCTGGAATTATCACAGGCCTCCATATTCCTCATGGTCGTGATTCTTCTGAGTTAACAGGGGGACGCTTAAAAAGTATGCGAGAACTTATGAAAAATGCTTTTCAGAATACAATGGATCAGGGGGGAGGTTCATAATTTAATAGGGAGGGAATACTAAAAGTGATTATTAAAGTGTTGGAAGGAGAACAAAAAAAGAGTAATATTTCCTCATAATTCCTTTCAAAAGAAAGCCTATGCCTCCAGAACCTCACTCTCCAGATTTTTCAGCTCTTGAAAAAGAAGCTCTCAAGGAAACCTCATTAGAGATCATCAAGTCTGAACTTCAGAAATCTCTTCGGGAGCTTCACCAAAAGAACATGACAAACGTTGCCAATTAACAAAGAGACAATATTGTCTCAGGTTTAGAAGGTTTCCTCAGTTCTTCCTTATTGTCCCCAACATCGCCTGTGTTGCTTTCTCAGCAGAGTCTCTCACAGGATCAATATTTAATCTGGCATATACGACTATGGATTGGGAAGACTTATGACCAAGAGAGAGCGCCCAATCATAAAACTATTTGCCCTTGTAGCTGCTTGCCAACTCCCTAAGGTTCGTCTTAACTCATGCAGTCTTAAAGACTTTACTGCCTTCTCGACGACATCTTATCCGCTTTCTCCATAGCAAACGTAGCTCCACCTTTATGGGTCCAGGCATCTCTTTGCAAAGGATCAGATTCCTTTAGATAGAGAAATGCTCCCAGGAGTGTATTTGAATCCCACGTATCGAGGTGGGCTTTTGAGACGAGGCCGCCGAGCTCGATGAGTCGTCGGGTACGTCTTTTGCGTTCTTGAACATTCAGGGAGGCTTCCATTTCTTTGAGCTTGTTCATTCTTTGGGTGATGTATTTTTTACGCTTTTCGATGAGGTTGATTTTTGTCATAGGCTACACCAAGGGGAAGAGCTGTGATAGAAAGAGTATATATGAAAAGAGGATCTGCTGCAAACGGATGATTGAAAACACATTCATGTAATAATATGATAAATCATAAAGAATAAATCCGCGAAAAGCGGTTATGGACCAATCGTCAGATTTGGGACATACGCAATATGCGTTGAGTCCAACGCTGGCTTTTGATATAATATCGCCATTCCCAGTTAGAGATATCATTCCCCTTTCTTAGAGGTGCCTATGGCCATTCAATTTGCGCGTTGTGAATACGTCTCAAGAAGCACCGGCGGTAATGCCTGCCGGAAGGCTTCCTATAACCAGCGGGAGGCCATTCGATGTGACCGGACGGGGGAGCTTTTCTCCTTTAAAGATCGCGGCGGAAATGTTCATCATGAGATTTTGCTGCCTGAAGGGGTAGATAAGAAATTCAAGAATAGCTCCGTGTTTTGGAATGAAGTTGAACGCTGTGAAAAACGGAAAGACAGCCAAGTTCAAAAGGAGTTTGTCCTTGCTCTTCCTGATGATAAAGAAGTCACCCTTGAAGACCGCATTGAGCTTTCTCGTCGGTTTATCAATGAGCACTTTGTGGAAAAGGGGCTGGGTGTCCAGCTCGATATTCATGAACCGCATGAAGATGAGAAAAACTGGCATGCCCATTTACTGGTGACGACAAGGCGGTTTTCTGAGAATGGTCACACCTTTGAAAACATAAAGGCCCGCGATTTGGACCCCACCATTCGGAAAGGTTTTGTGGTGGAAGCGGATGTTTGGGGTGAGCTTTGGCGGGATTTGCAGAATGCTTACTTTGAGGAAAAGGGTTATGATCTGCGGGTGGATCCTATTAGCATTTTAACCCAAGAACACTTGGGCCCTGTGCGTATGCGCCATCATATGAATGAAGCTATTGAACGCTCTCAAAAACTTCAACAAGCCAATGATCTGCTTTCCAAAGAGCCGAGTCATATCATCGAGGCCCTTACCCGCAACAAGGCTGTCTTTTCAGAACGAGACATTAAGGGCTTGAGAAGAAATAAAGTAAATGATTTTTAAGGAGATCTATGCTAAGATCTCTGAATGACAGATAAAAAAATTGAAGAAAATA
>MEMA01000028.1 GCA_001767835.1 Alphaproteobacteria bacterium GWC2_42_16
ACAATTTACACCCTGCACGATAAGCAAGGGCTCCAACCGTGTTTCGTGTTCCTCGTGAAAAGGGTTTTGTGGTAAAGTGATAAAGGGCCACGAGCTACCTCTGCATCAGGCAATTTGGACTATGTGGCTTGCCACAAAGCGCCCAAATTCGCAGAATTTGTGTAAGCGCGCTTATCAAGCTTTTAAAAAAGCCCGCTAAGACAGTTCTATCGATCCCCATGAGTCGATTTTGATCTCTCGATGTATTCATTTTTATACTTTTATTTATTTGAATGGTTTAATAGATTCTCTTTAGGAGAATACCAAAAACAGAAAAACTACGTCATGGATAAAAATAGAGAGGGGGATCGTATGATCGACAAGCTAACCACCATCGAAAGCAAGATTCAGCAGCTCAAGCAAAAGAAAGAACGAATTCAAAACCAACAAGCACTCTTCCTCATGAAGGAAGCTCAGAAAATCTTGAAAGAAGAATTCTCGCTTGAAACGGCTTTGAATATATTAAGAGACTCCTGGGCCGCCTCTTCAAAAGCGCAAAGGACAGAATGGACAACGCGTGCCAACTCATTTCCCATCTCTGCTCCAAAAACTCACAAGAAGGCTAAAAAGCACAATCCAACACCTGAACAAATTGGAAAGGCAGAGATACCAGTTCATGATCACCATTGAGATCCATTCCCGCGACCTCAGACGCGCCAGAACTCACTCTTTGATACAGCTTGGCTCCTTGATTAATAAAGCAGACCTTCTTGAAACTTTTGGCATCATATTGGGCAAGGATCTTCAAAAGGATCCCAAAATGAAAGAGCCCGTGGCTGCCCTCTACAAAGGGCTGCTCGTCTTGAATGAAATGGCTAATTCCTCTGAGGTGAACTTGTCCATCTGGGCAGTGCAGGGGTTGGAGGCTCTTCATGACTCGAAACATAAAAAATAGGGTTTTTGAAAGTCTCTCATTTTAACCTTCTTTTGGCCCCAATGAACCCATTATGAACCCATTATGAACCCAATGAACCCATTAGGTTCTTTTCAATCTATAAACCGTCCCTCGGCCTCCTGGACCTTCAGCAACCAAGATATTTTTCAATTTTAATTCATTCAGCTCTCTTGTTGCGGTGCTTTTTGAGACTTTAGCTATCGCTTGGTAGTCAGTGTTGGAAATGGTTTCATGCTCCTTCGTATAAGCAATGGCTAAAAGTTGTCTCTCGGATAAGCCCATATTCCTAAGGCGATCCTCAGTAAAGACATCCCTATGAAATGTGAGTCGAAAACGCCCTGGTTCTGACGTAAATGTTGGAAGCGGCATGCCCGCTGCTTTTAACTCTTCGGCCATACGGGTTGTTCCACTGCCCCAACGTTCAATCAATCCTGCATAGAAAAATGCTTCTGCAATCTTTCGATTCCTCGGGATAGAATCATGTTCACGAAGTAATAGATCCGGCGTTAAAGAAGAAGGAAGCCCTCCAGCATTCCAAATCTCTAGACGATCATCATAGAGCCGGATTTGACTATGTGCGGCTCCCGTATAATCTCGGTGACACAAAACATTTGTAACAGCTTCTCGAACTGCACTTAAAGGATATTCCCACAGCACATCACGCTCAGGTTTTCCTGAAATGACGAAAGTTGTTTCCAATCTTTCTCGAAACCAATTCATTGCTTCATCCAATTGATCAAACAGAGCACCATGGGCTTCACGGTCATCTACAATGAGAGTCGGGGATCTAAAACGTCCCATCTTCACAAATGCAGAAGGAAAATAAGATTCCGGATTTTTCCCAAAAAGCAATAAGGCGGCACGGGTTGGAGTTTCATCGCATATCAGCTCCATCTTCCGAAGAAATTCATAGTATGCAGATGATTCAGGAAGAGGCCTACGTCCCAACTTCTTTACAGCTTCCATAAAACGATTAATAAGTTTAGCATCCAGATCATCGAGAGTCGCAGTAGATTCCCCAAAGGCATCCCAACTCAAGCCCGTACTTGCAACCATACGTTGCATAATTTCTTCGTGACTCATCCGTTGATTGGTTCGACCCGAACGGCGAAAATAGCGTCCTCGCACACTGATAGGAGCTCCCGTTCCAGCAGCTACCTTAATAGCGATTACACTTTTCTTCCCACACTCAATAATTGAGAGAAAGGGCTGAAGACGTGGATCTGTGGCTTCTTGGATTCGATTCGCGATATCTTCGAGTGTTTTCTTCCCTATCTGAACACCGCAAATTTCCCCCATATCTTTTACACCAATCAGAAGAGTTCCTCCTCGGGAATTAGCAAAGGCACTGACAGCCTCAAGAGCCCTATCACCAAAAGACTCCTTAAATTCGAGAGTTTCTGATTCGCCAGCAGCAATAAGCTCAAGAAGTATATCAGTTGTTATGTCAAGCACGAGCTATTCCTCCATTTGAATATATAGCAGCTAAAAAGCAGAGAACCTCTATTACAGGTAATGAGTTTACGCTCAGGTATTTGAATAAAGTCCTCTTCTTCTATAAATTTATTTCCTCAATTTCTTATGTCCTCAGGTTGGTTTATTGTCTTCCCTCTTCATTCAGAAGTTGAACAAGCTCGTTATTTGCTTTTTTAACCTCATTTTGACAAAGGTCACACAATTTTCCCCATTCTTCATTGTCTCGTTGAAAATTAAGAACTTTATTGTTTTCATTAAAAAAATCATCAGGATTTTCAATCAATTTATTAAAAGATCTCGCTACTTCAGGATCTTCAAAAGGATTTTTAGCACGTGTAAATTCATTAATGAACCTCCCTCTTAAGGTATTACATGTACGAAAAATACTTGAAAGCGTGCTTATTTTTATCTCAAGAGATTTTTTATCTAATTTTTCATTTCCATAGGATTCCATAGTTTTTATGAGGCTTTCAAAAATCTCTTGGCGTTTATTGATGGATCGCTGAGTGGTTGCCAAAAATGCAACAATATCCTTTATAGGAAGAGTGCTAACGACGGCTTGTTTTGCATTCATTTCACTCTTAGTATTTTGGCGTTCTCCCTTTATTGAAAGCACGATGAACAACGCTACTAGAAAGAATATGGCTGATCCTACGATAATTCCTGCCCATTCCTTAACAACTTTTCCCCATACCCATAGCTTAACGGGGAAATTATAGTCCCCTTTGAGCACCTGGATCATTTCCTGGAGAGGCTCTTGTTTTTGGTTTTTATTCATTTTGAGCTCCTGTATTTTTGCAATTTCATTTTACAGTAAGGTTAAATTCCCAACTTAGTTTTAAGCTCATTTAAAGCTGTTTCATGTTTTTGTGGCGACATTTTCGTGAGATTGTGCTGCTTCCACTTTACAGCTGGCATGCTTTTAATGTGATCTAAACCTAAATAATCCCAGTCAACTTCGCCTTTCTTAACTGAAATAAGAAATTCTCGATCTTGCTGGTTGAAAGCTTTATCGATATTTTGAATCAACGCTTCCCTCGCTTCTTCAAGCTCATGATAGGATACTTTATAATCGGTCATCCCTAAAAACTCATTTTCAAATAAGGCTTGTTGATCCAATCGATTAGGATTGATAAATTCGGATATAGGCCTGCTTCCACTGATCAAACACACCAATAATGCTTTTTTTAATCTGTCTGTTATTTGATGATTTTGAAAAAAAATCATGACATCAAATAAATCTCTTGGATGTTGGCGATCAAGAGCTGCACAGAATTTACCTGCATATACATCTTCAAATGAAAGAGTATTAAGAGAAAGAACAGTTTCATATTTTCTTTTAATCGTTTCACAAGATTCCTTGAGCACAATAGGATAGACAGTTCCTCTCAATACGATATTGATATCCACTTTTATTTCTGTGTTTTTAGAAGCAATATTCATTTGTTTTGGAATACCATCTTTTGTCGTTTGGACTTTTACAAGAAGATCATGCTTCCTTTGAAGATTAAGTTCTACCCTATGGCAAAACGTTTCATTGTCTTTCAAAAAATCTTCCCTCGAGTTGATCTTTGTATAAGCTAAATCTATATCAACAGACAGACGAGGAAGGTCTGCATGGAAAAAATTAATGGCCGTTCCTCCCTTAAGAGCAAACAAGGGATCACTCATAATTGTTCCTAAAACTTCCAGAAGAAGTTGAACTTGTCTTTCAAAATAAGTTTTCATTTTCATCCTTATCCCATGATTTCGGGTATGTTATAAGAAATTCAGGGTCATATCTCCCGTTGTCAACGCCTTTTCTTATCCCCTTACCCAAGTTTATTTTAGAACGATCGATGCTTTTAAACCAATTGGCATTTTGTTTTTTAGCAAGACAGAGAACAAATCGTTTGACTTTTACCGACTGACAGTCTTCTAAAACTTCCTGCATCAGATCAGGGTTAAGAAAATGTAAATTTTCCATAAGATAATAAGCTTCATCCAAGTTATGATATTTATCAGAAAGATGGATGTATTCAAAAAATGCTCGTGCAGGATTAGAAATTGTTAACCTATATTCTCCAAAAGAATACTCTTTTAAACCTACTTCTGTAACAAAAAGACTGGTAGGTACATTGATAAATTGTACGGAGTCCTTCTCTTCCTTGAGCCATTTTGGCAGCCTAAATCCAGACTTGGTAAAAAGAAAGATTTTACTTTCTTGGAATTTTACAAAGTGAGCTTTTCCTTGCAGCTCAAGAGCTGTTTTCCCTCCTATATGAAAAGAAGTAATCTGTTGGAATCCCCATAGGAGTCCACTCCACTCAATTTTATCATCAGGTCTGGCAACCACTCCATGATGTAAAGAGTAAAGCCATCCTGAGGCTAGATATTTTTGGATGAGAGATCGAGAAAATCCTTTTTCTTTTAACCATGCTACAGGCAAAGCCGTGTGCATTGGCCATAGCTTTAAAAGGGTTTTTATTTTTCTTTCATTTTTCATACTCATGGTATGCATATTAACATAAAAATAAAATTACACCACTTTAATTTTACACCAATATGTACCCTTGTGGGGGTCTGTAGTGCAAAAATAAAAAGCAATATCTGTCTTTTGACTTTTCATGTAACCCATTTTCCCTTTGAGAAAGGAGGCTTTCCTTTATTCATCAAGCCTTTTTGTCGGTCAATTCTTTCACCCTACTGCCAAAGAGTTGAGCTGCTTGTCGCAAGGGTTCATCCGCAAGATGAGCATATCTCTGAGTCGTTGAGGCCTGAGTATGGCCCAACAGTTTTCCAACAATACTTAAGCTTAATCCACTTGAAACCAGGTGAGACGCATGGGTATGGCGAAGATCATGAATTCTCAGATCAGGAAACCCTGATTTTTTTCTTATCGTATCCCATGCCTTTTTAATTTCTTGAATGGACTTTCCTTCTACTTTCCCAGGGAAGAGAAAGGACGAAGAGGCCTGAGATTTCATGGTTTCTAAAATCTCAATAGCTTCAATTGAAAGAGGAAGATGCTCCTTCTTTTTTTGTTTGGTCAAATGAGAAGGTTTTGTCCAAACACCTTTCTCCAAATCAAATTGATCCCAAGTTGCATGCAGTATCTCTCCTTTACGAGCCCCGGTTAAGATAAGAAGCTTAAACACGCAAGCTGCAGATTGATTCGAATATTCTTCGAGAACTTTCCAAAGAACCTGTATTTCTTCATCATTTAACCAACGATCTCTTTTTTCTTCGGGGTAACGTTCAATTCCCTTTGCAGGATTATCTTCTCGCCACTCCCACCCCATCGCAAGCGAAAACATTTTAGACAATAAAGCTAAGGTACGGTTCGCTTGATAGGGGGTCCTTTTATGCTCACGATGAAGAGTCTCAATATCCCGCCTTGAAATATGGGCGACCTGTTCATTTCCCAAAGAAGGCAAAATAATATTCTTTAAGAGCTTTTGATCCTCTTGCAGACTCTTGGGTCTTTTCTTCTCCCCATGATGTAAAACGTAATCATGCGCGAGATCATTCATCGTAGGAAGATCGCGGTTTTCTTTTCTAACTTTTGCAGGGTCGTAACCATGAATAACCCCACTCAGGTATTTCTTTGCAAGAGAGCGGGCTTCTTCCGTCGTAACTTGTCCATGTACCCCTATTTTAAGCATTTTCTTAACCCGAGCAGCATTTCTATATTGCACACAATAGGTTCGCCTTCCACTGGGCAGGATGATAAGTCCAAATCCTTTTAATTCCGAGTCCCAATGTTTTATCATTTTATGAGAGTCTGGTACGATAGATTCAACAAACCGCTTTGTAAGTTTGGGCATATTTCCTCCACTGATTCACAAGAAAGGATTATAGCATGCATAAGAAAAATTTTCACCAAACTTTCACCAAGGTAGCAAGAATCAATGTGGATAAAAGTAGGATAATGAAGGCCAAAAAAGGATAAAAAATCGAGGTGACACCAAGGAAAAAATTCTAAAATATAGGCAGCACAAGGAATCAAGGAAAGAGATATGAAACTGATTTGTAATCAGTAGGTCGGGAGTTCGAGTCCCCCATCCGGCACCAGGGTTTTCCTAACTTTTTAAATGTCTCAGAATGAGATAAAAAATCTTCGGGTATACTTTGGGAAGAGGTGCATCTTGCTAAGAGATTAAGGAAGGACAAACTTCAGGCTTTGAGTTTAAATACACAGATACCCCTAAAGTGACAAAATCTATGATATCGTCTCTTGAGACTTTGGGACTTCAAAGCATTATTGTTGTTATTCCTGGAAATGCTTCTTATAGGCTTTCAGAGAAAATAAAGGTCCTTGGTTTGGATCAATTTATGACCCGTCTGGAATTATCTTAGTAAAATGCACCACCTTTGCCTGAATTATTCTATGCTGGCACGAAACGCTTCTCCCACAAAAAAAGGGCCCCAAAGGGCCCTTTTGATTGAATGAAGACAACGCAGTTATTTAGGTGTTGCCGGAGAGGATGCTTCTTTAAGTTTAGTTTTTAAGTCATCCGCGGAAAGATAGCCTGGGGCAATGGTTTTTTCACCAAGGATAAGAGTTGGGGTTCCATTGATTCCTAGGGTTTTAGAGAGCTCAAGGTTTTGATCTATTTGGGCTTGGATCTCTTTGCTCTTCATATCAGCTTGAAGTTTCTTCGTATCAAGCCCCACTGAGGACGCCAATTTCATAATTTCCTTTTTTGTCAGACGTTTGTCAGATGTATAAATTTCTTTTTGAAGCTCACTATATTTGCCTTGGTTCTTCGCTGCGAGCATCGCCTTAATGGCAAGCACGGAGGGGTCACCCATAATTGCAATATCCTTGTAAATCACTTTTACGTTCTTATTGGTTTGTAGAAGTGCATCCAATTCCTTATGAAACTTCTTGCAGAACCCGCAGTTTGGATCCATGAAAGCAACGAGAGACTCAGATCCCTTAACATTACCAGCCACAGGATCCGCAGTATTTTGGAAAATCTTACTCTTATTGGCAACAACAGCCTTTTCCATTTTCTTAAGCTCTTCCTTTTGCTTTAGAGCCATTGCGGCTTGAAAAGAGTCAGAGATAACTTGTGGATTTTTCTTAATGTATGCCGCAACACGACTTTCAATCTCCGTCACCTGCGCAGGGGTGAAGTTCGAAACATTAGGGGCTTGAGTTGGCACAACCTCTGGTGTTTTTTTTGAATTGTCAGCGAAGACAGTACTCGCAAGGGCAAGTGTTGCAACTGATACAAAAGCTATAGGAAGTTTTTTCATGAGTTTATCTCCTTTTTGTTGAGGACAAGAGGATAGCTAATTCAAAGATTATAAACAAGACACTCCATTAAGATAAATCATGATTATGGATTCACCTTGTGTTTGAGCACAAAAAAATATATCACTGACTCAATAAGAATATTGTGGGGATATATCTTTTGCGTTACTTCTTAATCCCAATTTTTATTGGAGCACTCCTTGTTGGATGTACCGTTGGGCCTGATTTTCAAACGCCCGAAGCACCGGACATTGGCTCCTATGTCGAAGAAAAACTTCCAGAAAAAACAGTTGAGACAGAAGGCGAGGGAGGAGAGGCCCAGCATTTTATTGAGGGCAAAGAGATTCCTGCATGTTGGTGGTATCTCTTTCATTCTGAACCTCTCAATCAACTTATCGCGCGCGGTATAAAAAACAGCCCAACATTGAGAGCTGCAGAAGCTTCTTTTCGACAGGCTGAGGCTGACTTACAAGTGTCCCTTTCCTCAATTTACCCCCTTATCAACGTTCAGGCTACTCCTGAAAGACAAAAATTTAGCCCTGCTATCTTTGATGTTCAAGCGCCTCCCACGACCTTTAACCTCTATAACGTAGCGGTTAATATTTCTTACACTCTTGATCTTTTTGGAGCTATTCGTAGGCAAATAGAAACTTCCGAAGCCCAACTTAATTATCAAAAGTTCCAAGTTGAAGCAACCTATCTCACTTTAACAACAAACATCGTGACTTCTGCCATTACCGAAGCAGGCATCAGGAATCAAATTCAAGCAACTCAGGAACTTATTGCTTCTCAAGAAAGAATTCTTCAAATAACTAAACAAAAATTTATCCTCGGAGGAGTTTCTCAACTGGATGTCTTGGCTGAAGAAACCCTTTTAGCGCAGACCCGTGCCACTCTCCCGCCTTTAGAAATAAATTTGGCTCGAATTCGCCATGCTTTGGCTGTCCTCGTTGGGGGCTTTCCGAGTGAGGCATCCGTCCCTTACTTTGATTTAAGCACCCTGAAGTTACCAACAGACCTTCCCGTAAGCTTGCCCTCTGAACTCGTTTGCCAACGGCCTGACATTCGCGCATCCGAAGAATTGCTCCATGCGGCAACGGCTCAAGTGGGTGTTGCAACGGCAAATTTATTGCCTCAAGTGACTTTGACGGGGAATTATGGATGGACCTCTGATCATCTTGAGACCTTATTTACTAAGAGCTCCGCAATTTGGGCAATTATTGGAAATATTTTACAGCCTGTTTTTCAAGGAGGGGCCTTAATTGCAAAGAGGCGGGGAGCTATTGCAGCTTTAGAGCAAGCAGTGGCTCAGTATAAACAAACCGTTCTTCAAGCCTTTCAGAATGTGGCTGATACTTTGAAAGCCCTTCAAATAGATGCTCATCAACTTCAAATTCAGCAAGAGGCAGAAAGAGCAGCCCGCGAGAATCTGGCTTTAACAAAGGCACAATATGAATTGGGTGCAGTTAGTTATATAAACTTACTTGATGCGGAAAGGCAGTATCATCAATCTAGAATAGGGCGTCTTCAAGCCGAAGCTTTGCGATTTGCTGACACGGCTGCTTTGTTTCAGGCCTTGGGCGGAGGATGGTGGAATCGCCCTTTTCATACACAATAAGCTGGTCTTATACTCAAGAGACTCTTAATGTTTCCATTTAATATTACAGCCTGAACTTGGTTTTTGGTTTTCAGAGATAGGCTTTCCTTCCAAAAGGCACCGTAAAGCCTTTCTGAGGTCTTCACCCGTGACAGGCATTTGATTGCCAGGGCGAGAGTCATCAAATTGTCCGCGGTAAACACAATGAAGACTGTCATCAAACACAAAAAAATCTGGGGTACATTCCGCCCCATAGGCACGCGCGATTTCTTGGGTTTCGTCATATAAATAAGGGAAGGGAAACTTAAAATCTTTGGCTTGTCGCTTCATATTTTCTGGAGAATCCTCTGGGTAAGAGAGCACGTCATTTGAGCTTATGGCAATAAAACTGACGCCTTTGGGGATGAAGTCATTCGCGAGTTTTACGAGCTCTTTTTCAACATGTTTCACAAAGGGACAATGGGCGCACATAAACACAACAACGTTAGCTTTCTTTGATTTGAGTTGAGAGAGAGAAACCGTTTTTCCAGAGACCACATCTTTTAAAGTAAAATTCGGGGCTTTTGTGCCCAGAGGAATCATTTGAGAAGGAGTAACTGCCATTGGAGAGCCTTTCTTATAGAGGTTAGCATACCATCATTTCCGCAAATTTTCCTAGCCTCTAAATAGTGATGTGTATGAGTACCTGTGACAGGTTTTGCATTGATCACATATAATGTCATAAAGAGGAATTGAGTGGCACAACAGTGTGATTGTTCAAAGAAACTCAATCAAGAGAAGCTTTATTCCTGAGTCCCGCTGTCAAGCAGCGGGATCATTAAAAATGTATTTTCACTGACAGACGATGTCTTATTTTTTTTCTTTGGATAATCTTTCGTTCACAATTTTATCCCAATCTTCTAGGAGTATACCTTTAATATCATGATAATATTTTTCCAATTCACTATTCTTAATCAACGTGTCTATATTAGATAATTGCTTGCTATTTTTGCAAAAATCGTTCTGGAAGTGAGCAGTTCTTTTGACCTTAATCTCTCGCCACTTTTTCTCTTGTTCGTCTTCTTCAAGGAAATAATTGATACTTGCTAAGCTCTTGGCATTGTTTAACGCTTTATGAGCTAGTATTTCGGAGTTAAAGCGTTCTTTATTATTTAGGCCGTAGATTTTCAGCTTGAATTCAAATTTTTCTAGAGCTTGTTTAATAGGCTTAAGTAATTCTTTTTCGATGCTTTTCTTTCCTTCTTTTTCAATTTTCTCTGCCAATCCATTTGTAAGTTGTCTAGCAACTTTGTAAGTATCGTTCACGTCCTCATCGTCTGGCAGCATCGCATATAAATTACTCATGCCTATTATAATTGAAACGCTAAGAATGACTAATTTTTTCATCTCATTTATCCTATAATATATTCAAAACAATTGACACGTAATGCGTAAATTTCTTAAAGTCAATACTAATTTTTAGAACTGTATTTATGAATCAATAACTTTACAGCCCTACGGTTAAACCATGGAACGTCAGGAAACTCAAGCTTATCTAACATGACGTCCCTGCTGTTTGATCGCGGGGCCCAGGGCAACTTCTTCTGTATTGAGACGTTGATTGATCATGCTGGCCCCAGCCTCCTTAGTATTCCCTGGACCCCGCGGTTTAACCGCGGGGCGTCACCTTCCCCTGTTCTAAAATTAACATCATGAATACAGGTTTTTAGAGTGTGTGAATTAAATCCCTTGGGTTGGATTTCCTTAAAGTTTGCTCATCGCAATTGCCACATCAACCATGCGGTTAGAAAAACCCCATTCATTGTCATACCAAGAAAGGATACGACAGAACGTATCATCGACGACATGGGTTTCTGTCATATCAAAGATAGAACTCGCTGGATTGTGATTAAAATCGATAGAAACTAAGGGCTCATCATTGACGGCCAAAATTCCCGCAAGCTCTCCTTCAGCTGCTTCAGCCATCAACTTGTTGATTTCTTCCTTTGAGGTGGGACGCTTTGTCGTAAACGTAAGGTCAACAAGAGAAACATTAGGCGTTGGGACACGAACCGCTGTGCCATCCAACTTTCCTTTGAGTTCTGGCAAAACCAAACCCACGGCTTTTGCAGCGCCTGTAGAGGCTGGAATAAGGGAGATGGCCGCAGCACGTGCGCGACGGAGGTCCTTATGAAGTGTGTCCACCAGCCGCTGATCTCCTGTATAGGAATGAATGGTTGTCATAAAGCCATGCTTAATTCCGATAGCTTTGTTGAGCACATATGCCACAGGAGCCAAACAGTTCGTTGTGCAGGAGGCATTGGAGACAACTTTATGTTCGGGTCTTAAGTCCTTATTATTCACACCCCATACAACTGTTATATCTGCGCCCTCAGCAGGGGCCGAAATAAGGACTTTCTTTGCTCCCGCTATAAGATGTTGAGATGCGGCTTCTCGCTTTGTAAAGTGTCCCGAGCATTCCATCGCCACATCAATGTTGAGATCTTTCCATGGCAAATCTGTTGGATTTGGAATGGCAAAAACTTTGATGTGATGCCCATTGATTTTGAGACAGTCTCCCATAACTTCAACAGTTCCTGGGAAGGCACCATGGATGGAATCATATTTAAAGAGATGGGCATTATCCTCAATAGATCCCAAATCATTAATAGCTTCCACAACGATATCAGAGCGACGGTTTTCAAGGATAGCCCTTAAAACAAGGCGCCCAATACGTCCAAATCCGTTAATTGCAACGCGACAGGTCATCGTTTTTTCCTTCAATCATTTCAACGATATGCTCCGGAGTGAGGCCAAATTTCTCGTAGATAATAGGATAAGGTGCTGAAGCTCCAAAATGATCAATTCCCACTATCAATCCTTTATCTCCCACATATTTCTCCCAGCCCAGGGAGGAGCCCGCTTCTATGGCGAGCCGAATCGTATGAACACCTAAAATCTCATCCTTATAAGCTTTGTTCTGCCTGTCAAAGAGTTCCCAACAGGGCATGGAAACCACAGCAGTGGAAATTTCTTTTGCTTCCAAAAGGGCTTGAGCTTTAATCGCAATTTCCACTTCAGATCCTGTGGCTAGAAGAGTCACTTTCCGTTGTCCCTTAGAAGGTTTTAAAACATAAGCCCCACGGGCAGACAAGTTTTCTGAGACCTCATCTCGAAGGAGGGAAAGTTTTTGGCGGGTCAAGGCGAGAATAGAAGGGGCCGTTTTTGACTCAAGAGCCAATTGCCAGCATTCGGCCACTTCCACGGCATCACAGGGACGAAAAACTTGGAGGTTGGGAATCGCTCTTAAGGCGGCTAAGTGTTCAATGGGCTGGTGTGTTGGGCCGTCTTCTCCCAGACCAATGGAATCATGGCTCATCACATAAACAACACGTATACCCATAAGAGCTGACAAGCGAATGGCAGGCCTGCAATAGTCCGTAAAGGTGAGGAATGTGCCTCCATAAGGAATAAATCCACCATGAAGGGCGATTCCATTCATGGCTGAGGCCATACCATGTTCGCGAACCCCATAATGGATATACCGTCCACTAAAGTGTTTAGCATCAATGCCCACCATGTCCTTAGCTTTTGTATTATTGGAGCCCGTTAAATCAGCTGAGCCGCCTACAAGTTCCGGGAGCTCTGGAGAAATGGCATCCAGCACCATTTGAGAAGATTGGCGCGTGGCAACAGCTGTCCTTTCGGAAACAAAAGTCTGACACAACTTTTGGAGAGGGGCTATCCAACCTCTTGGTAAGGTTCCCTGAAAGCGGCGTTCAAACTCTCCCTTTTTCGCATTCTTTGCCAGGCGACCCGTCCATAAACTCACAGATGCTTGATGCCGCAGTCCTGCCTTGCGCCAAGCTGAGAGAATAGAGTCAGGCACTTCGAAAGGCGGATATGGCCATCCAATGTTCTCACGAGTGGCTTGAATTTCCTCTGCACCCAAAGGGGAACCATGAACAGCTGCGGTTCCAGCCTTATGAGGAGCCCCTTTTGCAATAACTGTTTTACAGGCAATAAGAAAAGGCTTTGTTGCCGATTGGGCTTGAGTAAGGGCCGCATCGATTTCCTTATAATTATGCCCATCTATCACCAAGGTATTCCAATTTGACGCCTGAAACCGGGCCAGTTGATCGTCTGTGACGGCCAATTCTGTGGGCCCATCAATGGTAATATGATTATCATCAAATAGCACGATGAGGTTATTCAGACACAAATGGCCAGCAAGTGAAATCGCTTCGTGGGAAAGTCCTTCCATCAGGCAGCCATCACCAGCAATGACATAGATCTTATGATTCACTAGATCTTCCCCAAACTGAGCCTTTAACATTTTCTCAGCAATGGCCATCCCCACAGCATTTCCAAGCCCTTGGCCCAAGGGTCCTGTTGTGGTTTCGATTCCTTCAGCAAAACCATATTCAGGATGACCTGGTGTTCGACTTTCCCATTGGCGAAAGTTTTTAAGCTCCTCGAGGGTCATGTCCTTATAGCCGGTGAGATAAAGAAGAGAATAAAGCAACATGGATCCATGACCAGCCGAGAGAACAAAACGATCTCGATCGGGCCAGTAAGGAGCGGAAGCATCAAATTTTAAATGTTTTGTAAAAAGAACCGTTGCCACATCTGCCATCCCCATAGGCATACCAGGGTGGCCTGATTTGGCACGCTCTACAGCATCCATGGAAAGAGCACGTATGGCGTTTGCCATCATTTCCAAAGAAACATCAGAGTGGGGAGATCTCGAGTTCATAGCTTTAAGATTATACCTTTATTTTTTGAAAGATGCCTCTCTCTGAATCTTACGTCAACAGGAAAGGGAGAAAAAAACATCTTTTCATATTTCTTATTTTTGCATAAACTCTTTTTCATCCTCTCTATCTTGTTAAAAAAAGCGTCCCGGGACGGCTTAACTGATGCACAAAGATCGGAAGGGTCAATTGAAGAGTTAGCTAGCTTAGATCTTCTCGTTCAACTTTCCTGCCTTCTGCAGGCTTCATGATCAGGGAGATCTTGGTCCATTTTCCTTACCTCCCACAGGCAAGAGTAATGTTCCTTTCACTCCATCATCAGTATTTCAGAAGAAAAGGCAAAAGTCAAAAAAATGGAAAAAACGTTGAAATAGAGGAATATCCTTTTTGTATCAAATAGATAAAAGCAAAAACGACATCAATATGGCTAATTAAAGTTTCCAAAAAATTCGTTAATCGTTTGTTTTTATTGGACTAATCAGAAGGCCCCCTTTGTTATTGATAAAGCTACAGTTACAAGCTTAATAAGAAAATTATCTTAAAGTTCAGATCTAAAGTCTTCTTAACTATAGTGCAGAATGATGATGGTGCTGATGAGACGCTCCTTTTTTAGCTGTAATATGCATTTCGAGCCCCAGTGACTTATGATGTTCTTCTTTTCCGACCTCATCCTTCTTTCGAGATTTATTCTAAGGCTAATGTCCCTGTAAATGTCCCTGTAAGTTTGCACCTCAATGAGCGGCAAGTATGGTTTTTGGAGAAGTTAGCGGAAGGCAAACATTTCCGCTCTCCAGACCTTACAAAACGGTAGAAAGTGTCCGAGAAAACAGCAAAACGAGATATCTTGGTGATTCAGGAACACAAACTTGTTGAATTTGTTGGAAGTCCTTGATGAGGAACTTATAAGCTCATTCTTTAATGTCGTTCATGCTCAACCCCTTCCCTTCCTCGCCTAACCAGCAATAATAGGCTGTAAACATATCCCTTAAATCCCCGCGAATAAGCTCGTGTTCAAGCCAAGCTTCGGTCATGAGACCCTCAAGATGTTCAAACCGCCGAGTTAATTGTTGAGATAATTGCTCAAGTTGAGCTACAGTGCTTTTAGCCATGATGGATACCTCGTATATCTGTTGTGGTGAGCGTCGGACAAATGTTGTTGCATTTGTTCGGCGCGCATTTTCATTGTGGAAATGCTTGTTTAGATTACCCTTCTGACTTGCAGATAGCAAGAAAAAACTTTCCTTTTCTTTTCAAGTTGTTATAAGATTTTTGACAAAAAAAGTTTACAAATAGCACAATAGATATTTACAAAATCGCCCAACTAAAATATATAAAATAGCGGGTGTAAATTTGCAAAATGCAACAATTAAAAAGGATATGATCTCTCTATGAAACACCTTTATTCCCGCTGGCAAAGGTACAAAATTGAACAGGCTATGACAACACGACGAGTTGTTTTACTTATAGGAGCGCGCCAGTGTGGCAAAACAACTCTCGCAAAACAGTTGATCACTAGAGATATAGCCTATCTTAATTTGGATGATACAACACTTAGAGCGGCTGCAGAAAATGACCCTCAAAATTTCGTAAAACATAACCTAAAAACACTGATTATTGATGAGATTCAGCGAGCCCCCTCTCTTCTCCCAGCTATTAAAAAAGTTGTCGATGAAGAAACTCGACCTGGGCAATATCTCTTAACGGGTTCAGCAAACATTCAAGCATTACCAAGTACCCAAGAATCTTTAGCAGGACGTGTTTCCAAAGTTAGACTCCGCCCTCTTACACAAGGGGAAATTAAAGGAAGTCTGCCAGATTTCTTAACTCACGCTTTTAGCCAATCTTTTAATTTTCCTTGGACCTTCTATGAGAAAGATGCAATCATTGAAATGGCTTTTCGGGGGGGATTTCCAGAAGTTTTAACGCTAGAAGGTCGAAACCAGAAGAAGTGGCACAGAGATTATTTGGAGGCTCTTTTAGAAAGAGACCTTCAAGATGTTGCTAAAATACATAGATATGATGCGATGCGTGAGCTTATTAAAGTGTTAGCTGCTTGGTCGAGCAAGTTTTTAGATACTTCCTCCATCTCATCAAGCTTGTCGATCCATCGTCCAACCGTAGCCTCTTATATTAATGCCTTAGAAGCTCTGTATATTGTGGAAAAAGTCCTCCCTTGGACAAAGACGGACTATGGCCGGGTTGGGAAGCAATCAAAGCTATTTATGACCGACTCTGGTCTTATGTGCTCTATTCTCTCTTGGAATAAAGATCAAATCCGTTTTGATTCTGATCGCTTGGAAAAACTCATGGAAACTTTTATTTTCAATGAACTTGCTTCTCAAATTGATGCAAGTGAAAAGGATTATGAACTTTATCACTACCGAGATAGAGTAAAAAGAGAGATTGATTTTCTTATTGAACGTGAAGATCAAGCAATCCTGGGTATTGAGGTCAAATCAAGCTCATCCATTCAGAAAAAGGATTTTAATCATCTAGAATGGTTTCAAGAAAACCTTGCAAAAGGCAAGCTTTTCGTTGGTATCGTTCTTTATTCTGGGAATAGGCCTCTTTCTTTTGGTCAAAATCTTTGGGCCATTCCTATCAGTATGCTTTGGCCTTCAGGTTCGCTATCAACATAGTGTGAGGTTTAAAAACACAGTTAATCCATTAACGGACGTAATTAATCTGGAGAGATGAAGCCAATTTTAGTTTAGCGCAGGGAAACGCTGAGCCTCGAGGGATGGGATGGCCTACAAGCTAAGGGATCATGAATCCATGCCGGTCCTTGGTGTTTTCCAATGGGAATAACTCGCAGGAGCCGCGCGGCATGGCGTCAAATTCCAAGATCGAAAGGCCCTTCGCATTTGCCAACATGGACCGCCATCAACCACGGCAACTCCGACACCTGCACAAACATCGCCCAACCCATCTGCGATCACGCAACATTCCAACCCCAGCACAGCAACCAACAAAAAAACCCGCCCACCCCCAAGGTGGCAAGGCAACAAGACCCCAGGCAGGCACCAGCCGCCACGACCCCCACCTTCTGCCAGCACGTATAGCCCTCGGGCCACAACAGATCAGCACTTCTAGTAGCCCCCCACGGCCGCACTGCCTGCGAGGCCGCACCACTGGGTTCCTCCACATCCTCAGGCGACCCTACTACTGACACCATAGGCAGCCTACTGCCATAGCCCGAACGCTCAGCCTCTTCATCCAGGGGGCCAGCCCGCGTCTGTGGTGTAATCAGATAACCCAGACATAAGACCATACCTAACAGCGCTGATGTCCGCAGAAATTTTTTGTACATGTTGATTTTCCTTCTCTGTTGTTAACCCCATCGAATTCAGAGCAGATGGGGAGGGATAGTCTTGCTAGATGCTTCGATAGGAAGTCAACCCCTGAAGTTTTCGACAAGGCACCGTGCAGAAGCATGCTGTACTGAGAACGTCAGCGCCGGGTCATTCTATTGTTGTTTTGAATTAACGTGTATGTGAGCAAATACACATTTTCTGATAAGGTTTTGCATTTGAAGTTTTTGGTTTGCCAGATGTCATCATAGGGCTTGCTGTATCTAGCTTCTAAAGTATCCAGAACAAAATCTTTATTGTAAATATTTCCAGACGCCCCAACTTCCCAAAAATCATCATCCATCATATTTTCAAAGTCAACCCTCATTCTACCAAATTTTTCTCGATGAAAAATGGGTTCCCGTTTTTTTAGTTCATCTAAAACTTTATCAATTGTCATGGTGCATTATCTTCAGTTTTTATCCGGTTAAAATTCTGTAAGCCCTCAGTATCGCTCAATCACCAAATTTACATTTCCGGATTTTTCTGCCCGTAGGCGACAGATGCCTCCGATGGGAAAGGTGAAAATGGGGGATGTATGCCCAAAATCCGCATTGGCAATGACGGGGATATTTTTAAGCTCCTGCTTCGTTCCAATAATCGCCTCAAATTTTTCACGATCCATTTTAAATTTGTGTTCAAAGCGCCCAAAAACTAAGGCTTTAACCGTATGGAATAACGGTTGATGGAGGAGGGATTGAAGATCACGATCAAACTCCACATCTGCAAGATCGGTAATCACGCATTCTTCTATAAACAAAATCTTATTTTCAATCGATGGCATAAAAGGAGTCCCATGAAGGAGCTGAAACGTACAAAGGTTCCCTCCGAGAATCGTACCTTGTGCAGCGCCTTCATGAATAACCCAATAGCCGCTATTTTGAAGAAAGGTTCTCTTTTCTTGGTCTAAGTACCAAGGATCATCAGACCAAAGTTCTGACGCTTCAAGGGTCACAGGCTCTTTTTCAAAGGCAATTTTCTTAAAATACGCCAACGTGTACTCAAATCCTTTTTGCATCGCAAACGTGCTAAACTGAGGCCCTGAATAGGTAACCAAGCCCGTTTTGTGATAAATGGCATTTTGTAATACGGTGATATCAGAAAACCCGAAAAACATCTTAGGATGCTGTTTAATAAGGTCAAAATCGATATAGGATAATAATTGATTGGCATTTGAGCCACCAATAACGGCAAAAATAGCTTTAACATTTGGGTCTTGAAATGCCTCATGAAAGTCAGCGATTCGAGAATGAATGGAGGAGGACTGAAATTGGTTACTCTCATGAGGTGACGCCCAAACGTCACTTTAAATCCTAACTTTTCAAGTGCTTGAATGGCACGCTGTACATTTTTTTCGGAAACAATTTTTAAGCTTCGAGAAGGTGCAATGATGCGAATCTCATCACCGGATTTGAGCTTATTTGGAAAAAGTGACGACATCAAAATGGCTCCTTAAACTTTTAATCATCAAAAAAATGTGTGCCAACCCACACTTCATTTTTCTCTTAACATTTGTAGCTCGTTATTCTATCTTTTGCAAAGTCTACGTCATGAGCTATTCTTACAGGAAAATCAACAATGATACAGTTTGATCGCATTCTTATTATTGGTAACTCTGGATCAGGAAAAACCTGGTTAGGGAGAACTTTATCTGAAAGCAAAAAGATCTCCTTATTTCACATGGATAACATTAGATGGGGCCAAAGTGGGTATGAAATTCGCCGCTCAGCAACGGATATTGAAAGGGATTTGGAGGCTATTAAAAGCAAGGATCAATGGATTCTGGAGGGTGTATTTGGGAAAATGGCCCAAAGTTGCCTTTCTTTTGCAGACTTACTGATTTGGCTGGATTTGCCATGGGAAGAATGTAAGAAAAATCTGCTTGTTCGAGGCCCTCAGTTTGAAAATATCCTCACCTCCAGCGAAAAAGAAAAAGCCTTAAAAGCCCTCATGGAATGGGCTTCCACACATGACTCCAGAAACGATGCCAACTCATGGGGCTTTTTTAATGACCTTTATACCAATTTCAAGAATATAAAGATGTGTCTTCGAACGCGAGAAGAGATAGGGACCTTCCTCAACAAAACATATGAGCAACAAACACCATGAGCAAAATTCGAGAAGCAGTGGCGCTTGATGCAGAAGGAACAGCTTACGTTCACGTTAAGGGATGGCAAACAAGCTACGTTAGAATTATTGAGCAATCTTATCTTGATCATATCAGCTATGTAAAACGCTTAGACTTACGAAAGGAAGTATTATCTTCAAACAAAGGATTACAGTTAGTTGTTACCCTTTGACGGACAGATTATTGGCTTTGCCGATGTTGGTGCTTTACGTTCTGACGTACATTTCGAGCGATTTAAAGCTAAGGAGAGGAATACAGGTGAAATATACGCTATTTACCTTTTGGAAGAACGTAAGAGAAAAGGACTTGGAAAATCTCTCTTTAAAAGAAGTCGCCTCTGGCTCAACCATCATGGGTTTGATTCCTTTATCGTTTGGGTTTTAGCCGATAATCGTCGTGCGAGACATTTTTATGAAAGGGGAGGAGGAGAAGCTATAGGCGAGATAACTATAAACATTGGCGATAAAGATTATCAAGAGGTCTGTTATTTGTGTAAGCGCAATTTGATAATGTCCGGTTCTGCAATTTAGAAATGTCCGCATTTTAAAGCAGCCAAGAGAGTCTTATTTTAAAGAAATGGGATAATCTTGGAGTTTTTTTAATGGTACAAATTTTGTATCCCCTCTAAAAGTTAGGGCGGCGAGATTTTTGGGGTAATGTTACATGATTGTTTACAGATGTAATGCTTCATGTTACATTTAAGGTATGATAAAGAGTTTTTACAGCAAGGCTCTTAAGGAGCTTTTTTTAGACGGCAAAAGCCCTAAACTTGATCAAAAGCTCGTCGCCCGCTGTTTAAGACGGCTTGATGTTCTGGATCAAGCTGAAAAACCAGAGGATATGAATATCCCAGGGTTTAACTTTCATGGGCTCCAGGGAAACCCCAAACGTTATTCTGTTCATGTGAATGGACCTTGGGTCATTACCTTTGAATGGAGAGGAA
>MEMA01000029.1 GCA_001767835.1 Alphaproteobacteria bacterium GWC2_42_16
ATTCCTGCGCAGTTAGTGGGCCAATTTTTATGGGCGAAAATGGATCATTTTTAGTGGGCGTTGAGGTTAAACACTAAAAAGCGTAATTTCATGCTGTCGTGTTCCACACGGGGGCAGTCTTTTTATCTGAACTAAAATCAGTCCATTTTGGGTCTGGGCTTAAAATTGTCCAAAAATAATCTCCCGTATACCCACATTCTTGAAATAATTGCTCCCATTCATGTGGTTTTAAATAAGTTTTTGCTGTTAAAACCCAGTCTTTAAAAACCTCAAGTTCCTCATCATTCTGATAAGCATCGAGCTGCACAAAACTTTTTCCTTTAGATACTCTTTCAATTTCCTTTAAAGCTATTTTTAAATCTTCCCGTTCTAAGTTATGAAGTGTATTAATTGAGATAATGGCGTCAAAGGACTTATCAGAGAAGGGCAAGCATTTAGCGTTTTCGACGATACAGCGCCCTTTAACATCCTTCATACAATTTGAAATGGCATAATAAGAAATATCTAATCCAAAAACTTTAAGACCCGGACAAGCGTCCATAAGATCTTTCATCAAGAAACCTTTGGCACAGCCAACATCTAAAACATTCATACCTGGCTTCAAACAAAAATAGTCCAAAATATCTTTAGCTATTGGTACCCATCTTCCGTCATATTTATAACCACCATAACCTTGTTCGCGTGTTCCATCAAAATATTCACGACCAAATTTTCTAGCAACTTCTATATTTAAAGGATTTTTAGATCGAGGTTTCCCCATTTTGCGTTGGGCCTTGGGATAATGACGCAGGAGATTTACAAGAGCCACTCTTAGTCCTTATTTTTTTGCATCATCTCGTGAGCTTTGCTCACACCTTCCTTCAAAGGAGTAAACTTAAACCCTGGAAAAGCCTCATAGCAACGACTTGTTTCAAAATACCGATGGTTGGGGTCCGCAGCCCTTGGTTTGGATTTAATTTCGATTTTTTCTTCAAAACAACTCGATACAAGGTTTGCAAGATTTCCATAGGTGATGGATTCATCGGGAGCCGCATTCAAAGTCCCAACACTATTATTTTCTAAAACGAGAATCGTTAACCTGACAAGATCATCAATATAAATATGAGCGCGTGTATCTTCCCCTTCGCCAAAAAGAGTGATGGATTTTTCTTTGAAAGCTTCACGACGAAAGCGATTTGGGCCATAGGAGTTATGAGAATCTCCAGACCCATATACTAAAGTTGGGCGAATAATGGCAAGATTTTCCGCAGCGACTTCTAAAAACATAAGCTCACGCATGCGGTGCATAGCGCCATAGAGATCAATTGGGGAAGACTGAATGCCCTCGTGGATTAAGGACTCTTCAAAACTATAAACGGAATCAGAACTAAAATACACAACATGAAGACTTTTTCCAGATTCCCTTAAAGCATCACACACATGCTTTGCCATGAAAAGGTTCTTCATTAAAACATCGGTTCCTTTTCCCTTATCGGGCGTTAAGCAAGATAACATGACTAGATGATCACATCCCCTCATCTTCTCTGCTAAAGGAACAACTGATTTTGGATCAGTGAGATCAAGGTCCTTAGAGGAAATCCCTTCAACTTTAAAATCAGATGCAGTTAACGCTTCTATCAGGTTCTTCCCGATAAATCCTTGTGAGCCAAGGACGAGAACCTTTTCGCCAGATGAGGCCTTTCCTTTGTGTTTTAACATGAATTTCGTCCCTTTCTAACATAAAGAGTAATAAGTGACATTTTGTTTAAATGCAACGTCTGAATCCATTGATAATATTTTATAGGGATCGATAATAAATCTTTCTCGCATTATTGAGAGCAAGTCCTCTAATTGCAAGTCCTTAAATTCATCCCAAGGTGTCATAAGAAAAAGAACATCTGCCCCTTTTACAGCTTCTAAAGCTGAGTCCTTTATCGTTATTGAGCCGTGCTCAAAAGGTAAGCTTTTAACGAGAGGGTCATAAGCTTGAATCTCAAAGTTCTTTAATTGAGCGAGAAGACGTAAACTCGCAGAATTTTTTGTTGAGTGGGTATTTTCTTTATAAGCAATTCCTAACACACACAAGGTAAGAGGTTTTTCAGAAAATTGGGGGTAAACCTTCTTATAGAAGGTATTCAAAGGCCAATTGCGTCGGTGCTGGCTATTTTTAATAAACGAATCAACAACTTGCCCATGAGACCCATGACATTGGGCCAGAGATGTAATTGTCTTTAAATCTCTTTCAATATTACCACCGGAAAGTCCTAACCCAGGGGCAAGGTAAGCATATTCTCCAATTCTTTTATCGAGACGCAAGGCAGGGACGATGTCGCGCCATTTTGCCCCTATTTTTTGGCAAATTTCTTCCAGAGTATTAGTTGTAGAAACAGTGGCGGCTAAAAATGCATTGATGCAAATCTTACAAAACTCTGCACTTTCGTAATCCATAACTAAAATAGGGCAATTAAAGGCTTTTAAAAATGTTTCAAAATTTGGGTCTAAAGGGATATTTTTATTTTGTGTGCCAACAATAAACCGCTCAGGATAAAGTGCACGTTGCATAGCAATGCCGAAAACCAGGGTTTCAACTTGATAATAGACTCTTAAAGGTTCTTGAATTTCTTGACTTAAAGCTCTTGTAAAGCCAGGCGGAACCTGACTTAAAACAATTAAACAAGAACTTTTTGAAAGGGAAGGAATGATAAAAGAGATAAGTTCCTTAATCCCTTGCAAGTCACTGACCCCAGAATCATTTGTGGGAATATCAGGGGCTACATATAGAAGCTCAGCTTTTTTTAAATCCTCCGGGCAGGAAGTAAAATAAACCCTATCCTTACGCTTTTCCATGGCTTCTTTGAAACCTGGTTCATTAATTGGGTATTTCCCAGATTTTAAGTTAGCGACAAGTTCTTGATTCCGGTCAAAACAAATCACTTTAAACCCTTTTTCAAGAGCTGCTGCGGCCGAAATAAGCCCAAGGTGGGTTAAGCCTACATAAGCAATAGTATTAAGCGACATGTTTTACATTTTCCTTTTGAGCTTGAGAAAAGAGGTTTCGCAGTTTTTCTTGGATCCAAAGATCGTTTGAAAGATTGTTTGCTCCCTTAGCACAAGCATCTTTGAAGTAGTTAAACTCAGCTTGCCAGGTTGGATCTTCTTGAACCAATGTAAAGGATTCCTCCACAGGTCTTCCACTTGGGAGAATCCGTTTTCTTAAGGTAAGGGTAGAAGGCCCCCATTTACATAAGGAAGAAATGTGTACGCTTCCTTTTTCACCATAAATATCCGCTCTAAAATGATTTCGCCAAGACATCAAACTCATTTCAAATTGTACAAAAGGCTCTGATTGTTGGCTTGTGAAAATAAGGTGATCATAAGCTTTGTTTTCAAAGCAATGTGCTTTTAATAGGGTAAAGTTATAATCTCTACGATCAAACCAAAAAAGAAAGGTATCAAGAAGATGAGACCCCAGATCTGCTAAAACGCCATATCCTTGATCACGCCAGGGTGACTTCCTTACAAGTCGTGCGGTCCCATTGCCATAGAATAAAGAGACATTGTAAATTTTACCCAAAATTCCGGAATCCAGTATTTCTTTCATTTTTACAAAATGAGGCTCAAAGCGATGATTATAAGCTGTATAACACGTCGCCTTATGCTGAGTAGAAAGATTTATAAGTGTCTCAATCTCTCGCGCATCCTTAAAAAGAAGAGGTTTTTCAACAAGAACATGTTTATTATTTTTGAGAAGGTAGCTAAGAATTGAATGCTTTGCATCATCAGGAGTACAGACCAGCGCTGCTTTATATTTATCAAGAGGAACGTCTTCAACACACCTGTAAGAAGCAACTTGTGAAAAAGGATCTACAATAGCACACACAGAATTGCCAGCTATTCTTTTCCTTTTTTCACCTTGAACACCATATCCTACGACAATCATTACTCTTTTATTCCACACTTAGTGCTTGAAGTTTACCTGCTTCTCAAGGGAGTCAATCTTCTCTGAAACACGTTTTGGTGTAACTGGAACGTTGCCATCATACTCACACTCAACCGCAGCAGCGAGAGACCCTAAAATTGAAGCTATCGCTTCGCTCTTAGATGAATAGAGGCTGAGAGAAGCATAAGCCAACAATGCATCACCTGAACCAACAGCATCTACAAGTCGATCGCAAAAGCTTCCCAAAGAAACCAAAGAACGTGGATCACTGTTAGGGATATTACGACATGTAAGAGATCCCCTTTCCCCCATTTTCAAGATTAAAGTCTTGCATTGTGCTTTATCTTTTAGATCCATGGCTAAATCACGGACGACCGAATCTTGATCGCCCAAGGAAAAGCGAGCTTCACGTTCATTAGGCGTAATAAGGTCAAAGCCTTGGAAATCAAGGATATTTCCCCACCGACTCGCAACTTGACTGTCAGCTACGCGGAAAATTCCTTTGCTTATTCCCGCGGTCAATTCAGGAATGCTTGTTTTATTGAATATGCCATGACGAAAATCGCTAAAAACGACCATATCAGCTTTAGTTGATTTAATATTGTTTTCGAGAAGGTGAATGATACGATCAGAAATAGGCCTGTTATCAACTGTATCGATTTTTAAAAGACGGTAACCATTGGCAACAATGGCATTTTTATTTGTTGTTGGGCGTGTTTTATCAATCACTTCGCGGCAATTCACCCCAAAATTCCGAAGATCTTTTAAAACAAACTCAGCTAAAGGATCTTCTCCGAGCACAGTAGAATAATAGACTTTTGCTCCAGCCGCATTGAGGTGTTTTGCAACGATAGCCGCTCCACCAACAAAATCTGATTTCCTTTCGTATCGCATGCTCATTGTAGGGGTTTTTGTCATGCCCCCGATGGGGCTGCAGTGAGTATAACTATCAACGATAGTGTCTCCTACAACATGAACGCGAATAGCTGAAAAGCTATCTAAGATCTTTCGAAGATCCTGGAATGAGATTTTTTCACGATCCATCAACATCATAAGCTTTTCTATTTCAATATCGGGTGGGCCCATATTGATTAAAGCCGAGGAAGAATAAACAATATCACCAGGCGTAAAGATAATTTCTCCCCCATAGCTTTCTAAGATATTCATTTCTTCCTGTGTTTTAGGATGAACACCCCCATCCATATATTCGTAACCCTTGGCAAAAAAATCAGGTTTGAGAAGTCTTAAGTTGTTGAGAGGAGTTGCATCAAAATCCGTAATGACATAATCAACAAACTCTAAGGCAGAAAGATTAAGTTGTCGCAAATCTTGTGGAACATAAGGACGATAGTTATCCTTCGTAACATGAACATCTCCGGTTATACTTACGACGAGAACATCCCCCTTACTTTTAGCATAAAGTAAGTGCCGAATATGTCCAGGATGGACAATATCAAAAGTGCCATGACACATAACGACCTTCTCTTTTCTTGGAAAAGGTCCTAAGATGTCCACAAGTTCTTGTGGCGTTTTAATTTTTTTCTTGAAGTATTCTTTTGTTTTAGAATCCATTTTACTGATCGCCTAGTCTTAGTTTAGGATAAATATTTAAACCAATTTTCCGTTGCTTTAGAAATTGATTCTCGATCCCACAAGGGAGCGTCCCGCCAGTAGTCAATGTTTTCTATGAGCATGCTGACGCCTTCTTCAAAACTTACCTGAGGTTTCCATCCAAGTTCTGTTGTGATTTTTGTAATATCCGCATGGGTACAATCAGGCTCCCCTGGGCGCTTAGGAATATAAGTTATATCTCCCTTAAGTAAAGATACAAGCTTGTTAACACTTTGAGGTTTCCCGGCACCAAGGTTATATATTTCTCCTTCTTTATCTGTTCTTGCGGCCGCATAAAATGCTCTGGCAACATCAGTTACATAGAGAAAATCTCTCATTTGATTGCCATCTCCAACAACAGTAAAAGGTTTCCCAGAAATTTTCTGTTTTAAGAAAACACCAAAAACGGCTCCATAAGCCCCACTTGTGCGTGAACGCGTTCCATAGGCATTGAAAATACGAATCGAATTTACTGGCAAGCGATAAACCTGATGCCAATGGAATGTGACTTGTTCTCCTAAATACTTACTCAGCGCGTAGGGATAAAGAGTGGAAATAGGATGATCTTCGCGGGTAGGAGTTTTAGCAACTCCATAACAAGATGAAGACGCTGCATATACAAATTTCTTTACGCTAGCTGCTCGTGCACATTGCAACATATGGACCGTCCCCTGAACATTTACAGAAAGATAATCTTTGGGCTTTTCAATTGAAGGAACGATATCTCCTATACCGGCAAAATGGAAAACATAAGTTGCATCTTTAAAGAGAGAATCTCCCTCTTCATAGGATCGGATATCCCTTTCTTCAAAAACAAAGTCAGAATTATTTTTATGATGAGCTATATTAACTCGATTCCCACCGATTAAATTATCAATAACATGAACTTTGAAACCTTCATTAAGGAGGAGGTCAACCATATGGCTCCCAATAAATCCAGCTCCTCCAGTCACAACAGCTATATTTTTTTTCGTCATTATTTAATGGCCAAATTTTTAATACGTTGAACGTTAAAGTATTTGTCATTAGCAAAGCTGTCAGGAAACTTCTTAGCTGCGAATGCTTTGCACAATTCACGAACAGCATCTTCGACTGAATATTTAGGTTTAAAATTTAAGATATTTGTTATTTTATCTGAGTTTATGTGGTAGGAGCGAATATCATCGGTTGGTTCAATTTCAATGCCGATGTTACCCTTTTCAGGATAATCTTGTTCCACAACCTTTTTTACAGTTAAGGCAATGTCCATAATAGACATGTTTTGGTACCCACAGTTGAAAATTTGATTGGCAATTTTTTCATCGGGCGCCTCTAGAAAGAGTTGGCAAGCATCGCAATAATCTTGAACATGTAGGTTCGGCCTGAGTTGTTCGCCTCCAAAAACTTTAATCTTTCCTTTGTTAAAGGCATGGTTCGTTAAAATATTAACCGAGAGATCGAGTCTTTGACGTGGCGCATAGCCGCAAACCGTTGCGGGTCTAAAAATAACCCCAACAAAATCTTTGTCAGTATGCTTGAATAAGAGAGGCTCACACATCCCCTTGTATTTATTATATAATGTTAAAGGGACGAGAGGATGATCTTCCTTAACATTGGGTTTTTCAGACACGCCATAAACAGAGGAACTAGATGCATATACAAAACGCTTTACTCCTTGCCTTTTTGCAGCCTTTACTAAGGGTTCGAAGGCGTTAAGATTTATAGTCGTGCTTAGGTTTTCATCAAGAGCAAAACTTGCATCATTAGATATACAGGCTAAATGCAAAACAGAATTTATCCCAGCACACGCTTTTTCAAAAGCTTCGGTGTCTCTAACGTCTCCTTGAATAACCTTAAGGTTTGGATTATCGAGGGGCAAGAAATCTTTTTCAAAAAATAGAGTGTCATAAACTGTCACTTTATATCCATTATTAAGAAGCTGTGGAACTAAGCGACTACCACAATACCCCGCACCACCGGTGATTAAGACTTTCTTACCCATATGACTTCCTTTCGTAAAATTAAACAGCGATTGAATCTACAAGAGCTATATGATATCTAGCAGCATAGGCGTCTTGATGAAACATTTTTACTGTATCTAAAGAATATTCATTTAAATTTTTACCAATAAGCTTAAGTTTTTCGAGAATGTCTTTTGTTGCTGTAATGATATGGCATCCAATTTGATCAGCTTGAATAACATTTAAAAGTTCTCTTGGGCTAGCCCAAAGAAGTTCTGCCAAAGGCTTTTCTTGAAGGATTTTCAAAGACTCCTGCATGAGGGGAATGGGGTCACAACCCGTATCTGCTACCCTTCCTGCAAAAACGGAAATATAAGAAGAAACATCTTCTTGTAGAACAGAAACAATTTCCCTTACTTGACTCAGCAACATAATGGCTGTGATATTAATTTTAATTCCATCATAAGAGAGCCGTTGAATTATGGGAGCTGTAGAAACACCTTTTGTATTTGTTATTGGAATTTTTACATAAACATTCTCTCCTAAGAAGGAAAGCTTTCGCGCTTGCTGCTCCATTACCGGTAGCTCATCAGCAAAAACCTCTAGAGATATAGGATAAGTTGAAAATTCGGAAACAACAAGGTCAGCAAACGCCTCGTAATCAGTGACGGCAGCCTTCCTCATAAGAGTTGGATTTGTTGTAAAACCCTTAATGAGTGGATTTTCAGCCATTTTCTTCATAACACTGAGTTCAGCACCATCGGCAAAAATCTTTACGGATAAATCTTTAAGATTTGGATTCACTTTTAGTCTCCTCAAGTTTATAAATTAACTGTACAGCCTCTTTTAGAGAAGAAACTCTTGTATAAGGTAACTTCGGCTTTTGTTCTTTATAACCATAATCGATAAAAAAACAAGGGCAATTTCCTGCTTGTGCTGCACCTACATCGCGCCATCGATCGCCCACAAGAAAACTTTTTTCCAAGTTAAGATTCCATTTTTTCTGAGCTGCAAAGAGCATTCCTGGCGATGGTTTACGACAGGAACATTTCTCAGCATTTGAATGCAAGCAAACAAAAATATCATCAATTGGGAGACTTCTCTTTATAAAATCATGAATTTGATTCAAAGTTGTAAGAGATTGTTTTCCAGTTGATACATCTGGTTGATTTGTAACAATAATATTTAAAAAACCAAGTTTTTTGCTCGTAATGAGAGCCTCCTCTACCCCTTCAATCAAAAAAAACTCCTCAAGGTTGATTGGGGCGTAAGGTTTACCCTCTCGAATAAGAGCTCGGTTGATGACTCCATCTCGATCAAGAAACAACGCCCTTTTTGTCATGGAGATGTTCAAGCAACCTTTGTTGCAGATTCCCATTTACAGGGTTTCGCTTTTAGGAGGGGGTGTGAAACAATACAATGCCAGATTACTCCTTGAAAGGCTTCTGCATGGGGAGTGATATGATCCGCATTTATAGAAGGAATAACAACGACAACATCACCAACTTGTTTTGTATACCCTCCATCTCGACCTATGATCCCGAAAATTTTCATGTTTCTGGCTTTTGCTTCTTGAAGGGCTCTTACGATATTAGGGCTGATATTTTTTTCCAGATCTCCACCGCCGACGGAAAGAACTAAAATAGCATCCTTGCTATTGGCTCTGCTCGTTTGTAACCAACTAGAAAATACGGTCTCCCATCCCTCATCGTTGGTGCGAGCGGTTAGCTCAGAAACGTTGTCTACTGGGCAATAGGCCTCGATATTACAAATCTTTCTAAAGTCATTTACTGCATGACTACAATTAGCAGCACTCCCCCCAACACCTAATAAAAATAGACGTCCCTTATCCTCTCGAAGGGTAACTAATGATTGCACCATTGCCTCAATTTTTTCAGCATCAATTAACTGCGCGATTTTTGACGCTTCTTCTAAGAAACATTGTGTATGAGTTGGAGCGTGCATTCGTTTCTCCTTTTTCATGCTTATATACATACTTATCCTATATCTTAAAACACATAATGAGATTTTTTGTTAAAGACAAGTTAAAAAGCCTTTCCAGTATTTGTTCAAATTGGCGGAGGGAGTGGGATTCGAACCCACGGTACGCTTACACGCACAACGGTTTTCGAGACGCTTGAAATGTTTAACTGATAACAACCATTAACAAAATATATAAACAAAATCAATGAATTGTGCATTTCCCTTTATTGCTACTGATGCAGATTTGTTACCATTTTTTATCTCCAAATGTCCCATGAGTGTCCCACGTCTACTTCAAAAATCTCTTTTAAGTTGTCTCGAATGACCAAGTCCTTTACAGGAAGATTCACTACAAGAGGTTTAGAGTTCTCCTTTTTTGTTTCTTCCTTATGATGGACTTTATGCTAATAATCAGCTTTCGACTCTCTCATAAGAAAACAACCAGTTAGGGTTATTTTCTTGTCAAAGAAGCATATGTATATTCTTAAAAAATTAGAAGTCTAGGGGAGCTTTTGTTTTTGTAATAAAATTTCCAAACTTTTAAACTTTGTTGGAAAATTTTTTATACATTCCCCAATGATTTTCTCCTCAACAAAATATTCTGGATGACGCTCAGCGATTTCAATTACCAAGTCAAGATTTTCTTGACAAAACTTTTTCAAACAACCTAAAAATCTATGAGTATTATTACTATTGGCAACTCCTATACAAATAGCTTCAAAACATAACATCTTAGCAATTTTTTGATCAGATTTATCTTTATATTTCCCGCAAATCTTTTCTATTTTCTTTTTAACCTTCGAGTATTCCTTCCCGACATGCTGACTGATCCAGTATAAGTCAGGAGCAATAGCTACAGTGATGCCAGCAGTCTTATTATCTGTTTCTCCCCATTCTCGCAAGTAAAAGTGTTTTTCTTTCTTTCGTATTTTTTCAGCTATTACTCCTAGTATTTTTGCTTTCGAAACATATTTAAGCATTTCAAATATTGATGCCATGCCCATACAGTTATCTGCAGCATACCTAAAATTTTTTTCTTTTAAGTGAATTTTTAAAACTTTAGTACAAGCATCTAATGCTTCTACATATTTTCTCTCAAATTTCCAAATTGCTATCCTATACCCGTAAGCGGTCGGGTTGTCTTCTTTATTATATCTTTTTTCGTTGCTTCTCAATGCTTCTTGCACATAAGGTACGGCCTGATCAGGCTTATGCAAAGCAAATAATACGCTCCCCATAATGCAATTGGCCTCTTCAATATACTCATGCTCTTGATTTAAATTTATCTTTTTCATAATGTTCAGCGCATAATTGCCAGAAATTAATGCCTCCCAGTATTGCCCTAATTCATTTTGTATGCCAGCTTTAGTGATATAGCTAGAGGCAGTCTCTGGGTGATCCTGACCCAACCTTTCTTGTCTAAGTTTCAAAGCATCGTCACAGAATTCTAAGGCTTCTTTATATTGCCTACGATTCTTATACACCAAAGCAAGGCCATTATAGCAGCGTGCGGCATTAAGGAAATTTCCATTTGAACATATCTTAAGGCCTTCTCTATAATTTTTTTCTGCGTCTTCATCTTGATTTTTACTTCGATAAGCTTCTCCCTTATGGTAATAAATTAATGCAGCCATAGGATCATTTTTACTAAAAAGCTTTTTCCTTATATTTAAACTTTCATCCAAATGATGCAATGCGTCATCTATCCTTTGTAGGTGATACAAAACAACACCGTAACTAAAGTAACAACTTCCCGTTAAAGGATGGTATTTACCAAACATCTGTTCAGACATTCTCAGACTTTTTTCGATGTATTTTAAGCTTTCCCCCAATTTACATTGCTCGGATAGGCTGGCTCCAAAATTAGCACATGTTTGAACATAAAGTTCAGTTGGATTGCTTTCACTGAACGATGGGCTGGTTTCCTGTTTCTCTAAAGATTTTTTAAAATATTTATTACTTTCTTCATACTCTCCTTTTTCTCCATAGACTATTCCTAAGTTATTATAAACAATACATAAACTGCTTTCTGATATTGCTGTTTTTTCTGCTTTCTTAAAATACTTAATTGCCTTTTCAAAATTTCCAGAAGCAGAATAAGTAAGACCAAGCATATTATATTTAAAACCTAATAGCGGATTACCTTCTCCATATCTATCGATCAATTTCTGTAATGCTAACTCTTGATTTTGACGAGCTGATTCAATGTTTAAGAACCTTAAATTGATATCCCCCTTGACAGATGCACTCTCATCATAAAATTCTTCTTCCCGGAAATAATCTCCCTTTTCTTCTTCAGAAAGTAAGTCGTTCTGATGAGACTTACAAAATTCTGCTAGTTTCCAAGTTAAAGGTCTTGTAACGTAGTAGTACTTATACAACTCGCCATCCTCTTGTAAATCTTCATCACTTAATTTAAAAGTTTGAACCACCATATCTTTCTTAATTAATTTTTCCCTTTCTTCTTGATCAAGATCATCATATTTTTCATCATACTCCATTTCCTCTTTTTGATAACCATAATGGCTATAGGCCTTTAAGCGCAAAAGAGTAGCAAAAGTGAGAGCTCGTTTTAGATTAGTTTCTGCTATTTTGTTGATTTTCTCTTGTTCAGCTAGTTTGGTAATTGTATCCCAGTTATCTTCACCGTCGATACCATAAATTAAGCCTAAATTATAAATAAGCCTATCTGGAAGGCGGTATATTTCTGTCTTAATGTTGAATATCCTTCCCTTTAAATCATGAGAATGTAAAGCAAATTGGGAGATATTCCCCTCCGTTTTATATTCTCTTCGACTATAATCAACGTAATCTATCTCAACACATCCCTCCCATAGCATCTTAATGGCTCTTGACTCACCATGAACTTTCAAAAATTCTTTGACTTTCCCATCATATTCATCAAATAAGTCTCTACTTCCATGAACAAAGCATGTTTTTTGGAGTATGTAAGGTAAGTTTTTATCGATATGCTCAGATTTTTTGTCTTTATTGTACATATATTCGAGCATTTCATCGACAGTACAAATCAGCTCATAGGGTTTATCGTTCCTGCCAAGTGGTGTTTTTCCTCCTAAATCAAAATTAACCCCTCTTTTCACTAAGTAACTAAGATCACATTTATATTTGCTCATGGGCATGACGGTTTCACCAAGGTTAATGACATAAAAGTGAACCAGCTGACTTATGTTTTTAAAATAGTCCTTATGCGTTTGATTCTTGAGCTTGTCCTTTTGATCCTCAATGAGTATTGCAAACTCCAAATCAGAATAAGGAGTCATTTGCTTGAGGGCCATGGAGCCGAGACCGATTATGGCGTATTTACATGGTGCCGTCCCTATAACCTCTTCAGCTTTTTGGTATAACTGGGCAAGGAACTCTCTCATTCCTTCCGCTATGTCTTGAAATAATTTTCTTGATTTTTCTATGTAAGTTTCTGTTTTTTTGTCTAGACACTCGATTTCCTCTGCTACTTTACGGCGAAGCTTAGTTAGAAGAGTATATGGAGTAAATTTTTCTGGATCGAATTTTTCTAGTTTGTCTTCATGACCCCCAAGGCATTTTACTAATTTACGTTGTATAAAATCTAACTGGTCATAAGGCTTAATCCTTTCGTTTAAATCTTTTAAATCCTCATTTTTTTTAATCATTGAAATAACATAATTATAGAATAAGGCCGCTTCATTATAGGAATTAGCCGCTTCGGTTTTTTTACCATCTTTTATATATTCACCAGCAACCTCTATATACAACTGACCAAGTAAGCCAAATGTCCAAGCTAATCTTTTCACTTTTTCTGGTTCAGTTTCGAAGGCTAAATCAAAAATGGTATCCTCCAACTTCTTTATCGTACTCCTATGTATGGGAATTTCCATTGAGGAAGAATTATTTCCCTCAATCCCCATTCCATGGAGAGGTGAATAAAATAATAATGTGAATGGGAATACGAATAAAAATAATTTTAGAACCATACAGTTCCCATGATAACTGCCGTGCTTGACGGCCTCCTTAAGTTTTATTTGACCACATAGGTAGCACGTCGAGCAAGAGAAAATCCTTATTTTAACCCTTGAGAAGAGGCGTTTAAAATGCGCATAAAGACAAATCTGGCCTTATTCTTACTGAGCTATAAACATACGTCTCGCCATGGATAGGACATTTAGAAAACAGGGGATATGCAATCTGGATTAAGGATAAGGGATAACTCCTTGAAAAGGTTCATGAGAATCAAGAAAATTTTGTCATACTCTCTACATAACATTTTTAAAAAAATCGCACCACTGCATTATTGAGGAAAAAGTGTTCAATTTCTTTATTTCTTCAGGAGTATACCAACCAATAGCATAGGCTTCTCTTTCTGACATTTTAAGATCTGATGAGGCGCCTTTTATGCGTGCAAGATAGATGAGGTCTATATGATCGCGAATATTAGGCTTAATGCAATTTAATTGAATACCATAAGGACACATAAGCCCCCCATCAACTGGCGTTGTATTGCCTACAAGTTCGATTTGAACACCTGTTTCTTCAAAGCATTCTCTTAAGGCGGCTTCATCAGGGGTTTCATTTGGATCGACTTTTCCTCCAGGCGGCACCCATTTGTCCAACTTTTTGTTGTGAAGCATTAAAAACCTCTGTTGTTCATCTTTCACATAAACAGTAATGCAGAAAAAGCGCTGAATTTTATCGTCTATAATACGACTGATATGGTTTAAAACAAAACATCGATACTCATTTTTATCAAGATCCATACCTTCTAAAAGCCATTCTGGTTCAGTTATGTTTGGTGTGACACCAAATTTTAATCCGATAGGTTTGACCTCTCTAATTTTTATTTCCCCCTTATAATTTTTGTATTCAAATTTAATGCTTTTCACAATTGCACACTCCTTATGCGGTTTGTTTATGAGTAATTTTATAGAAATCGTCAATTAAATATACGATTGATGCGTGATGATTAAAGTGTTTTTGAATATAATCAGAATCCTGCCAATGTTGAATATATTCTTTAAACATATATAACTTGATCTTTTTAGGATCACTCTCTAAAGAAAAACTCTTATATAAATCACCCTTTCTATTAAAAACCTTATATTCTTTCGGGGTTATCAAAAGAGTCCCTTGATTTCCTATTATTTCGAATTCTTCTTTCTTGCTTGAATGGTGTCTGTTAAGAGATAGAGAGCCTTGCACCAAATTGGAATGATTTAAGAGCATGGAAATAGAATCTTCTAGACCTTCTTTTTTCATGGCATTGTAACAATAGGACATTTCACCTGTAATTCGTGTGGGTGTTCCAAAAAAACTGAGAATAATATCAAGAATATGATACCCCATATCAATCAAAACACCTCCACCAGCACATGCACGACTAGCTCTCCAACCTTTTGTCAACTCTGGAATTCTCAGTGAGTATTTATAGCTATAACTATATATATTACCGATTGTTTCAAGTTCATTCTTAGCTCTTAAAAAAACGGGATTGAATGGGCGTTGGATGATGGTAACCAATCTTTGGTTAGGCAACTCCTTATAACTTTGCAGCTCAACTTTATTGAGGGCCAATGGTTTTTCCTTAATGACAAATTTTTTATTCTTTAGGAGGGAAAGAGCTACCCCGCGATGTAAGTGATGGGGAACACAAACAATGGCAATGTTAAAGTCTACCTTTTTTATCGCCTCATCAACATCTCTGAAAAGAGGAATTGATTCATTTTTGTAAAAATCCTTTAAACTTTCAAAATTAGAATCGACGGCAGCCATAAAAAGAAAAGCATTTTTAAGAAGGTTATAATATTCCAATCCTTGTTGCCCAGCTGCGCCTACCAGTACTATTTTTGGCTTTAATCCTTCTGTATTCATAATAAAATCTCCTAAGTGATCCTGTTTTCAATTTTTTGTCGCTTAGTTATGCAGCTCATAATCACCCCTGCCATCGCGTTTGCTTCTAAGCCTTGAAAAGCAATCTGTATAAATTTTGAAATTATTTTTATTAACTAATTTTTTGATTTTCTTATGGTCGGCTTGACGGTTAAAAATTGCTATATAATCACCCTGATCGTTTTTATGAATTTCATTGGTGTAAATCCTTGCATCCTCATTAATTTTAAGTTCTAATATGCTGTTATTTATGAATTTTATGCCATTGGCACCTTTAGCAGTTTTCGTAAAACCCTTACCAAGTACCATTTCCCACCGAGAATCAGTGAAGGACGGATCAACATAGCCATACAACTTGCCTCCTTCAAACGAGCCTATTTCTTTTGCCTCAGTATATTTAATTTTGATTCTATTATTGCTGCTGTACCAACCAGGTGGGGTTTCTATGAATGGTTTTACCTGTTTATGTGAGGATTTAATTTTCAGTACCGATGAAGAATCTGTTTCATCAATAGATATTGAAACCGCAGGCGTACAAAATAAAATTGTACATATAAATAAAGTTAGTTCTGTTTTTTTCATTATAAGTCTCCAAAGTTTATTTGTTCTAAAAGATTCGCAAAAATCATTTTTGCAATCTGAGGACGACTATTGAAAAAAAACGAACCCTTCGATATTGTAAGGAAAAGCTTAATTACCCACTTAAGATAAAAATACTTAGATATTTTCTAACTTACGGTTTGAATTTCTATGGCGTTTAATACGAGCTACAAAAGGAAATACGAACTCTATAAAGAGCATCTAGCAACGATCAAAGGGATAAAGTTTACTTTTAGAGAGATCGATATTTTAGTTTGTATCGTACACAACAGAGGGGAAAAGAAAATTGCTTCGATGTTGTCAATCTCGCCAAGAACAGTGAGCGTTCATGTCTATAATGTTATGAATAAGCTCGCCTGTAATTCCAAAGACCAAATCATTGACTTTATAGAATCTTCTGGCAAGCTACCGTTGTTTAGAGAATATTATTTGCATTTGTTGGTTAATTCTAATTTTGAAAAACAATTAACGCTTATAGCTCGCCGTATTAATCAAAATGGGACGACTTGCTATTGTTATCGCAATGATGCTCTTACCTTAGATAAAGATTTATACCAATCCATTCAAAAGCATTTAAATCTGGCCCATATAAAATTGGTTGAATTTGCGCCAAGTGAGAATAATAACCCAACTTTTGAACTAAGGAATATTAGCGAGACCGGATACTATCGTGATCTACTTAAGAATCTACTTGAAGTACTCAACCCTCCTCAAAGAGAACAAATTCTCGCAGAGTTTGAGGAGGCTTATCAGAAAATAGAAAACATTCATGACGGAAAATCTGAAGCTATTCTTGATGAAGATAATAAAAACGTAAAAGGAAATACTGCTTTATTTTTTATAAAAACGCTTCTTAAGAAAAGAAATCTAATAATATATTTTTATATTATAGTTTTAATTATTCCTCTAATTAGCGGTTTAATGAGTTTGACAAAGATCTTAACAAATGGCGACACCATTAAAAAAAACATACCTATAACAGAGGTGCCAATAGCTATAAAAAATTTAGAGGAGTTTTTAGAAGCTGTAAAAAATCTAGAATTTAGTTCCGATAACAGTCGTCCCGATCAAATTAAAAAAAATCATAGCTTAATAAAGAAAATAGAAAAAATTCTTGAATATAATAAAATAAAAGAGGTGGAGAACTATTTGAGTAAAGCTGAAATGTCAGCTGAGATTTTAACACAATATTTATATAATCTACAGGCTCTTGCATCATATTATATGTATAACATGCAAGACGGAGAAAAAGCCGAGCGAATATTGCTTTATGCTAAAGATTTAGCTGAAAAATATGTCAATATTAGGGGTAAAATAAACAATGATTTTAGTGGGTTAAAAAATGAAGAAGTGTTTGTAGAACTTGAGATTGTCAAAGATTTACCACAAATTTATACACGAATCATTTATTCTCTGGGACGAACTTATATTTACAAAAAGAGTGCCATTAAAGGTAAAAAATATTTTGAACTGGCTGAATATCTTGGCAATAAGCTAGGGCTTTTTGAAGGATATATGAGTAAAATTAATGGCCTTCTTGTCATTGAAGATAGATTAGCTGATTCTTATATTAAAGAAGATAAGATTGGTCCGGCTATTAAATTTTTACATCATATCACCCAATCTTCCATTGCCTTAAGTAATGATAGTAAAAGCTATATTGCGGATTATAAGCCTGGGGCAACAGAGCAAAAAACCATAATTCCTAAAGAAAATCCCTATAATCTATTTGAATGCACCACGAGAATTATCGGTACTTATAGCAAACTCATTCAAATTAACAATGATGTAAAAGGAATTCAGCAGTACATTTCTGAAATTAATAAATATCTCCAAATTGATGAAAAATCAGGTGGAGGGTTACTAAAAATACTTGATCAGGTGCCTGAGAAAAAGCTAGCTAATTTATGTAATAAGTTGGCCAATTTAATATTAATTTTATGGCAATTAAGGACCATAAAAGATTTTGATATAGATGATATTAGATTGAAACAAACGATAATTACTAACCTATTGGGAGGCAAAACTTATGATGGTAATAAAGATTTAATCCATGATAATTTGGCTTTGGCCGAGAAACTATTTACCCTCGCCAGAGAAAAAAGTAGAAGCACCGATTTTACGAAAGCCGATTCTTACAAAGGACTAATTTCTACTTATCAGCTAATGTTAAATCACACGCATGGACTCTTAGAAAGCCAACGACATGAGCTAAAAAATCAAATTAATATTTTAGAAAAAAAGATAACCCTCATCAAGAACAACCCTGTCGAGTTACGATAAATGTATACCTATTCTAAAATATAAACCGCACTTCATTATCCTTAAAGACTTGGAATTTGAACTTGATGAAGAGTAAAGGTTTAAAAAAGGCGCCCCCTTGAAAAATTAAACGTAAATGCATAAATATATGCTGAGTCGTTCCCCCACAAAGAAAGCCCATGCCAAATCCAGAACCTCAAGACTCCCCAGATTTCTCAGCTCTTGAAAAAGAAGCTCTGAAAGAGATCTCACTGGACATTATAAAATCTGATCTCAAGATATCTTTGACTCAGCTTCATCAGAAAAACATGAAGGAAGTTAAAGAGGAAATAGCTGCAATTGAAGAAAGGTGTGCACAAGAGATTAAAGACGGTCTTGAAACTCAACTTCAAAAGAAATTGAAAGTTCAGTTTCAAAAGCTTATTGACTCTTCTCAACATGACATATCCAAAACTCTTTCGCCCCTTGTTAAAGGCGCTGAGGAAGATATACAAAGTCTCAACCATGCGGTGAGTCAAACCAATAAATTTTGCACCCATATTCAAAAGCAATATGAATTTCGATGGGGCCACCCCTCCTTCCTTTTGCTCTTTACCTCAGCTCTGACAGGGGCTTTGATGGGACTTATACTCTTTCTTTTACAGGTACCATCCATAGCTGTGCTTTTGATGAATGCGCATACCAGAAAAGCTTATGACATTGGCGTTCGTGTCATGAATTTTGAAGAAGAGCTAAGGACTCAACCCCAGAAACCCATAACACCAGAAACCGTAAAGAAAAAAAAGAAACCCTCAAAGTGAAATTCCTCCCCTTCCTCGATCTAATGAGTGATGGATGCGCTCTTGTTCCTGCAAGCTTTTGCCTTGAGCCATACGTTCAATCAGCTTTGCTTCCTTGGAGTCCAGAGCCTTGAGAGTTTCCATAAAGGTCTTATCTTGAAAGAGCTTTTGACCCAGTTCCTTTAAGTCTTCCTTATAAAGGGAACGTGCCGTTGGGTATTCTTTAACAAGATTATAGGTTTCTTTAAATTGTAAATGTATCCCTTTCATATGATCATGTTTGACCTGTCTTTCCTTAAGAGTATCTTTTATTCGTTGCTCTTGTGCCGCTTCTGACGATATCTTTTCACACCTTTTAATTTCGTCATTCTTTAAGCGGTGAATAAGATTGAGAACCCTTATAAGATCTCCTTTTGCAACCTCTTTGGCTTGGTCTTTCCATTGGCCCGTCAGACGATTGAGGAGAGGAGAGTTAAGCTCTGTTTCAACCTTTGTCAGGGTACGTTGATAAGACTGGACAAAGGCTTCTTTTTTGCTCTCCCAATAAGCAAGTGCCCGTTCTTCACCATAGAGTTTAAGTCCTTTTTCAAAAGCATGTTTAACAATAGTTGCCTTAGCAAAAGCAGGGTGCTTCATTTCCTCAAGGACCGCTTCTAATGAGAGGCTCATTTTGTTGGGAGAAGAAGGAGAGATATCTGGAGTGCCTTTTTGTTTCTGCTGAAACAGTTCTTCAGCTCTTGCTTCTTCCCTTAAGCTTGTTTTTAGCGTTTGAGGATCCACTCGAATGTCTTGGCTCTTCTGTGTTGCTAAAAAGTGATCAGCAACGTGCCAAAAGGCACGTTTTGAAACAACTCCCATGGCTTCCAGCTCATTGGATACTCGGTTAAAGATTTGTGTGAGGAGATGGTCTTCTTTTTGCATAAGCTTATTGAGGGATTCCGTATCTAAATAATCAGCTGCTCCCAGCTTTTCACCGGATTTTGAGAGTTTTTGGGAGAATTGTTCTGGGCTCTGGAACTCACTTGAGCTTCCAAAAACCTGGACATCTTCTCGGTGTCGGGTCATGGCCACATAGCTTAAGTTCCGGGTCATGGAAGAAGATGCAAGGACATAAGATCGATCAACCGTGGTCCCTTGAGATTTGTGAATGGTGATGGCCCAGCCTTGATCAAAGTAAGGATTGAGATTGGGGGCAAAAGAAACCTCTTTCCCCTCATCGAGCTTGACGAAAACCTTTTGC
>MEMA01000030.1 GCA_001767835.1 Alphaproteobacteria bacterium GWC2_42_16
CATCCCTTGGTGGAATGGGCGTCGCCTTAAATTCCAATTTGGGTAGAAAAACACCATCGTGTTAGCTCAATTATTTAACGTGGGAATCCAGGCTAGCAAAACTTGGATAAAGTTTCGCGACTCCTGCAATCGCTTAAACAAAGTTTCAAAAATTGGGCGTCTATACATTTCTAACTCCATTTTCTTCATTATATTGAACAAATTTGTTCAATTCTACAAACAAAAAACAACAGTCCCTCAAAAAAGAGTGTGATTTTTAGAAAGTCATGATAGAGATAGCCCCTATATGATTATTTTATGGTGAGATATGAAATTTGACTTTGTCATCATGGGTGCAGGCATTATTGGCCTTACGATTGCTTATAAATTAAAGCAAAAGGACAAATCCTTTAAAATTGCCATTATTGATAAGGAGTCTGAGGCAGGCCTTCATGCCAGCGGCCGCAACAGCGGTGTTTTGCATGCAGGTTTTTATTACACAGCTGACTCCCTCAAGGCGAAATTTACACGCCAAGGAAATCAAGCCTTGAAAGACTATTGCCATCAACATGGAATCCCTATGTGTAACAATGGAAAGCTTGTGGTAGCCAAGAATGAAAATGACCTTCCCGGCCTTTTTGAGCTAGAAAAGCGAGGTGCTCATAACAAGGTCAATATCAGTTTAATTGATGAAAAAGAGGCTCATGACATAGAGCCAAAGGCCCGGACTTTTCAATGGGCTCTCTATTCCCCTACAACCTCAACGGTGGACCCGAAGCTTGTGTGTCAGCAATTAACCAAAGATTTAAAGGCCCAAGGCGTGCGATTCTTTTTCAAGGCTCCCTACGTCAAACGAACGATCAACAATGGAATTCTCGCGGGGACCACAGAAATATTTGGAAAAAATTATATCAATACGGCGGGTCTTTATGCCGATAAAATTGCACGTGATTTTGGTGTGGGGAAAAAATACCGCATTCTCCCCTTTAAGGGTGTTTATCTTGAATCCACTGATCCTGGAGTTGGGCTTCGCACCAACATCTATCCCGTTCCGAACCTTAATAATCCCTTCTTAGGGGTTCATTTTACAGTTACCCCCACAGGTAAGGTAAAAATTGGCCCTACGGCCATACCCGCCTTTTGGCGTGAAAATTATCAAGGACTCGATGGGTTCAAGCCCTCAGAGTTTTTTGAGATCATTTTAACCCAAATGAAGCTTTTCAAAGAAAACAGCCTTAACTTTAGAGGGCTTGCTTTTGAGGAGATGCGAAAATTTAATTCTCGATACTTGAAAAAATTGGCCTCAAAACTTATCAGGGATATGGACCTTTGCTCCTTTAACCATTGGGGGAAACCCGGGATTCGCGCCCAACTCCTCGAGATTGAGACCCTCTCCCTTGTCCAAGATTTTGTTGTGGAGAAGGAGGAAAACTCAATTCATGTGTTAAATGCAGTCTCCCCTGCTTTTACCTGCAGCTTTCCCTTTGCTGAATGGGTCATCGAGCAGTACGTAGAGGCATAAATCTTTATCACTGTTAAAGCGCTTGTTTTCATTCTTTCCTTGTGTTCAATAAGATCATTACTGTATGGTGATTTGATGTGTGACTATATAATATTTCTTGGAAGATTTTTCCTCTTTATCGCTTTTATTTGGATATGGATTGGTCCCTTTCCTGCTGCGGCAGGTCAAGGTTCAAGCCGACCTCTCCTTAACGAAGAAGAACCTCTGACGAGCCCTCCTAAAAAAAGTAAGAAGCCCTCAGGACTCACCGAGGCAATACACGATCTGAAAAAAGATTTGCGTCTAATAAATTATGAAATGAATAAAGACGAAAAAATCGATTTTAAAAAACGAATGGAAGGGATTAGAGAAGCGCTTTTTCTCGAGAAAGGGTGTATCGAAGTAGGATTTAGGTCAAACCAATCAGACGAAATTGCCTATGAAAAAAATCTACGGGATTTTGAAAAAATCATCCATAAGTTGAAAAGAAGAAGAGAAAGAAACAGGTTGCCGAATAGATAAGGCTGTTTCAAGAGGTAGGCGAAATTTAATCCAGGGATACCTTGTTCTTGAAAATCGTATAGGATAGTATATGAAAATCATATACACCTCTATAGGATTTTCAAATAATGTTGTACAAACGATTTATCAAAAAAGCGATGTAAACAGGCCTCAATCCCCCGTTTGAATACGTTCAACGAGTTGCTTTACAGTTGGAATAAAGCCATTCGCATAAAAGGGATCTTCAGCAAAACGATAAGCTCCATGACCCGCAAACATGAGCTGGTTATCCACATCCTCACTGTGACCAATGGCTTGGAGCGTTTTCTGGATACAAAAGGAGCGAGGATCCGCCTTATGCCCCGTCGTGCCCGATTCGTCTTGAGACCAGTTACTAAAGAGGCACGCACTCAAACAGCCCACACAGTTGATTTGATCTGTTAAAATCTCATTGGCCTTTTCTGGTGTCACAAAAATTAAGGTGGAATCGGGGGTACGCATGGCCTCAGTAAAACCCTGTTTTGTCCAAGCCTCTGCCATTTCCTTATCGTGGGTCGTTAAGTAAACAAGCCTTCTTCTTGCCCCTACAGGAAAGTCTTCCGTATGATCCCCTACAGGAGTAACAGAGTAAGCGACTTGACGTACCGCGCGTTCCTTAAGCTCATCTAAAAAGGGATTGGAGACGGCCGAAGAATAAAAACCCGTCGGACTAAAACGATTGAGATAGATATCCCCGGGCTTTAAGGTCAGAAGGCGTTTTTTCCATGCATCGGAAATGGGACTTTCTTGTGTCAAAAGAGGGCGTGTTCCAAATTGGAAGGCGATGGGCCCTAACTCTGGATTATCAATCCAGTCTTCCCATTCTCTTAAATACCACATACCTCCAGCCATAATAATGGGAATATCATGAAGCCCAAACTCTCGTATTGTGTTGCGAAGCTCACGAACACGTGGGTAGGGTTCTTCGGGCTTTTCAGGATCTTCGCTATTGCTGAGTCCATTATGCCCCCCCGCACGCCAAGGATCTTCATATACAACGGCTCCTAACCATTCGGGAAATTTATAATAGGCACGCTTCCACAAGGCCCGAAAGGCTCGTCCTGATGACACAATGGGATAGTAATAAATACCGTAGCTTGCCGTGATTTGTGCAATTTTATAGGGCATTCCCGCCCCACAAGTTACCCCGTGAATTAAAGGGCTCACTTTTTCCAAAATCCCATGAAGAATTTCCTCAACAGCCGCCATTTCCCAAAGAACATTCATATGGAGTCGTCCTTTTCCATTTGATCGTTCCGAAGCTATTTTAGCTTGGGTAATGCCGCCTTGAATGGCATATTGAATCAACTCGCGATGACGCTCTTTACGCGTCGTCCCTTTATAGACTATGGGGATTAGATTGCCATGCTTGTCCAAGGCATCTGCGTTCACAGCCGAGAAGGTCCCCACCCCCCCTGCAGCAGACCAGGCGCCTGAGCTTTCTCCATTCGAGATAGAAATGCCCTTGCCGCCTTCAACAAAAGGAAGAACTTCATGACCTGAAAGACGTATGGAATTAAGCGGCTTCAACGCTTTTCCCTCCAAAAATTCAACAAAAGCTTAGGCTTCAACCGTAGGGTCTTTTGAAGCAGGAGAAATCTCCTTTCCTGTCTTTTGATCAACACGCTTCATGCTAAGACGAATTTTGCCACGGCTATCCATTTCAAGGACTTTAACGAAAACTTCGTCGTTTTCCTTAACAACATCCGTCACTTTTTCTACACGCCGAGGGGCAAGTTCACTTATATGAATTAAACCATCTTGGCTCCCAAAAAAGTTTACAAAGGCCCCAAAATCAACAACTCGAACAACCTTGCCTTTATAAATTTTACCAATCTCAGGCTCATCTGTAATGCTTCGTACCCGTTTTTCGGCAGCTTGGATGACTTCCACATTGGGCCCAGAAATATTTATATTTCCATCGTCAGAAATATCAACTTTGGCGCCTGTGGTTTCACAGATATCTCGAATCACTTTTCCGCCAGTGCCTATAACCTCACGAATTTTATCCTTTGGAATGGCAAAGGTAATCATGCGTGGCGCATGCTTACCCACCTCTTCACGCGCTCTATCAATAGTTTCTGCCATTTTCCCCAAGATGTGGAGGCGCCCCTTATGGGCTTGCTCAAGAGCGGTATGCATAATCTTGTGATCAATACTGGTAATTTTCAAGTCCATTTGAAGAGCTGTGATTCCCGAATCCGTTCCTGCAACCTTAAAGTCCATATCCCCTAAGTGGTCCTCATCTCCAATAATATCGGAGAGAATAGCAAAATCCTTACCTTCCTTAATTAATCCCATGGCAATACCCGCAACCGGCCGCTCCAGGGGAACGCCTGCATCCATCAGGGCCAGAGACGCCCCGCACACAGACGCCATAGAAGAAGACCCATCCGATTCAGTGATTTCAGAAACAACCCTGATGGTATAAGGAAATTGCTCTTTTGTTGGCAACAACGGATGAATTGCACGCCATGCGAGTTTCCCGTGCCCAATTTCTCGCCGGCCAGGTCCGCTCATCCGTCCTGTTTCTCCAACGGAATAGGGAGGGAAGTTATAATGGAGCAGAAAGTTTTCCTTATACTCCCCTTCCAAAGCATCAATGATTTGCTCATCTTGGCCCGTCCCAAGGGTTGCAACCACGAAGGCTTGGGTTGACCCACGGGTAAACAACGCACTACCGTGGGCTCGCGGAAGAACACCCGCTTCAGCCACAATGGGGCGAATGGTCTTTGTATCGCGGCCATCAATGCGCTTACCTGTTTTTAAAATTTCCCCACGGACAAGATCCTTCTTCAATTCCTTAAACTCTGTAGTGGAAAGAAGTTCGGGATACCCTTCTTCAACTAAGGCTTCTATAGTCTGTTGCTTAATAGTTGCCACTTTCTCGTTGCGAGAGCTTTTTTCTTTAATTTGGTAAGCAATCATAAGATCATCTGTCGCAAGCTCCTTTAAACGCTCAATTAACTTGGGCATTTGGGGATCCTCAGGGAGAAGCTTCCAAGGTTCCTTGGCACATTCCTCAGCGAGCTCAATAACAGCCTTAATGACGGGTTGAAACTGTTCATGCCCAAACATCACCGCCTCAAGCATTTGATCTTCGGAAAGCTCTTGAGCTTCTGATTCAACCATCAAAACGCCTTCTGCCGTTCCTGCAACCACAAGGTTTAGCTTAGAAAAAGGAATTTCTTCCACCATGGGATTAAGAATAAACTTTCCATCAATAAAGCCAACACGGGAGGCTGCAATAGGCCCCAAGAAGGGAAGACCTGAAAGGATAATGGCCGCTGAGGCTCCAATAATGGCAGGGATATCGGGCGCATTTTCCATATCATGGCTGAGGACCGTACAAATGACTTGTGTATCATTCCGGAAATTTGGAACAAAAAGAGGTCGAATGGGACGATCAATCAACCGGGAAACAAGAGTTTCATTCTCGGATAGTTTGCCTTCCCGCTTGAAAAAACCGCCAGGGATTCTCCCAGCTGCAAAAGCTTTTTCTTGATAAACCACAGTAAGAGGGAAAAAGTCTGTGTCAGGGTTTGCGGTCTTTGCAGCCACAGCCGTACACAAAACAACAGTTTCTCCATAAGTGACAACAACAGCTCCATCAGCTTGACGGGCAATTTTCCCAGTCTCCAAAGTGAGCTTTTTTCCTCCCCACTCTAGTTCTTTCCGGTAAATTTCAAACATTCGATTTCTAATCCTTTTATCATTAGCGACGTATATTGAGTCTTTCAATCAATTTTGTATAACGACTCTCTTCAACACGCTTTAAGTAATCTAAAAGCCGACGCCTACGACTTACAAGCATGAGGAGCCCTCGGCGGGAGTGAAAATCCTTTTGATGTTCGCCAAGGTGAGTTGTAAGGTTATTAATTCTTTCTGTGAGAAGCGCAACCTGAACTTCAGGGGACCCTGTATCTTTTTCTTCGGTTGCATAATCCTTAATAAGTTTTTGTTTACGCATATTTGTTATCGACATCTCATTCTCCTATCTCATCTAAATTAAACACACGAAGAGGATATAGTTTCCCCGCTCTTACCCTTGCAATGGCTTGCGGCTTTCCTTCGGAAAGGACCAAAACCACATCTTTGTCCCCTTTGGGTATAGAAATGGCTTGTCCTTGGCGAAGTTTCACTGCTTCGATGTTTTGAATCTCAAGTGCCAGGATGTCGGCCAGCGCATCTTGAAGAGGCAAAACATAGGTCATTAACTCTGTGTTATGCCCTATCTGGAGAAGAGAATCTAGTAAAATCGCATTTTTTTCTTGAAAAGCCCCTGCTCTTAAGCGTCTCAAGGTTAAAATGTAGCCGCGAGTCCCTAGAGCCTCGGCTATATCTCGCCCCAAACTACGCACATAGGTCCCCTTGCTACAAGCAACTTCAAAAAGAGCTGAATCAGGTAAAACTTTTATAAGTTCCAAATCGTCAATTTCTACTTCCCTTGACTTAAGTAGAACAGGTTTTCCCTCACGCGCCAAGGTATAGGCCCTTTTCCCCTGAATCTTGAGGGCAGAATAGGCTGGAGGGACTTGGTTGATCTTGCCTCGAAAATGGGGGAGGATTTTTTTAATTTCTGCCTCTCGCGGCCTTTTATTCGATGTGGCTATAATCTCCCCTTCTCGATCATCTGTTGAGCGCGCTTCCCCCCATTTGATCTCAAACCGATAGACCTTATCTCCATTCAAGACGTAAGAAAGGGTTTTTGTAGCCTCTCCCAAAGCAATAGGCAACACACCTGTGGCTAAAGGATCGAGAGTGCCTCCATGCCCTGCTTTTTTGACATTAAAAAGACGCTTAATTTTTGAAACAACCGCAGCTGAGGACATCCCCAATGGTTTGTCCACCACAATGTATCCATGAACCATGAAATTACCTCAACAAGCTTATGGCTTGGGAAATGCGCCGACAGGCTTCCAGTAAAAGCTTTGTATCTGTGGCATAAGAAATTCTAAAGTAAGGAGACAAGCCAAAGGCAGCACCTGGAACAACGGCAACACCTACGGATTCTAAGAGGTATGTAGCCACATCGGTATCATTTGAGATCAATGCACCAGAGGGGGCTTTCTTTCCCATCAATTCAACACAGGACGGATAAAGATAAAAGGCCCCATGGGGCTGAAAACAATGAAGCCCGGGAGTTTTGTTTAGAATGTCAAAGGCCGCATCTCTTCTTTCAGTGTAAATCTTGATCCAGTCTTTAATAAAATCCTGAGGCCCGGTCAAAGCAGCAAGGGCTGCCTCTTGCGAGATGGAGCACGCATTTGATGTAGATTGAGATTGAAGGGTGGCCATTACTTCAATAAGCTCAGCTGCCCCGGCCCCATAGCCAATGCGCCATCCTGTCATAGCATAGGTTTTTGAAACTCCATTTACAATCAGGATGCGATCTTTTAACTCAGGAGCCACTTGAGCCAAGGTTACAAATTTATACTTATCAAAGATTAAGCGTTCATAAATATCATCACTGATCACATTCAAGTGAGGCACATCACTTATGACTTTTGCAAGAGCCTCTAATTCCTTATGGCTATAGGCCATGCCTGAGGGATTGTTGGGCGAGTTTAAGACAAGCCATTTCGATTTGGGCGTGATGGATTCGATCAACAACTCTGGCGTCAGTTTCAAATCTGCTTCAGGAGCACACCGCACAATAACAGGAACGCCTTCCGCAATTTCAACCATATCTGGATAAGAAACCCAATAGGGAGCTGGAATGATGACCTCATCCCCTGGATTAAGGGAAGCAAGTAATGCATTAAAAATCACTTGTTTGACCCCAGCACATACGATGACCTGGTTTAAATCATAATCAAGCCCATCTTCTTTTTTAAATTTTTCAATGATGGCCTTACGTAATGCCGTTGTTCCTTCAACTGCTGTATATTTCGTTTTGCCTTCTGACAAAGCTTTCACGGCCGCAGTTTTAATATGCTCTGGCGTATCAAAATCTGGCTCTCCTGCCCCAAGACTGATGATATCTTGTCCTAAGGCCTTCAGTTCAGCAGCGCGCGCCGTCACCGCTAATGTTGGAGATGGCTTTATGCGGGACATACGTTGACTTAAGAACACGAGAAATCCTCATTCTTGCTTTTGGATTTTTGCTCATTATAATAGGGCATCTTAGAAAAAAAGCAACGTACGAACAACACTTATGATACCTCAAATTCATCTCAGTTTCACCTCAAAGACAGAGTTTTTAAAGGCATATCCCAATCTCTTTTATGGATTTGATCAAAGCTGGTTTGCTGTCATAACGCCTGATCATAAAGTCTGCGCTTTAACGGTGAAGACGGTTTCCACCCCTCAAGCCATTTTAAAACGTTTTCCCAAGCATTTCTTGATTAAAAAGCCCATTGAACTCAGTGCGACTCTTTCTTGTCTTCTCGTGGGAACCCCCTTGCAGCATGAGGTGTGGAAAGCTTTGCTTCACATTCCAAAGGGCAAAACCTGGAGCTATCAACAACTGGCCCACCACATTGGTCGCCCCAAAGCCGCACGTGCTGTAGCCAACGCAGTGGGGGCTAATCCTATTTCTCCCCTCCTCCCGTGCCACCGCGTCATTCGCAACAATAATCAGTTGGGCGGCTATTCCTGGGGACTTGAGGAAAAAGTCCGCCTGTTAAAGGAAGAGGGTTCCCTTCCGCCCCATTTAGCGGTATAGAAAGACGAATTTTTAAAATAGGAGTACTTGATTTATGGAGCGTACATTATCTATCCTAAAACCAGATATCACTCGCCGCAACTTGACAGGGGCTGTGAATGAGAAAATTGAAAAAAATGGCCTGCGCATCATTGCTCAAAAGCGTCTTCACCTGAGCCTAGAGGAAGCTCAAAAGTTTTATGCAGTTCACAAGGAGCGTTCATTTTTCAATGACCTTTGTTCCTTTATGTCCTCGGGACCAGTTGTGGTTCAAGTGCTTGAAAGTGACAATGCTATTGAACATTACCGAAAGGTAATGGGAGCGACCAACCCTGCCAATGCAGACGAAGGAACACTCCGCCATGAATTTGCTGAATCCATCGAAGCTAATTCGGTTCATGGCTCCGATAGCCTAGAAAATGCCGCAAAAGAAATTGCCTTCTTCTTCAGTGAAATCGAGATGGTGGGATAAGGGATTCTTTATCTACATAGAAGAGGAAGAAACAAATCCTGCAATACCTTCTCCACAAGCATCTGGGTTTGCAACGTAGCCCTGTGGTGGTTTGTTATAACTTGCTTTAGCTCCATCTGGAGACGTATAGTCGCATAAAAACATTGACACCAATATGCGAGAAGTTGCACCAGTCAATGATGTTTCTTCTTGCGAATTTGTTACGTTAAGCACCATCCAAGTATAATCTGTTGGCGTACCGGCCTTACACGTTGTTTCGACGCAATCTTTTAAGTAACATGCAGTTTGATTGCCTCCGGTTCTACAAGCATCTACAGGAACTACAGTTGGACAACAAATTGGCTCTGCTGCTATTGCACAGCTTGTGGTACTCACAAACATCACACCAACCATGGCCAGGTTTCTGAAATTATTCATTTTTTCTCCCTTTATTTATATTATTAACGTCACATGAACTATATCAGGTGCTGGCCTGCGGGTAAAATGTTTTTTAGAGAGCACCTTTTTCTGATATACTCGATAAAAAGGGAGGATTTACCCCATGATGCTACTCAGCTCCGCCTTTGGCAATAATGAGACGATTCCCATTCAATATTCGGGTGAAGGAAAGGACATTTCTCCGCCCTTAAGGTGGCAGGATGTTCCTGAAGACACACGGTCCTTAGCTCTCATATGTGACGACCCCGATGCCCCCAACAGAACGTGGGATCATTGGATACTATACAACATTCCTCCTTCCATTGGCACTCTTGCAGAAGATTTAAAGCTCCTCCCTCAAAACGCGCGTAGTGGTCTTAACAGCTGGGGGAAGACTGGCTATGGAGGTCCAATGCCCCCTCGTGGTCATGGACCCCACCACTATTTCTTTACTCTTTATGCCTTGGATACGGTTCTTCAGTTCCCTTTCGATGTGACAAAAGAAGTTCTTTTAAAAGAGATGCGAAACCACACCCTAGGTAAGGCCATTCTTATAGGCCTCTATGAACGAAAATAGAGAGGAAAAAGACACCTCTTGCCAAAAATCTTGATGCAACATCGCTTAGGAAAGGAAACAAAACTATTTTGGCTATATGTACTTACTTTTCTTAGCGATTCGATTCTTATGTAACTCCCCAGTTTGAAACGAGAATTTTACCCGCCACCACAAAGCCTTATACGTAAGCTTAGGGATGGACGTAGATGGTTATCCGCAAAGTCTCCCGGCTACGCTAGATTCCGCCGTAGCGAGTAGCGAAGCGGATAACGCTTCGGCATGTAAAACCCGACGAAGTTGTAGCACAAAATAAATAACCTGTTTTGGATAAGGAATTTTGTCTACGAGATTGCGAGTCCTGAGTCCGTCCATCCTTCCTCGTCTTTGCGAGCCCTGCAAAAAGCAGGGCGAAGCAATCCAGTTCAAAGAATTGACTCATATAAATCAAACCATTCAGGGTTGATAGATTCAATAAGTTTTAGTTTTTGTTTTCTAGAGCCTGCCTTTATTTGCTTTTCCCGCAGTATAGCCCGTTCCATGTCAGCAAAAAGCTCATAATAAACAAGCTGCTTACAATTATAACGGTGAGTAAACCCCTTGGTTATCCCATTTTTATGTTGGAATATACGTTGAATAAGGTTAGATGTCACACCTGTGTAAAGGGCTCCATTCCGCTTATTCGTCATGATATAAACCGCAGGATTTTTCATGCATTTTTTCTCTGGATTGCTTCGCCCTGCTTTTTGCAGGGCTCGCAACGACGGTAACGTTTTGTTTTTACAAATAAAACAAGAAGCCTTATCCAACTCAGGTTAAATAGGATTATGCCCATGGCGTTTCACATAAATTTTTGAGAGAGTAACTCAAAGAATCTCTTTTGCACACCGTTGGAGAGAATTCCATTTCCACACCTGAAAATTTTGAACACGAAAGTTTTGGTCTCCTGCATAAATCAGGTGACAATTTTCTCGTTTGTTTTCGGTGGCAGTTATCCACTTAAGAAAGGAGCGCAGAAAATCCGATTGAAAGGTTTTTGAGGATTTAATCTCAAAAACAACTTGATGCTCACCGCACTCTTTTAAAAGATCTATTTCAAGCCCCAGATGATCTCTCCAGAAATAAAAGCCAAAGGAGTCCCCTTTTGCCAACTGATGTTTCATAAGTTCTGTGATCACAAAGCCTTCAAACACAGCGCCCCTTTGAGAATGCATGGACAAATGATCCGGAGACTCAATTCCTAATAAATAGCACAAAAGTCCAGAATCATAGAAAAAGACCTTTGGCATTTTAACAAGGCGTTTGTTAAAATTTTTGTAATACGGTTTGAGGCGAAAAAGGATATAAGAAGCCTCAAGGATGCTCAACCACTCAGTTGCTGTTGTTTGCGAAATACCAGCATCTACCGCAAGAGCACTTAAGTTCAAGAGCTGGCCATGACGCCCGGCGCAGAGTTTTAAAAAAATTGAAAACTTAGATAAATCCCTAATATTTAATAGATCGCGCACATCCCTTTCAACATACGTTCGCACATAACTTCCCATCCATAAATGATGATTGAGCTCCTCTTGATAGGGACGAGGATAGCCTCCGTAAAACAAAAATGACCACACATCCATTTCACTAAAACCTGTGTGGGTTCGATATTCATGATAAGTTAAAGGAAGAAGCTCCAATACACTCGCGCGCCCTGCTAACGTTTGACTTATACGTTGAGACAATAAAAAGTTCTGTGATCCTGAGAGGATAAAATGCGCTTTTTTAGGGTTTTGATCAATGCGATCCTGAATATAAGAAAATATCTCTGGAAACCGTTGGGCTTCGTCAATAATCCATTTTTGGTCGTGATTTTGAAGGAATCCTAAAGGATCGCTTTGTATTCTTTCTAAAGTATCAGGCCTTTCTAAGGAAACATACGTATAATCAGGAAAGATTTGCTTCAAAAGTGTCGTCTTCCCAGACTGTCTTGGACCCGTGAGAAAAACAGCTGGGAATGAGTTTGCTATTTTTTTTAACGTCGGAGTAAGTTCTCGTGCAAACATATCGCCTCATGTTCCTTAGCTTTATAACTATTATTGCAGAGATTTATGTAAATTTCAAGGTTGAAACGGGAATTTTACGTAAAGGACCAAATCCCTCTCTCTTTTAACACGTCAGCGAGCCGATGGGCAGGGAGAATGTCCGCAGCCGGCAAAGGGGTTGCCGCTAAATCAGTATACGTCACCCAAGCCAAGGCTTGTCCTTCAGCACCGTAAGGCGTACCTTTCCATTTCTGACAGAGATAAAGAGGCATAATCATGTGAAAGGTGTCATAGCGGTATGAGGCAAACGTCAAAGGCTCAAGGTCTTCTTCATACACGTGAATACCTAACTCTTCCTGCAATTCGCGAATTAAGGATTTTTCAGGGGTTTCTCCTATCTCCATTTTTCCACCTGGAAGCTCCCACACCCCTGGCAAAGATTTACCTTGAGGTCGTTCTGAAATGAGCATCTCCCCTTTTTTATTAATCAAAACTGCAGCCACGACCCAGACCAGAGGACGCTCAATGGCATGATACTGACTGATAAAATCATGACGAGACAAAGCGTATCCCATACTCTGCCGCGTTCCAGTCCACGCAATAGAGGAAATTTTCTTATGTCCAGTTTCCTTAAACCCAAGCTTCTCAAAAATACGGCGAGAGGCTGTATTGCTGACAAGCGCTGATGCAATGAGTTCCTTTTGTTTGAGCACATGAAAACAAAAGTGAATAAAAGCCCGCATAGCCTCCGTCCCATAGCCTTGCGCCCAGTAAGGCTCCCCTAGCCAATAGCCCAGCTCTTTTTCAAGGGAGATCACACCCATAAACTGTTGGTCAGAGCGTCGCACAATTGCAAGAATAACAAACTTTCCTTCTTTTAAAGAACGTTGTGCATAACCAATAAAATCTTGACCATCTTTGAGCAAATAAGGATAAGGTAAACGACAAAGTCTTTCCGCGATACGCTGATTATTCGCAAGTTGAGTCAGTATTTCCGCATCACTCTCTTGAAGAGGGCGTAGCGTTAATCTCTCCGTTGCGAGGGGTAAAAAGGGCCGATCTATAAGGTCCGAAGGAATCATAGGGAAACTTTCTCAAAAAATAGCCTTGCCATTCTACACCGATCCCTGGTTCTGTTAAGGAGAAAAGTGAACAAAAGCCTTTTCTTTTTCCCCATTCCTGAGCATACTCCGTTTATGGACAATATCACGCCACCATTCGAACCGCTTATCCCAAAGCTGATCCTTCTCTGCGAAGAAGGAGGAAAGCTTGTTCTCGAGTTTTATAAAAACGCGGAAGCTCTTGAAATCATCAAAAAAGGGGACGGTTCGCCCGTCACAAATGCAGATCATCGAAGCCATCAACTCCTTACACAAGGATTAAAAAATCTGACCCCAGGTATCCCTGTCATTTCGGAAGAAGATGAAGATTCGTGGGGCATCAAAAGCTCCCTTTATTGGCTAATTGATCCCTTGGACGGCACCAAAGGCTTTATTCATCAAGATGGACAGTTTTGTATCAACGTTGCTTTAATGGAAGGTCATAAACCTATCTTGGGGTTTATTCATATTCCTCTCACCAACGAGACCTTTTATGGCTATAAAAACAAGGCATGGAAACATATTTCAGGAAAAACTATTCCTATCCAAACGCGCAACCGTCCCCTAGAAGGATCCGTCCTTCTCCTCAGCAATTACGATCTTAAAAATAAGGACAAGTGGGAGCCCTATCTCAAGGGTACACGGCTAGCCAAAATTGAGCCTCTTCACAGTGCCATCAAGTTCTGTCGCGTGGCCGAAGGGGCAGCAGATATTTATTTTCGCTTCGTTCCTTGTAAGGAATGGGATACAGCTGCTGGGCAAATTCTAGTTGAAGCGGCAGGAGGCCTCATGGCAACCCTTGATGGCTTACCCTTTCTCTATGGGAAACCCGATCTCAAAAATGAAGGCTTTCAGGTCTTGGGACACAAGTTATGATTGTTACGCCATCCCCCCAATCCCTTGAATTAGCTATCACAATTCTTAAAAAAGGTGACCTTATTGGTCTCCCCACCGAAACCGTCTATGGTCTTGCTGGTGATGCCACAAATGATTTGGCCGTTGCTAAAATTTTTGAGAGCAAAAATCGCCCCTCCATCAATCCCCTGATTATTCATGGAAGCTCCCAAGAGACGTTAAAGAATCACGTGGAATGGAACACATTTGCCCAATTGCTGGCAGATTCTTTTTGGCCGGGTCCTCTTACCCTTGTATTGCCGCGTAAAGCCTCCTCATCCATCTCTTTATTGGCAAGCTGTGGCCTTGAAACACTTGCGGTTCGCATTCCAAATCACCCCGTTGCCTTAAATCTGCTAAGTGCCATAACAAAACCCCTTGCCGCCCCGAGTGCCAATCGCTCTGGAAGAGTGAGTTCCACACGCGCTGAACACGTAGAAGAAGATTTCCCCACTTTGGTTATTCTAGATGGGGGAGATACCACAATCGGGCTTGAATCAACCATCCTCGATTTGACAACTCCTCACCCAACCCTTTTGCGTCCTGGGGGCATTTCACGAGAAGAGTTAGAAGAAGTCATTGGCCCTATTTCTCTGCCCACTACCGGGGGCATCAAAGCCCCCGGCATGATGAAGAGCCATTATGCGCCTTCTCTCCCCTTAAGACTTAATGCCTTAGAGGCTCGGACGGGTGAAGCTTTCCTTGGCTTTGGCCCAACCCTGGCTCAAAGCAATTTAAATTTAAGTGTAACCGGAGATTTAAGAGAAGCAGCAGTTAACCTTTTTAAAATGCTGCGACTTCTCGATCGAAAGGATTTTAAGGGAATCGCTGTAGCCCAAATTCCTACGCAGGGGCTAGGATTGGCTTTAAACGACCGCCTTCAGCGGGCTTCTGCTCCGCGCGATATTTAATAAAGAGGAGAAGGCTTCCAGCCGCCAACACACATAAGGACAACCAATAATTTGCCCAAAGTGAGTGAGTCATATCTGCAAGTATAAGCCCGAAGACAATGGTAGCATTACAAACAGCCACGGCCAGCCGATCTTTAACGTGCTTTTCCACAAGCCAAAAGAGATAAGCCACAAAGAAACTCACCAAAACGCCTCCAAAAATTCCAAGTTCAACATAAGCTTGAATAATTGCTTTGTGAGGATGAATCGTATTTTCATATCCTGGAAGAAGTTCCGGCTTTTCAAAGAGATAGCGTGAAGAAGAAATTCCCCATCCTAAAAAAGGTCTTTCAAAAAATTTATGAGCATAAAACTCCCAAGCCAGAAGGCGATGGAAAAAGCTATTCGTTAAGAACACGAAATAATATGGTAAGGAAAGCATTTTTACTGGAAGGAAAATATAGGCATGTAAAATAGGCGTCAGAAGCAAGAGGGTATAGGATCCAAGCATGGCTAGGCGCGTGGTCCAAAAAGGCATTGCATAACTTAAGGCAAAGACACAGCTTGCAAAAACATAAGCATATATCGCTGTTTGACAGGTTGTTAAGGTGAGAAGAAGTCCTATAAAAACAAAAGAAATAATCGAAAGAGTTTTCTTATCCCCCGCCCATAAAAAAGCACACGCACCAAAGCCAAAGAGGCCTAGAATAGAAGCCGATGGTTTGAGTAGATATGAAGGATGTGCTAATCCTTTAATGTTAAAAGCATCCATATAGGACTGGAAAACAACTACTACTGCTAAAAAAAGAGCCGAGAGCATGAGAAGTTTATAAGCTCTTTGAATAAAATTAGAATCACCCTGGAGAACACAACAGAGAAAAATATAAGAAAAGAATAACGTTGCCCCCAAAGAAAAAAAAGATTTCAGCCCTGCACCCAAATTAATTGTCCATAAAAGACTAAGCCCACTCCAACCTAAAATAAGGAGAAAAAAAACAGCTAAACCTGGAAGATATATTTTGATGTGCTGCCACCCTTTTTGCGTAATAAAAAGCCCACTTGCGAATAATGGCAATAAAATGGAAAAAAACTTTGTTGAATAAACACCGGATATCGCAAGAATAAGGGATAGGAGGAAAATCCCCATGTTTCCAAAAGATTCTTTTTTAATCAAAAGAAAAAACTCCATTTCTTTATACTTTCACTTCATATAAAGTCTTTTAATAAAAATAGCAATAGGCCGCCAACAGATGCGTTTTAAGTTAATCCTTTGTTTTATAGCCATTTTTTGGCCATGCGTTGTTTTTGCAAGCCCCTCTTCAGAGGCTATCTTGATTCGAGATGCTGAAATTGAGGATGTGCTTAAATCCTATGTAGAGCCACTCTTTAAGGCCGCAAAACTTGATCCAAAGTCTTTGCAACTTTATATTATTAATTCAAAGGATGTAAATGCCTTTGCCACGACGGGCGGGCGTATTGCGGTATACACAGGACTTATTTTAAAAGCAGACTCAGCCCTTCAGGTGATAGGCGTTCTCGCTCACGAAACGGCCCATGTTGCAGGCGGTCACGTTATCCGAGGGATTGATGCTTATGAAAAAGCCTTACTACAAAACTTGCTCGGAACCTTAGGTGGGGTTTTGGTCGCAGCGGCTGGTCGTCCTGATGCGGGAGCCGCTATTATGATGGGGGCACAAGGTATGGCTGAGAGGGGTCTCCTCAAATTCTCCCGTACTCAAGAAGGAGCCGCAGATCAAGGGGCCGTCCGGTTTTTGGATAGCCTGGGGTATTCCTCGCGAGGAGCTTTAGAATTTATGGAAATCTTGCGCAAAGATGATTTACTTTCTGAGCAATATCTCGACCCTTATGTGCAGACTCACCCTCTTATTTCTGAGCGTCTGGATTTTTTCCGTTCTCATTTGAGTAAATCCCCCTATGCTAAGGCAAATCTCCCTCAAGGTTTTGAAGAAAACTTTAAGCGCATTCAGGTCAAAATCGCAGCCTTTACCCAAAGTCCCGCAAAAACCTTTGCTCGATTTAAGCCCACAGACACCTCTCTCCTCGCCCGTTATGGCAGGGCCATTGCTTATCTTCAAAGCGCCCAAACCCCAGAGGCCCTCCATGAGGTGGATGCGCTCTTAACCGAATACCCTCAAGATGCTTTCTTTTGGGACCTCAAGGGGCAAATTTTGTTTGAGTCAGGAAAAATCAAGGAGGCAACGTATGCCTTTGAAAAGGCAGTTCAATTCCGTCCGGACATTCCTCTTTTGCGGGTTAGCCTGGCCCACGCTTTGATTGAAAGTGAAGACTCATCCAAGCTCGAGCTTGCCTTTAAGGAGCTAGTCCGGGCAAGAATGGATGAGCAGGACAATCCTTTTACCCACCGTCTCCTCGCCGTTTATTATGGAAAGTCAGGAAAACCTGGCCTTGCAGCTCTTTCCTTGGCGGAGATGTCCTTTGAAGTAGGGGACTATAAAACAGCTGAGCAACAAGCAAAACGTAGCCTCAATTTCTTAAAAGGCGATCCCTTAAATGAAACTCGTGCCAAAGATATCCTTGCTGAAATCAAGCAGATAAAGGATCTTGAGCCTGGGTTTTTCTGATAAAGGATTCTGCTTACACGCCATACACTTCTTGGGCGCGCTTTTCAAATGCAGCAAGCATTTGATCAAAAGCACTCTCAAACACCATTTGTGTAACGCTTTGGAAGAGTTGATTTTTGAATTCAAAGTCGATGAAAAATTCAATATTTGTACCTCTCGAAGGGCCCTCTTTGAAGACCCAATGGTTATTAAGGTAATGAAAGGGCCCTGTAATATACTCGACATCAATGCGGGTTTTTGGCGTTAAGTGAACACGGGAGCGAAAGGTTTCGCGGAAAAACTTATAACCTACACACAAGTCAATCAGAATTTCTGTCTCTGATTGGGACAGAATATGCACGGCCAAACACCAGGGCAGAAACTCGGGGTACTTTTCAACATCCATAACCAAATCATAAAGCTGGTCAGGACGATAGGACAAATAATGGGTGTGAAGTCGCGTTGCCATTTAGTTGGCCAACTGGGCCTCTCGGGCCACTTTTAGACGCACAAAATCATCTCCTGCATGATAGGAGGAGCGCGTAAGTGCAGAGGAGGAAACCATTAAGAATCCTTTGCCCCGCGCCTTCTTAGCATATTCTTCAAACTCATCGGGTGTCACAAAGCGATCAACACAGCGATGTTTTGGTGTGGGTTGGAGATACTGACCAATGGTCATAAAATCAACGTTTGCGGTTCGCAAGTCATCCATCACCTGATAGATTTCCCGAGTTTCCTCTCCTAAACCCACCATAATGCCTGATTTGGTGAAGATGGAAGGGTCCAAGTCTTTAACCTTTTGTAACAGGCGTAAGGAATGAAAATAGCGGGCCACAGGCCGCACTTCCCTATAAAGGCGAGGTACTGTCTCCAAATTGTGATTATACACATCAGGACGCGCATCAATCACGCGTTCAAGAGCACCTTCTTTCCTCAAGAAATCAGGGGTAAGGACCTCGATGGTGGTAAAAGGAGCTTTCTTTCGAATGGCTCTAATAGTCTGGGCAAAATGCTCAGCGCCACCATCCTTCAAATCATCCCGATCTACTGATGTAATAACAACGTGACGGAGGCCAATGTCACCAACAGCCTCAGCCACCCTTTCTGGCTCATGGGGATCTAAAAGGTCAGGCCTTCCCTTCTTAATATTACAGAAAGTGCAGGCGCGTGTACACGTGCTCCCCAAAATCATAATGGTCGCATGTCTTTTGCCCCAGCACTCCCCTACATTGGGACAAGCTGCTTCTTCACAAACCGTATTCAATTTTTGACGTCGCATCAGGTCATGCATTCCTTGATACTCTTTCGAAACAGGCGCCTTCACACGAATCCAATCGGGCTTTTTAAGTTTTGATTCCACCACGCTTTTCCTTAACTTTTACACATCTTAACAATTATGGAGGGCCGGCCCGGATTTGCAAGAATAATTTTATTTGACACGCATACCATTTTAGATTAAGCAAAAAATTATTGTTTGCTATGGGAGGTGTTTCAATGAAAGTTTCTTTTTACAAATCAATAGCAATAGTTACTACATTTGCTCTCTTAAGTGCTTTGGTAATCTTGCCCCCAGCACAAGCAATGGAGGAAGAAAACAAATACGTTTCTTCTCTAACAACTCCTTTTAAGAAAGAAGAGATTGCTTTATCAGAATCAGAGGAAAAGCAGATTTCATCATGGACCATTAACGACGATATTGACCCTTTACTCAAAGTAATGGAAAAAAGCGCAGGAGGGCTCCAAGCTGTTCAAAAACATTTAGCAAAAATTTTTTATGCCTTTGATATTTTTTATGCCTTTAATCAATTCGAAAAGGATAAAGAAATTAATGAAGACTTAACGTCTCTTATGGGCTTGAGAAAAAATAAGTTAAATGATTATGGGGCTATCGTATAGTTCCATTCAGGATGGAAAGAGTCTCCCGTAAGCTTGATAGACTCGATT
>MEMA01000031.1 GCA_001767835.1 Alphaproteobacteria bacterium GWC2_42_16
CAATATAAGCCCCTTCGTATTTCTCGGCTTGGTCATAGGTTAAAAGCTCTTCTTCATTCCAATGAAAGCGATCCAGCTCGTCATAAGCTCGTTCAATGATCATATCCTTGCCAACAAGCTTTTCTAAATCACTCTCGGTTGTTTCTTCCGCATTTTTAAAAAAATACATCCATTTGTCTGAAATCGTCGAAAGCTCATCAATCGACTTTTGAAACTTGGAAAGCTCCAAAAAGGTAAAGGAAAAGTCCTTTAAGTCATGCTCATAACTATCCTTGTCTAAAATCACGTATTCTGACTTCCATTGTTTCTTTTTTGGAAACATAACAAATTCAGCAATGGCCAGAAAAATGACTTCCTTTAAGTTATGATACTCTCCTCCTGCATGAGCTTGAGAGATATAGGCTTTAGAGGCGTAATATTGGGCACGCTTTTCAAAGCCTTTTTCTTTGGCGACCTGCATTTCTACGATGTAACGATTGTCGTTTTCATCTTTGCAGAGGATATCCACGATGCTGGTTTTTTTTGAAGCTGTTTCTGGATCTTGGATAGTTTTAAGAAAGGTCACATCTTGAATCAAAGCCCGATCCTTAAAGGTGAGTATATCATTCAAAAAATGGATCAGAATGTCCTTATTCTTTTCCGTTCCAAAAATCCTCTTAAAGGCAAAGTCATTCTTGGGGTCTAAAAACTTCGTTAGCATGATTCAATCTCTTTTCTTCCTTTCAACATGAAGGTTCCATATTATAAAATAAATGACAAGAAATTTTGTGAATGAATTTATAAAAAAAGGCGCCTCCTCTGGCGCCCTTTTTTAATCTAAAAAATCCAATCTTAACGTTGTGCTTGAGGAAGTTGTTGCATCAATTGCTTTTTCACCTCTTCTTCGGACTTGAAGGAAACTTTCACTTTTGGAAGATTTTTGTTTAATTTATCAAGAACCTTTGGGGTTAGATCAAAACTATTATTAGCCGTAACTACTGTTTCTTTATAGAGGATGACATTTGCGTTAGCTTCTTTCATCACTTCTTCCGCTGCTTTCAAGAAAGCTTCAAAAACTTTTTTCTTAGCATCTTCTACGCCTAATTCCATTTGTGCGCGGCGAATTTCAAGTTTTTCTTGAGCTGCTTGCACACGCTTCTCAAAAGCTTGACGTTGCTCTGCAAGTTCTTTTTCAGAAAGCTTTTTTGGATTTTCCTTGAGCTGCTTATCTTTGTCTTTCAGTTCTTTTTCATAAGAAGCCATCTCTTTTTGCACTTCTGCGCGCTTTTGATCGACTTGTTTGATAATGTCCTGAAAAGCGGCAGATTTATCAAGCGTCGCTTGTTCGACAATGCCAATGACTGGAGCTGGCATGTTATCAGCTTGCGCTGCGACAATGCTTGCTGTGGATATAAATAGACTTGCGAGTAGCATTTTCTTCATTTTTTTCTCCTTAAAAAGTTGTTCCAAAGTTAACCCTAAATTGCTCAGTCCGGTCAACCCCTTTTATACGTTGGAAAGGTCTGGCCAAACTTACACCAATGGGACCGAATGGCGAGCGCCAAGTTGCTCCAATACCTGCGCTTGCTCGCAGTTTTTGATTATTGCTGAGAATGAGGTTGGGAGCACGTACCTTATCTCCAGAATGCCAAACGCTTCCCATATCTGTGAACATGGTGCCACGAATCCCTAATTCGGGCGGCAGTCCCAAGGGAATAGCAAGCTCGACCGTGCCTTTGTAATAATAAAGTCCACCAAGGCCGTCGCCCGTAATACTGTCTCGCGGACCAATACCTGCGTCTGCAAAACCACGCAAATTGTCTCCTCCTAATTCATAACGATCGGCAACGCGGGTCACTTTGCCAAGGCCTGACATGGCGCCAGCAGAAGCTTTAATGGCAATAACCCATTTATGCTCTTCATCAATGGGAATATAGGTTCCGGCCCGAAGCGCATTCTTAAAATATTTTACATCTCCACCAAGGCCCGCAAGATCATCAGCTACACTTGCATAATAACCTTCCGTCGGATCAATGTTGCTGTCCCGTTTATCAAAGAAGAGAGCGTGTCCAGCTTCGGAGACAAACCATGTTCCTCGTTGAGCCTGCAAGTAAGGAGACGAAAAACGGCTGACATCGTTGATGATGTCTCGTTGAAGGCTATAACTCCAAGATTGACCGAGATATTCATAAAGATCATAGCCAAAGGTAGCGGTTCCTCCCGTCTTGATAACACGATATCCTGTTTGATCTTGACCCTTCGTATTATACTTACGTGAGGAATGGAAAAGATCCAGGCCCGCAATCAGGGGACGACCTAAGAAATAGGGGTTTGAAAATCCGGTATGAAAATCCATAGAACGTTTTGAAACCACGGCACTCGCATAAAGGTCATATCCCTTTCCCATCAGATTGCGTTCGTTCATTGTAACGCTTCCAATGGGCCCTTCAGTCGTGGAATATCCGGCTGAAAATTGGAGAGATCCTGTGGGCTTATCTTCTACTTCTACTGAAAGATCTATTTTATCTGGAGCGCTGGTTTCTTCACGCTTAATCTCGACCTTTTTAAAGAAATCAAGGTATTCAAGTCGTTGCTCTGACCTTTTTAATTTAACGCTATTGTAAGGATCGCCTTCCGCCAATCGTATTTCACGTCGGATCACATCATCGTCAGTTCTATCATTTCCGACAATGTTAATCCGATTGATATAAACATGGCGACCTTCTTTGACGATAAACTCGACATCAACGGTCTGTTCCTGGGGGTTGCGATGCAACTTTGGTTCAATGTCCACAAAGGCAAACCCTTTCTCTCCAACAACCATATTCAGCCGATCAATAGTACGCTCAATCTCTCTACTATCAAACCACTCACCGCATTCAATGCTAATAAGACTGTCACAATCTTCAATTTGAAGTCCAGGCAGGTTATTTGTAACTTTGATCTTGCCAAATTGATATCGCTTTCCTTCAGAAAGAGTATAGGTAATATAAAATTCTTGCGAGTCTGGATCCAACTCGGCCACAACTGATTCAACCTTAAAATCAGCGTATCCTTGCTTGTGGTAATATTTGCGCAAAAGCTCTTTATCATAGGAGAGACGATCTGGATCATAGGTATCATCAGAGGAGAAAAAACGATACCAGCGGGTCTCCTTCGTCATAATGACGGACTCTAAACGAGCATCACTAAAATGATCATTACCCACAAAGATAATCTTATTGATCCGGGTGGGCGTGCCTTCGGTGATTTCAAAGATAAGGTCGACACGGCTTTGCTCACGCTCAATAATTTTTGGAACAACCTTGGCTCCATAACGGCCACTCAAGCGGTACATGTCGCGGATTTTTTGAGCTGCCTGTTGAACCTTTGCAGGGGTATAGACCTCGCGGGGGCGAAGACCAATTTCCGCGGTTAGAACTTCATCTTTGAGACGATCATTTCCTTCAAAGGCAATACGGTTAATGATTTTATTTTCAACAACTTTGATGACAAGTGTCTCCCCCCGCAGCTCGACGACAACGTCAGCAAAAAGTCCTGTAGCAAATAGGTTCTTTAAAATTTCTTCAACACGAGCCTCTGTTACGTCTTCTCCAACCTTAACTTCAATATAACTCATGATGGTGGGAGTTTCCACGCGTCGATTGCCCTCCACATCAATAGCACGGATGGTTTCAGCTCGTGAAAAGGAGGTAAGACAAAGCAAATAAAATAGAACAATAAAAAAACGGTAGAACACGCACTTCCTTTCTTATTAGTGATTTATTTTATAAAAATATGAACGATGTCATTCCAAGTAGCGAAAACCATTAACCCAACAATGACCGCAAACCCGGCGCGAAATCCCCATTCTTGAGCCTTTTCAGAAATCGGTTTTCCTTTAAGCACTTCAAGGAAATAGAAAAGTAAATGTCCACCATCAAGCATAGGGATTGGAAATAAGTTAATCAGCCCAAGGTTAACGGAAAGAAGCGCCATAAACCAGATAAGAGCGATCAGACCTGAGTGAGCAATTTCACCCGACATTTGAGCAATACGCAAAGGCCCGCCCAACCCTTCCGTGGTTCGCGATCCTATAATAACTTGCCCAAGAGCTTTGATCGTTTGCCAACTCAAAAAGGCAGTTTCTTTTGTGGCATACCACCAGGAATTCAACCAACTTCTCTTAATATAACCTGGCTCTGATCCCTTAATTCCTAAAAGACCAACCTTATGTGTATGGCCAAAATTATCTGTTATTTCAGATAATATCGGCGTAATAGAAAGAGTCAAAATCACACCGCTACGATCCACAAGAACTTGGAGCTCATCGCCAGGATGTTGTTGCACGATAAATTGAATGTCTTCAAAGCGTTCTATTTTTTCCCCATTGATGGCCTTGATAGAGTCTCCCTTTTGCAAGCCCGCCTTTTCAGCGGGACTTTCGATTTGAAAGTCCTGAACAATAGGGAGGGTATAGCGTTGTCCAACAGTTGCAAAAAGAATGGTAAAAATAAGAATCGCAAAAAAATAGTTTGCTAAAGGCCCTGCTCCTGAAACGGCGATGCGCTGCCACACTGATTTATAAAAAAGAGAGCGTGCTTTCGTGTCCGAATCCATTTTTTTGAGGGCTTCACGATCTGGCGTACTCGCCGCATCTGCGTCGCCAACCATTTTCACATATCCCCCTAAAGGAAACCAACTGATTTTCCAACGAGTTCCGGCCTTATCATTCCAGCCTATGACTTCGGGACCAAATCCTATGGAGAAAACATCAATCCCCACACCGTTATACCGTGCAATAAGATAATGACCGAGCTCGTGAACAAAAACCAATATGGAGAGAACGATGAGAAAAGGTATGATATACCATCCCATACTGATGATAAAGTCCATTTTTTACTCCCATTTCGTTTGTCCCTATTCATAGCTCTAAGATTTAGAGAACACAATCCCTTTGATTGAGAAAAATGTGGGAGATTTAGAACCTGTCGTTATGATCTTGTAAGCTAATCCAGAATTGACGCTCCGCGGTTTAACCGCGGAGTCCAGGGAAACAGTGAGGTTGGGTCCAGCATGATCAATTAACAACTCAATACAGAAGAAGCTGCCCTGGATCCCGCTGTCAAGCAGCGGGACGTCCTCTACTGTATTAAGTTATTAATTCAAGCCGACGGTTTACTTCTTTGTTTTAGAATCGTCTTGAGAACCATAGCAAGCCTTAGCGCTCCAGTTGGAAATTTTGTAATAGAAACAAAACACTCCAAAAAGCGATATAAAATAATATTACTTTTATATTGATGTTAATTGACATCACGCATTTTGTAGCTGCTTATTATATTGAAAAGTATGCGAGTGCACTCCACTCAAAAACAAAAGAAAGAGTCCTTTCTAAATTAAGAGAAAAATATGGGAGACTTATTTCTTTGTTTTAGAAGGTTTTAGAATCGACTTAAGGACCAAGGCGAGATCTGAAAGTTTATAAGGTTTCATGATAAGGGGAGATAAAATATGTCCATTACCCCGGGCTTTTTCAGGATAACCGGATGTATATAAGACCTTGATATTTGGCTTGATTTTTTTGACCTGTTCGGCCAAGTCTGGACCCCTTAAGGTTCCGGGCATTACGATATCCGTAAAAAGCAAATCAATATTTTGGTTTTTCTTGAAAATATCAAGGGCGATATCTCCGTTTTCAGCTTCTAATACCTCATACCCCAGGGTTTTAAGGTATTCAACCGAAGTTGAGCGCACTTCTTCCTCATCTTCTGCAATCAAAATGGTTTGATTCCCTTTAAGAAGGCGATGATCGATAGACTCTAGACCCATGCTTGGTTTTTCAGTTTCATCAATGAACATAGGGAAATAAAGTTCGGCTGTTGTGCCAGTGCCGATCTTACTTGAAAGGCGTAAATATCCGTTAGATTGCTCAGCAAAACCTTTCACCATACTTAAGCCTAATCCCGTCCCTTTATTCGGAGGCTTGGTTGTAAAAAATGGCTCTTCAGCATGTTGCAACACCTCAGGAAGCATCCCTGCTCCCGTGTCCGTAATGGAGATCCGAAGATAGGAACCATAGGGTATCTTTTCTTTTTTAAGGAAATCACCTTGACTTACGTCAATATTCTTAACTTCAATTTTAAGTTGCCCTCCCCCCATCATAGCGTCCCGCGCATTAACAACAAGGTTCAAAAGAGCGCTTTCCAATTGGTTAGGATCAACATAGATTTGATAAGGGTTAGGTGAAATTTCAAAAGAGATTTCAATGGTTTCCCCTAGAGTTGGGCCCAGCAAATGCGCAAAGTTTTCCATATAGGACTTAAGCTCAATGATCTCTGGATCGAGGGTCTCACGCCGAGCAAAAGCAAGGAGCCTTTTGGTTAAGGCCGCCCCTCGGGTACAAGCCGCAAGAGCCGTTTCTATTTTCTTATATTCCTTAGACTTTTCATCTATGAGAAAAGAGAGAAGTTCCAAATTACCTTGAATAACCATAAGAATATTATTGAAATCGTGAGCAATGCCTCCCGTTAGCTGGCCAATAAGATCAAGCTTTTGCGACTGTTGCAACTCTTCTTCAAGAAGCTTTAATTTCGTCACATCTTGGAGAATGCCTGAAATTTCTATAGGAAAGTGGTGGTGAAAAGCGCTCACCTCTGCTGAAAAACGCATTTGACGTATTTCCTTGTCTGGGCGAACAAACGTATAAACTTCACTATAACCAGAACGCCCGCTCCGCATTGTAGAAATGGCTTTTTTAAGTTTGCCTGCTTCCTTTGGATGAACAAGGTAGAAAAAATCATCCTCCGAAAGCACAGTTTGTGTTTTACCAATTCCTAACATACGACAAGCTTGCTCCGAGAGACAAATTTCATTCTTCTTAAGATCCCACTCCCAACCCCCAAGATTCGCAATTTCTTGAGCTGTGAGAAGATTGGCTTGGGCTTTAACCAAAGCTTGGGCCCTTCGATAAGAAAGCACAGAAATACGAAACATATATGCCATAAAAAGAGCAAATAAAAGACCTGTAACAAGGGTAATGGCTGGCAAATGGGTTTCGTTTTTTGCAATAAAAGAAGGGCTTGGCCAAATCAACATCTTCCAAGATTTGTCATACTTATCTAGCTGAAATTCTTTTAAATAATCCTTATCAATAGGACCTGCTTCAGGAGAATGGTAAAAAAGCTTGCTCCCCTGATAAATTGTCAAAAATATATCATCCTTATAATGCTCGGTTGTCTTGATCAAACGCTCGATATCAATAACGCGAACAAAGTACCCTTTTTTCTTTTCTGGTAAGATGGGATATATGATGAGGTAGAAGCTTTGCTTTTTTAAATCAAACGGATAGCTAACGACGATAGAATCTGGTGAAAAATTTTGATTAATTAGATGAGAAGGAAGAGGTGCATCTAGATGGGAATAGCTTAAAACGGGTTCTAATTCTTCTGAGTAATACCCTACATAATCTACATACTTCATATTTTCAAATATAGACTCTGCATATTTTTTCCAGTTGCGATCTGTTAATTGAAGAGAGCCTTCAAAAAAACGAAAGAGAATAGGATCAAACCGCTTAACAGAAGAGTCCAAAGTGTCCCCAAAGCTAAGGAGGCAATTCTCACCATAAGTTTTTATTAACGCATCCGTAGTTATACGTGCTTGAACAAGAAGTGCCTGCCATAAAAGAAGTGTCCCAACTGTAATGGAGAGAAAGATAATGTAATGAACATAATCAGAAATAGGAATTCTTAAGTCAATACTTTTCCAAATGGCAAAGAGGATAAGACCTGTGGTTAAAAAAAGAAAGGTAATCGCTGTATTGATTGAAATAGGATTGATAAGAAGCCACGCAGAGGATATTGGTAAATGAAAAAAATACCCTAAAGTAGAAACGATAGCCATGCTTGCGGCTGAGCCCGCAAAGAGAAGACCAATGAGTATTTTAAACCATGACAAACTCTTATCACCGAGAAAAATGAACGAAATCCCCGAAAGAATAAAGCAAATAGACGTTTGAACTGCCATTCTCCCGGGAATGGTTTCGGGGATAGGATAGTAAAAGTCGGCAAAGAGATTATCGATCTGTAAATCAATGCCAAAAATGTCTTGGGAAAGAACAGCTGTTGCAAAAATCACGACAAGGATACCAAGGAATCTGGCCACATAGGTATAACGCGAGCCTAAAAATAAAAGAGCGATTCCTGACACAACAAAGGTCAAGGCTGTATTAAAAAACATGGTTGTCACTGTAAAATATAAGTATTCTATTCTCTGAATTTTCCACATCAGCATCGTAAAAAAACCAATAAAAATGCAAATACTTGCCAATGTATTAATAGCAACACCGAAATATTTATGATTTTGAACCGTCAGAGATGGATTTTCTATCTTCATGGATGATGAAATCCTTCTTTATGGTGAAGGAGCCATTCCTTCAAAACTTCTTTCTCCAAAGGTCGGCTTATATAAAAGCCCTGCGCTAAATCACATCCTTCGTTGTTGAGGAAAGCCCATGCTAACTTTGAGTCAATCCCTTCTGCAGTAACCGTAAGCCCTAGCATATGTCCCAAAGAAATAATTGATTTAATTATCTTTTGTGCATCAGGACTTGATTCAAACCCCGAGACAAATGATTGATCAATTTTGAGTTCATTAAAAGGCAACCTGTGAAGCTCACTCAGAGAAGCAAACCCTGTTCCAAAGTCATCAATGGAAAGAATGAATCCTTTAATTCGAAAGCGTGCAATAATATCTGCAAGCGTGGATCGTTCTTCGAGAAAGGCTGTTTCTGTAATTTCGATACAAATCTGCTTCGTATCTATATTTTCTTCCTTGGCCATTTTTGCAAATTCATCGGGAAGAAGAAGATCATTAAAAGTTTTAGGGGACATATTGACAGCGAGAACGAGAGTTGGAAGAAGTTCTAAAAATTTGTTGAACTCCTTAAACGCCATACTAACAATGAGGTGACTTAATGGACGTATGAGGTTGGTTTCTTCCGCTAAGGGAATAAATGCTGCTGGCTGAATTAAGCCTCCATCGCTTTTAAGACGCGCCAAAGCTTCAAGTCCACAAACCTGGTTTGTTTTAAAGCAAACTTTTGGTTGGTAATGCAAAATCACATTTTTTGATTCAATGGCTGACTTTAAAAAATCGACAGAAAAATTCGAGGAAGCCATTTTCGCTTTATTTAAAAGCTCCGCTATTTCTTTAAGTTTTAAAGGTTTTTGAAAATAACGCTCCATGTGAAGCCCCATATCCTTTCCCAGCGTTGTGCTAACCGAAAGGACTTTTTCATCTTGTCCGCTTTCTAATACAATAGGAGCAATACAGTTCCGTTGAGCTAAATAACGTAAAAGCTCAATGCCATCATGATCTGGGATCGCAAGGTCTAAAATAATAAAGGTGGGATCAAATTTAGTATAAACCTCAAAAAATTTCTGACCTGAAGTCAGCGCTTTCGTCTTATAACCACTTGCCTCCCCGACTTCTTTCAGCATATTACCGATTTCAGCTTCATCATCAATAATTAGAAGCCTATGTTTTTCTCCCATACATCAGTTCTCCTGGGAATCAAAATTAAACCGTTTTGTATTGTCCAGGGTACAGGATAATAGTTAAGATTTTATAAAATCAGGCTTTTTTCTCTCGCCTTCTGCTAAAGTTTACTTTCAGCCAGCATCATCAATATGCTAGTACAGTAACTTTTTAGGTCTGTCTAATGTGAAAAAGAATGGATTGCTTCCCACTCGCTACGCTCGCGGTCGCAATTGACGACTGTGTGGTATGTTCTTGCTTCTCTCCGTCCTCGTCATTGCGATGAGCGAAGCGAAGAAGCAATCCACACTTAGCATGTTGGCAACAGACCAAACTAAGCAGTCAGTGTACTACCATGTATCCATAATAAAGTAAGATAAACCCTATGAATATCATGATAAAAAAGGTCGTGTTATAAAAGGTATCGTTTTGAATCCATTTCTGACTCGTCGTCACTAAAAAATGTGGAAAGGCTATGCGAATTGTCCCTTTTATAAGGCTTAACCACCCAAGGATGGTGATGAGGACTGGCCAATCCATGATCCAAATGTTGTGACTTGTAACCAAAAGAAGACCTATAACAAGGGCAAAAAAACCTGAAAGGAATACCAAGGGGGGATTTTTTAAAAAATCTATTAATATGTGGATTAATCTTTTCTTATTAATAAGTAATCCAAAACTTACAATGAGAAGGTAGAGGCCCATTACTTTTGCAAGATAAATAGATAAGTCCATTTTTTCTCCCTGTTTTCTTAATTTTTTTCTTACTTTATCATTGGTTGCGTGTAATAACCACATGTTTTCTTATGTAAGTTTCAAAGAGAAATAATGGCCAGGATAATACTGGAATTGTTAAGAAATAATTAACGTTTTATTGATGTTGTATCTTAGCTTTGAGATATTCTAAAAATGCATAAATTAGCGAAATGGATGGAAAAAATGAAAAATATTAATTTAAGCCTTAACGCATTAATAATCGGTACGTCTTTGCTTATAGGAGCTTCTATGAGTACTTCGGTTAAGGCTTTTGAGATTACAAATAACTCTGAACAAGATGTAACTTGTAAAATTGTAAATGGAGCAAACAATAAGCGTATAGGAGATCCTTTTGAGCTGCCTGCAGAGAACTCACGTACATATCAATGTGACCCAGGGAAATCAGCGTGCTCGCAAATTTTAGGTTGCATTCTTCACTGCCACGCTAAAAATGACTCTACAATAGCTGGGAAAGCAAACTTTAATTGCATGGCGGGCTCCTCACCTAACGCTTGTACAATTACGGATACTACTGTTCAAGGTGAACATGAACTTTCCATCGATTGTCCACATATATAACAACAGTGCACTGAGTGGGCTGGCGGAATATCTCCTCCAGCCTCTTGCATAGTGAGCATGCTCAGATGTTGATTCTTAAGCAGTGAATTTATTGCAAAAACCAAAGGTTCTTACCAATTACTCGAACGTCAGAACGAAACGCTTCTTGTTCCCTCCAATAGTTTAACAACGCCGAGTTTTTTATAGGAGCCTGAGGAATCCACTCTGGTTGGCCTAGCTCTGTAAGGTGAGAGCTAAAGTCTGGTTTTGGAATATTCAAAGGCCTCTTCAAAAGCGCCTTATTCTCTTGAGCATTTTCTTCATCCATAGCGTATGAAGCTTCAATACTGACCAAAGAAAAAGTTGAAAGAATTAATGTAAGCAAAGTCTTTTTCATCATCATCACCTTGTATTCGTTAACAATGATGCTTCTTTAAAACGAAATATTACGTTTGTCAAAATATTTTATTTTAACTAAATTTAATTAAAATTTAATCTATATCTAAAAACATTTACCATAAAATAAACTCACGCGTGACTACTATGTCAGGACAAAATTAATTACTTTATATAGCCCCTTATTCCCAGGGTGATTCAGTACAAATAATAAATCGTCATTGCGAGGCGCTAAAAGCGCCGAAGCAATCCAAAAAACCTTTGTTTACATAGCCTTGGATTGCTTCGCTCCGCTCGCAATGACGGAAGATGGTATGCTTTTCATTTGTGTTGAAACTCCCTGCCTTATTCCTCTTCGCTACCATCTTTTTGTTTTTCCTGTGTCGCCTCCCCCTCAATTTTATAGTCCCCTCGCAGCCAGCGGGCGAGGTCAACATCTGCACATCGTTTTGAGCAAAAAGGGCGATATTTAAAAACGGAAGCTTTCTTACAAATGGGACAAAAAGAATTCATATTTCACCTTATTTTAAGCCTTTAAGGAGGCAGTCTGTTTCATAAAGAGGCAAGCCCATCACGTTTGTGTAAGAGCCAGAAATAAATTTAACGAACTTAGCCGCACCCCCCTGTATAGCATAGGCGCCAGCCTTCCCTTCCCACTCTCCACTGGCAAGGTAAGACTCAATCTCTTGAGGGGTGAGGCGTTTAAAGGTAAGGCGTGTTGTGATGACGCGAGAGCCCTCCTTCCCTTCAGGCGTTATAAGACAAACGGCTGTATAAACACGATGACGTCGACCCGAGAAAAGTGCGAGCATCTGACGGGCATCATCAAGGGAGGTTGCTTTAAGGAAAATTTTATGTCGCGCTTCAACGGCCGTATCTGCAGCTAGAACATAGGCCTTAGGGTTCATTATATATACCGTGCGCGCCTTTAAAAAGGCCACTCGCTTGACATACTCCTTAGCCCCCTCCCCTTTTATAGGAGTTTCATCTACTGAAGGCGTCACAATTTGATCTGGGATAAAACCAAGGCTTTGCAGCAACTCTTTTCGGCGGGGCGATCCAGATGCAAGAATAAAGGTCATTATTTATGGCGAAATATAATTCGGCCTTTCGTCAAATCATAAGGAGTCATCTCGACCGTAACCTTATCTCCTGCAAGCACGCGAATCCGATTTTTTCGCATTCTTCCCGAAGTATGGGCAAGCACCATATGACCGTTTTCCAATTCAACTCGAAAAGTTGCATTTGGGAGCAACTCCAGGATTGTTCCTTCAAATTCTAAAAGATCTTCTTTGGACATTCATTCTCCAGCCTGTCTGTGTTTCTTAATTCTTAATATATCAGCTTTAACGAGAAAGCAAAAGTATCACTTTATTCTTTTGGATAAATTAGACATAATCAAGAGAACAATTTGGGGAGAATTATGAAAAAATTTTTCGTGTTTTTAGGAGTCTCTTGCTTTTTAACACCTCTTTATGGAGTAAGCATTACCAATCAAGAGTTATTGTTGGCCTGTCAAGACAACTCACCTGGGGCGCGTAATTTCTGCTTCGGTTTTATTATCAGTGCGGCCAATGCGGCTCAATTTTATAGAAACATCGTGGACATTGAAGACCAATTTATCGACATTTGTATGCCCGATGAAATCTCAAACAAGGAAGTGGTCGATCTTTATATCGCCTGGGCCAAAGATCATATGGAACTGGCTAAAAGCCCCGCTTTTTTAGGGGTCTCAACCTCTTTTTCAAAGAAATATAGCTGCCCTTCAGAACAAAAGGATAAAAAACCAAGTGTGGTTTTTTAAGGGCTGCCTATCTCTCGTCTCATTTTGAAGTCGGGATTTACAAAAATTTAACGGTTTGTATGGTAAAGTTAAGTTAACTCGTCAATGACGACATAACCATCTCATAAATGGAGGGATACCTATGAAAAATAAATTTATTTCAACCCCGTTAATACTCTCTGCATTCTTACTTTTAGGATCGTCTTTGAGTAATTCTGCCTTTGCTGAGGAGACAACTCTTGATGTGACCAGCGGCGTGAAGGACAAATCTGTTAGCTGTCAAATATTTGTAGGAGATGACTTAGTGTTTGAGAAGGAAGATTTGCAAAACAAGGATAGCTTTAGCTGGACATCAGAAAAAAATCAATGCCCACAAGGAGCCTGTAATATAGCATGTTCGGCAAAAGATCTTAGAAAATCCTTTCATGGAATTCCCGGAGATAAGCCTGAGTCAGATTTTGTTGTCACAAGCTCCGGAAAGAACCTTCAAATCCAAGATGTCACTCCTTAAAAGTTGTTTTCAAATGGCTAATTCAGAAGTTTGACCTTTTAAGAAAAGGGGTGTTCTATAAATATAGAATGGGCGAAATATTAAGAGCGCTCCCTCATGGCTATGATGCTAACCATAATCAAAAACATCCCTATAACTTTCATCATGTTTAGAGCTTCATCATACATAAGCCAACCGAGAATGGCGCCGGTCATGGGGGCGAGGAAGAGGATGATCGCAGTGTAATTTGCGGGGATTTTACCTAAAGAATACGCTAAAAGGCTTTGTCCGAGGACATGAATAAGGATGGCTTGTCCAAAAATACTAACGATATCTTTTAAGGTCAGCGGGAAAAAGGATTCCCCGAAAAGATAGGTTAAGTACGCCAAAAAGAAAAGGGCCACAAGTCCTGTCCAAAACATGATAAAACCTGTGGCGACCGTCTCTCGAATTGACTTTAAGGAAATCAGATAAAGGGCGAGGGCAAAACCAGAAATAAAAGACACGAGATCCCCGAGAACATGACTATAATCAACAGAAAAGCTTTCTCCTGCGAGTAACATACAACCGAGAAATCCAATACTCCCTGTGATGATACTGCGAGCGCTCGGCTTTTGCCCTACCCAGATCCACATAATAAGAGGTACAAAAAAAGCTGCAGTGTTATTAAGAAGAGTAGAATTCACAATTGTTGTATAGTCGAGAGACCAATTCCAAAGAGCAAGGTCAAAGGTGAAAAAGAGGCCAGATAGAAAAAGGCCCAAGAGATGTTTTCGAGGAAAGAACGAGGGGACCAGGGCTCCCTTATACTCAAATGCCGTCCATGCCGCAAGCAGAGGGAGGGCAAAAAGCATCCGGTAAAACCCCGTTGATATAGGTCCTAAATCAGATAGACGCACAAAAATACCGGATGAGCCAACCAAAGCACTGCCTATGCAGGCCAACAGCACCGCTTGAAATTGCGATATTTCTTTACTCATGAGGGAATTGCAAAATTATGGTTTTTTTGATAGATCCTCGGACAAGAAATGCTAGAGCCCCCGCCTTTGTAATAAGGAATGACTTTCTGCTCATATGATAGGCGGGGGCAAAGCATTTCTTTCCAAGGATGACAACGGAGTTCTATCATTCTTGGGCTAGAAAAGGCTTGTTTTTCATAGAAAAACAATGACTTTTCTTGACCCGAGAATCTCAAACACATAATTTTGCAACTCCCTCTCATATTAACAAAACCAGACATCTCAAGATGGAACAATCTTAGGATAAGTTATCAGAACAAATCAAGAAAATGTTACACAAGCACAGAAGACTCTTTTACTCCACCCCGTTAATCGTATAGTATCCATCAACCTCCTAAAAAATGGAATAAAAAAATGGTACACTCACAAAATTCACCTCTTCATGTGATCGGCCTTATGTCTGGCACATCCGCAGATGGTATAGATGCGGCCTTACTTCAAACCGATGGAAGGACCGTAAAGTCCTTTGGCCCTACCTATCACAAGGCATATCCTGAGGTATTAAAGGCCGCGATTCATCAGGCCTTCGGGCGACCTCCTAACGCAGATACGATTCTTTTGGAGAAAATGGTCACAGAACAGCATGCCGAGGCTGTGTTTGCCCTTTTAAAAAGAGCCAATCTTACTTCCGAAGATGTTGACTTGATTGGATTTCATGGACAAACCTTGTTTCACAAGCCCCCCCAATTTAGAGGAGACAAAGGAGAAACCCATAGCATTGGAGATGGATATCTACTCTCATCCCTCACGGGCCTCCCTGTTATAGATCAATTTCGTTTGAATGATATTGCTCAAGGAGGTCAGGGAGCTCCTCTCGTTGCTATCTTTCATCAAGCCTTAGCGAGAGATTTAGATAAACCTTTGGCCTTCTTAAATATTGGTGGCATTGCAAACGTAACATGGCTGGGAGAAAAAAACTCGGATATCCTTGCCTTTGATACAGGACCTGGCAACGCCCTTATGGACGATTGGGTCAGAAACTACTGCGATATTCCCTGGGATGAAGACGGAAAAATTGCGGCCAAAGGAACTGTTCATGAAGATATTGTGCGCAAATGGCTTTCTTATCCTTATTTTTCCCAAACTCTTCCTAAATCCTTAGACAGACAATGTTTTCATTCCTCTCTTGCAGATGTAGCGGAAATTCCTTTTGAAGATGCCCTTGCAACCTTAACGGCCTTTACTGCTGCCACTCTACAAAAAGCCCTCCATTTCTTTCCAGAAGAACCAAAACTTTGGGTTATTTCGGGAGGTGGGGCTCACAATACAACCCTCATAAGGATGATTCGTGAGGGAGTAAGGGGTGAAGTAAAACGAGCTTCTGAATTGGGTTTGAATGGTGATGCCCTTGAGGCACAGGCTTTTGCCTTTCTCGCTGTACGCAGCTTACGCAAATATCCTTTGACTTTTCCGGGAACAACCGGCGTGGCTCGTCCTTTAACAGGCGGCCGGCTGTGTACAGGTGCCTCGATTATTGATTCACAGCCTTTTGCGGTGGGGTGAGAGCTACAGAAAGATAATCATGGACATGCCCAACTAAGTCAGGAAGTTGATTTGTAAAGAAGTGATCAGCTTCAGGAATTACGCGGTACTCAATGTGAAGGCCACGCTGTGCTGCCAAACGAGCACACAGTTTTTGAACAGAGTCCTTTTGGACGATTTCATCCTTTCCACCTTGTAGAATCATGCCCGAAACAGGACAAGGAGCCAAAAAAGAAAAATCATATAAGTTCGCTGGAGGAGCAGCCGCAATGAACCCATCTAATTCAGGACGGCGCATCAAAAGTTGCATAGAGATCCACGCCCCAAAGGAAAACCCCGCAACCCAGCACTGACGAGGCTCAGGGTTTTGGACTTGTAGCCAATCCAAGCAAGCTGCAGCGTCGCTTAGTTCGCCCTCACCCTGATCATATTTTCCTTCCGAGCGACCAACCCCTCGGAAATTAAAACGCAAGGTATTAAACCCTTGTTCAACGAAAGCACGAAAGAAGGCATAAGTTACCTTGTTATTCATTGTTCCCCCAGTCTCGGGATGGGGATGGAGAATAATTGCAATAGGTGCATTAGGATCTTTACTTTGATGATAGCGTGCTTCGATACGCCCTTCAGGCCCAGCAATATGAACTTCAGCCATAACACCTCTCAAAATATTAGCATCTCTTATCAGCGCTAATAAAAAAAGTCAAGTCTTTTCAATAACAAAACCTAAAAACAAGTTGGAGCAAGAATTGAAAATTTAATATTTTCTTTATTTTTTTTTGAGAGAGTAACCCTAGCATATAGAGGAAAATAGTCCTATGGAAAAACAAGAACCTTTTGAAATCGGTGGGGAAAAGATAAGGCCTGGCAGCCGTCGGGTGATCCGAATTCCTATTTCCATGTTTCCTGATCATCCTGCCTTTTTCTTATCACTCTATGTGATTCATGGAAAACTGCCAGGAAAAACGCTATTTGTCAGCTCAACGATTCACGGAGACGAACTCAACGGCATTGCAGTTGTAAAGCACGTTATTTCATCGAATCACACAAAAAATTTAAAAGGAACTCTTATCCTTGCTCCTGTTGTCAATATGATAGGTGCCCTTATAAAAAGCCGTTATCTCGCTGACCGTCGCGATTTGAATCGCAGTTTTCCAGGAATAGAAAAAGGATCTCAAGCCTCACAACTGGCCTACACTTTCTTTCACGAAGTGGTGAAGAAATGTACCCATGGTATTGATATACATACAGGTTCAGACAATCGCATTAATCTGCCGCAAGTTAGAAGTGATTTAGAAAATGAGGAGACCAGAGAGCTAGCCATTGCTTTTGGAGCACCTGTTGTCTTGAAAGCAAAACTTAGGGAGGGTTCCTTAAGATCAGCCGCCGAAAAGGAAGGTATTGTTATGATTATTTTTGAAGGTGGAGAATCCTTTCGGTTCGATACATTTGCTGTGCGTGTGGCAACACGCGGGGTTTTCCGTGTCATGGCCCACCTAGGTATGATTGATAAAAGTCAATGTCCAGTTTCAAAAGTGCCTACCGTAATTTCATCCGCCAGCCGCTGGATTCGTTCTCCAAATGCAGGCGTTTTCCATGCACAACGCGGTCTCGGCCAAAAGGTTTTAAAGGGATGTGTGCTGGGAGACATCACAGATTATCTTGGAATTTCCCAAACAAAAGTCCGCGCTAATTTTGATGGAATTGTCATCGGACGTACCCAATTGCCACTTGTCTTCCAAGGAGACGCTCTTTTTAATATTGCCTGTGTGTCTGAGCCAGAAAAAGCTGAAGAAATTATCCTCGGGCTTGAGGAAGACGAAATTAATAACCTCCCCTTTGACGATCCAAATACTTTCTAATTTACATTTAAAATTATGTTCAATCTTACTTCTCTCCAGGATTTTCTGGAGCTTCTCTCCCTTGAATTTGAGAGACGAAAAAAAATCTTGGAGAGCTATCAATGGGCAAAGGTAGCGCGTCCCAATCAATTACCCCCTGAAGGAGATTGGCGTATTTGGTTAATCCTTGCCGGTCGTGGATTTGGAAAAACGCGGACAGGGGCTGAAACCATCCGTTTATGGGTGCAAGAAGAGCGTTATTTCCGCATCGGGCTCATTGCAGAGAATGAAGGTGAATGTCGTCGTGTGATGGTTGAAGGGCCTTCTGGGTTGTTGAACATCTATCCTCCAAAAGAACGCCCTCTTTATGAGCCCACAAAGCGAAGTCTAACCTGGCCGAATGGGGCCATTGCAACTTGTTATAGCGCAGACACTTATGAACAACTACGGGGCCCTCAATTTGATGCAGCTTGGATAGATGAACTTGCAAAATTTCATTATGATCAACAGCTCTGGGATCAACTTACATTCGGCTTGAGACTTGGTTCTCATCCACGGATTATCATTACCACAACCCCTCGCCCAAATAAGCTTTTAAAGAAAATACTTAAAAGTTCCGATGTGGTTGTCACGCGTGGAACAACTTTTGAGAATGCTCAGAATTTGGCTGCTCCCTTTCTCAGTTATATAAAGGAAAATTACGAAAGCACCCGGTTAGGACGCCAAGAACTCTATGCGGAATTATTAGAGGAAACTGAAGGAGCCTTATGGACGCCACAGCTGATTGAACGCGCCCGCGATTCCTATCTTCCGCAAGCGCTAAAGAGGCTTATCATTGCAGTTGACCCTGCTGTCACTCAACACAAATCCAGCGATGAAACGGGAATTATTGTGGCGGGTATTACAGATGAGGGTATTGGAGTTGTCCTTGAGGACCTTTCAATGAAAGGCTCTCCAAACCAGTGGATTTGCAAGGTTATCGAGACTTATAAACGCCTTAACGCTGATCGCATCGTTGCAGAAGTAAATAATGGAGGAGATCTTATTGAACAGCTTTTACGAACCTATGAAGCCTCTCTAAGCTATAAAGCTCTTCGGGCCACCCGAGGAAAGGTAATGAGAGCCGAACCCATAGCTGCTTTATACGAACAAGGAAAAGTTTGGCATGCAGCATCTTTCCCTCAGCTTGAGGAACAACTTTGCACTTACGTCCCTTGCGCTTCAACTCAATCGCCAGATCGGCTGGATGCTCTTGTCTGGGCGCTTACAGAGCTTATGTTCTCTTGCCACATACGTTTTAAAGCTTGGTATGCTTAGATTGGCTCTCGCAAAGAATTGGGCAGAACTAAATCGCCGAGGGCTTTCGGTCGAGTCATGTAATGCAACCTATCCTCTTTTTCTCTTTTTATTATTCGTTTGAGGCGCGTTCTGAAAAGAAGTTTCTAAAAGGGCTTTAGCTTTATCTCGTATTTGGGAAGAAACCTGCAGGTTTTGACTTACACTGGTCAAAATATTCATTGCATCCTTATCTGTAATGGCTTCGGTTCGATTCTGAACGCACAGAACGGCCTGATAGTAACCAGCTTCAGCCCGTAGCCGATCAGATGCCTGCGGGTTTTGGCGCACTTGGGCCAAAAGATTCATTGCCTCAGCATCTGTAAGGTCTTGGGTTCGATTCTGAACGCGCATATAACCCTGATAGTAAGCAGCTTTAGTCCGCATCCAAGCAGGAGCCTGTAGGTTTAGACTTATCTGGACTAAAATCCGTGTTGCCTCAGCATCTGTAAGATCTTGGGTTCGATTCATAACGCGCATATAGGCACGCCAGAAATCAGCTTCAGTCCGTCTCCAGACAGGAAGCGCTGAGTTTTGACTCACCCCGGTCAAAATACCCATTGCCGCAGCATCTGTAAGCGCGTCGGTTCGATGCTGAACGCGCATATAAGCCCGGCTGTAATCAGCCTCAATCCGTCTTGAGGCAGATGCCTGTAGGTTTTGACTTATTTGGGCTAAAAGACCCATCACGGCGTCATCTGTAAGGGCTTCGGTTCGATTCATAGCGCGCATATAAGCCCGGCTGTAATCAGCCTCAATCCGTCTTGAGGCAGGAAACTTTGGGTTTTGACTTACTCGAGTAAAAATATCCATTGCATCCTCATCTGTAAGCGCGTCGGTTCGATTCATAACGCGCATATAGGCCTGATAGTAACCAGCTTCAGCCCGTAGCCGATCAGATGCCTGCGGGTTTTGGCGCACTTGGGTCAAAATATCCATTGCCTCAGCATCTGTAAGGGCTTCGGTTCGATTCTGAACGCACAGAACGGCCTGATAGTAACCAGCTTCAGCCC
>MEMA01000032.1 GCA_001767835.1 Alphaproteobacteria bacterium GWC2_42_16
TATGGCTATGAGAAAAATTTAGTAGCAGCTCGGGCACTTAATGACAGCCTTGCTAATGCAGGAGATCAGATGGCCATTGAAAGGAAGATATACGGTCTTGAAAATGGTAGGTATGGCTATTATCAAGATTTAGAAGCACTTATGGATTTTATTGAGAGCCGTACTGAAAAAGGAGATTCGGTGGCCATTGGAGCGAAGATGAGGGGTCTTTTTTGGGGTTACTATGGCTACGAAGAACAAGAAGACACTTCATCGTTTAGACCATTTATTGAAAAACTAATCGAAAGTGATCACCGAACAAATCATGCAATAGGTTACTTTTTAAAGGCCTATGGATTGAAGTATGGAATGTTTGGATATTATCAAAATAGGGATGCTGCAAGACGGTATATTCTGGAACATCACGTTCCCTTCCTTTAACAGTATTCCCTCATGCAAGATAAGCGTATGGCCCATGCGTTTGGTCAGGTATTGAAGAGTTGCTGACCTATATGCACATTGCGAAGAAGTCCTTGACATTTACAAAAACAGAGCTTATATAGGAGAAAATTATTTGTTTAATATTTTAGGTTATTATTTGATTGTAAAGTAGATTATGATATTACGTGTTATCCCAAGTTATATAGTTTTAACGACCTATTTCCTTACATCTAGTTCAGGAGTTTTTGCTAATGGCACTCCTTTTGAGGATATTATAGGAGCCAACAAAGTCCATTCCCCTCACGCCTCTATCACGCCTAATCCTGAAGAGTATCCTACTGGTAAAGGTGAGAAGGTCATTGTTATCGAAAGTCGTTTTAATCCAGGTCATGATGCTTACTTGTCTAACCTTACAGAGAGCACCATCGATCATTTTAAAGTTCCAACAGATGGAAAATTTGATTCGCACGGATCTCACGTAACAAGTACTCTGACGAAAGTTGCACCTAAAGCAGCGATTCGCGTCATTGATTATGGGGGAGAAGCCTACGTTCCTGCTTTCACTTCTAAAAATTCACAGGTTTATTCCATCGCTAAGGCTTTGCAAATAGCTGCTCAGGACGAGAAAGCAAAAATCGTCAATCTCTCCCTAAGCCTCACTCCTCAAACGCGTTATATGCCTGCTATTCCCTCTCTTACTCGGGAGGCAATGATTAAAGTCGCTCGATCAGGAAAACTTATTGTTATGGCTGCAGGGAATCAACACGTTCCCCTTGGAAAAGATGACTACACAAGAAGCCTTGTCTCCCTTGCAAATGACCCGGAAATGTTAGGACGTCTTATACTTGTGGGCGCCACAAAGTGCGATATCTGGGGAGAACGTCTTGCAGATTTTAGCGATTCAGCATCCCAGGCGAAAGAACATTTTATCTCTGCTCCAGGAGTAAAAATTGTAGGAGCAAACGCATTTAATGGGGAAACCATCTTAAATGGAACTTCTATGGCAGCACCTCAAGTATCGGCTGCACTTGCCCTCCTCATGGAAGCACAGCCTGGCCTTAAGCTTGAAGAATACAAGGAGGCTCTTCTTAAATCAGCTCGTCAGGAAAGCCTTAATAATAGCTATATTTTCCCCCCGAAACCTATGGTTATGGTATCTTAAATATTCCGAATGCTCTTAAATTCGCTAGAGAACTCTTTCTCCACGAAAAAAAAGGTGGCGATTCATCTACTTTTAAGAACCCCATTCCCCGAGGGATTGAACTCACAAAAGACACACATATCTCCAATACAACAAAAATATCTTCATCAAAGGATCTTAAGCTGGAGGACGTTACAAGGAAGGTAAAGAAAACCTTTAAGAATTTGCACAAAAGACTTCAGCCCACTTTTGAACGTACACAAGAGGCAATAAAAGCAATAAAAAGGACTCTTCTTCCTAAGCTCCCTGTTATAAAGACAAGCATCCGTAAAGGTTATAATGTTATAAAGCGGCGTCTTTTCAGGGCTTAATTTGCAAAAGGCAGCAAATCCAATTTTCATAACGTTATAAAAATAAAAAAAGCTTGTGTTTTTAAAAAAAATTAGGCAAAGATAAATCTGTCCTATTTTGAAATCCCTGAGAAAATATGAATTTAAAAACATTGAAGTCCAAAACACCTGTTGAACTTTTAGCTTTAGCAGAAGAGCAAGAAGTCGAAAACGCAAGCACTCTCCGTAAACAAGACATGATGTTTGCCATTTTGAAAAGAATGGCCGAGAAGGGCGAGGCCATTTTTGGTGGAGGTGTTGTTGAAATTTTGCAAGACGGTTTCGCTTTCTTGCGCTCGCCCGAAGCAAACTATTTGCCTGGTCCAGATGATATTTACGTCTCTCCCAGTCAGGTGCGAAAATTTGCCCTTCGAACGGGAGATACGGTTGAAGGGGAAATTCGTTCTCCTAAGGATGGGGAAAGATATTTTGCCCTTTTAAAAGTTAATACCATCAACAATCAACAACCTGATGTGATTAAGCATCGTCTTAACTTTGATAACCTGACGCCCCTCTATCCAGATGAAAAACTCAACTTAGAAATTGAAGATCCAACCAACAAGGACTTAACTGCTCGTGTCATTGAGCTTGTAACTCCTATTGGAAAGGGTCAGCGCGCTCTTATCGTAGCGCCTCCGCGCTCGGGTAAAACTGTGATGATGCAGAATATAGCCCACTCCCTGGCCCTAAATCACCCTGAAGTAACACTGATGGTTTTGTTAATTGATGAACGGCCTGAAGAAGTTACGGACATGGCACGCTCTGTAAAGGGAGAAGTTATTAGCTCAACCTTCGATGAACCCGCCACTCGTCACGTGCAAGTAGCGGAGATGGTGATTGAAAAAGCAAAACGACTTGTGGAACTCAAACATGATGTTGTTATTCTCCTCGATAACATTACACGTTTAGCGCGCGCTTATAATACGGTTGTTCCATCTTCTGGAAAAGTTTTGACGGGCGGCGTAGATGCAAATGCCTTACAACGTCCAAAACGATTTTTTGGAGCAGCGAGAAATATTGAAGAGGGAGGATCCTTAACAATCATTTCTACCGCTCTCATTGAGACTGGTTCTAGAATGGATGAGGTCATCTTTGAAGAATTTAAAGGTACAGGCAATGCTGAAATCGTTTTAGATCGTAAGCTTTCAGACAAACGAACATTCCCCGCCATTGATATCACCAAATCAGGAACTCGAAAAGAAGAGCTCCTTGTAAGCAAGGGACTCCTTACAAAAATGTGGGTTTTAAGACGCATTCTTATTCCTATGGGAACAATGGATGGGATGGAATTCCTACTTGAAAAACTTCGCAACACAAAGAATAACGCTGAATTCTTTGAGTCAATGAACTCTTAATGCCTAAAATTGTTTCACGTGAAACATTTGAGAAGTTAAAAATTTATCAGCATCTTCTGGAAGAATGGCAGACAAAGATTAACCTTGTTTCTGCGGCGACTCTTGTCAACTCATGGGAGAGGCATTTTAAGGATTCTTTACAATTGTCGCGCTTTCTATCGACTCGCCCTACGCACCTCGCGGATTTGGGGAGTGGGGCGGGGTTTCCAGGTCTTGTTTTAGCCATAGCGTGCCCTCAGAATCTCAAAGTTACATTGGTTGAAGCCGATTTAAAAAAGTGTATTTTTTTAGAAAATGTTTCACGTGAAACATTTTCACCAGTAACAATCCTAAATGAACGCATCGAAAATCTTGCCATTGAAAATAAGTTTGACTTTATTACAGCACGAGGCTTGGCCCCACTTCCGCTTCTTCTAGACTACTCTTTTCCGCTAATGAAAAAAAACACCGTGTGCCTTTTCCTAAAAGGGAAAGAGGCCTGTACGGAAATTCAAAATGGCCAAAAAAAGTGGGAATTTAATCTTGAACTTTTTCAAAGTTTAACCGATTCTAGGGGCAATATATTAAAAATTACACATCCGAAAAGGATTTCTTCATATGACAAAAATTATTTCAGTTGTTAATCAAAAGGGAGGAGTTGGGAAAACAACCACAGCCATAAATTTAGCAACAGCCTTTTCTACACTTGGAAAGAAAATTCTCGTGATAGATTTCGATCCACAGGGTAATGCGACCACGGGACTTGGAATTATTGAAAAGGGAAAAACAAGCGGAAGTTATGAAGTCCTTATTGGAAAAGTTCCCTTTGCCTACGCCTACTTAAGTACATCCATCCCAAATCTCTATGTATTGCCAGCAAACATTCATTTGTCAGGAGCTGAGGTGGAACTCGTCACCCTAAAAAACAGAGAATATCTCTTACAGGAGGCCTTGAAAGAGCTTGACGACTTCCAATATGTGTTTATAGATTGTCCTCCCTCTCTTGGCCTTTTGACCCTTAATGCCCTTGTGGCTTCTTCTTCAGCTCTCATTCCATTACAGTGTGAATTCTATGCCTTAGAAGGCCTAAGCCAGATTTTATCAACTCTCAATTATGTCCGAGGACATCTTAACCCAAAATTGAGGCTACAAGGTATTGTACTAACTATGTTTGATTCGCGCAGTAATCTTAATGTCCAAGTCGCACAAGATGTTCGCATGCACCTAAAAAGAAATGTTTATCAAACGGCTATTCCAAGGAATATTCGTCTTGCTGAAGCCCCTTCTTTTGGAAAGCCTGCGGTGATTTATGATTTAAAGTGTTTCGGGTCTCAAGCCTACCTTCAACTGGCTAAAGAAATTTTAAATCAAGAAGGTCCTACACACGAAGGAGAAATAGCAGCATGAGCGAAATGAAAAGACAAGTTTTGGGACGCGGCCTTTCGGCTTTACTAGACGCCACTCCCGGAAATATTGAAGTTAAGCAGGGCGTTGCTCCCGGAACTCTTCCCATTGAAGATATTTTTCCAGGGGAAAACCAACCCCGTCGTTCCTTTCCTCCAGAGGAAATTGAATCCCTAGCTTGCTCTATTCGGGAAAAAGGGATCCTCCAACCCATTTTGGTTAGACGTTCTTGCCGTGAAAGGGGGAAATTTGAAATTGTTGCAGGAGAAAGACGCTTTAGGGCAGCAAAACAAATTGGACTTACAGAAATCCCAGTTGTGATTAGGTTGCTGTCGGATAAGGAAGCTTTAGAGCTGGGTCTTTTAGAAAACATTCAACGTCAAGACTTGAATCCTATAGAAGAGGGAGAAGCCTATCGAAGGCTTGCGGAAGAGTTTAACCACACCCAAGAAACTCTCTCCCGTATTTTAGGAAAAAGTCGGAGCCACATTGCCAATACCATTCGTTTACTTACCTTACCCTCAAAGGTACAGGAGTACCTCATTTCAGGACAATTAACCTCTGGACACGCCCGTACACTTGTCAGTGTGGAAAACCCAGAAGCTCTTGCTGAATCCATTCTCGCTCAGGGGCTGACGGTGCGACAAACTGAAGAATTATGTAAGGAAAAAACCAGCCGGTCTAGGACTTCATCTGGTCAGGTGGTGCATCCCGAAAAGGAAAATTTACGCCACCATCTTTCAGAGCTTTTAAAAAGACAAGTAGATTTGATTCTTAAGGGCGAAGGAGGAAAAATCATCATTCCTTTTTGTGATCCAACTGATCTTGACCAGCTGTTGCAAAAGTTTAATCAAATCAGAGACGCTTAATTTTTTAAACAATGCAAAAGACGTCGCTGAAGGAGAGCCGCTCCCATGTTAGAAAACTTAACTTGTTCTTCGAGGGCGAGAAGAGTTTCTAACAAACGAGTTATCTCCTTTGCCTTCCACATCCTTAGTGCTCTCTCATAGAGAGGCTGCTCTTTAAAAAATACGGGGGGTGTCATCTTCATCCAAGGAAGTACGCTTGATGTTTCTTTTAAAACAAGAAGATTAAAAAGGGTTTGAAAAGAACGCCCTAAACCACGGAGAAGAGGAATAAGCTCTGCGGGATTTATCCTGGGAAAAGCCCGGAGAGCTTCCTTAACGTTCTTTAAGAGGAAAGCATGAACGATTTGGGTCGTGTCATCGGATAACAGAGATGGCTCAAGAAAAAGAGAAAAATCTTCTTCTTGCACCTCTCCATAAAGCTTGATTTTATCAAGGGTGCTTAAGAGGCCCCTATAATCATTTTGGAAGGTTTTAAATAAATTAGCTTTAAATGATGCAGAGAGGTTTATTTCCCGCGCCAGAAACTCAAATTCTAAAGACGATAGAGGTGCTGCATAAGCAGCGATGGCAAGGCTGGTGGAAGATCCCGCAAAATAAGTTACAAGTTTTGAGTGAGCGCGAGCTGACTCGGAGGTAAAAATAGCCACCTCATCCTTAAAAGATTCAAGGCATTCAATAACTTTGTCCGTTACTTGAGGCACAAAAGTCAGTTGAGGGCAATTCTCCTCAAATAATGACTTCTCGGCTTTTAAACCTTTTTGGATATCCTCTTCACTTTTATGGGTTAAAGAGGCATCAAGCTTTTTTTGCAGGTAGACGAGGGTTCTTTCAAAAACTTCCTTATCGTTCCCGTAGATAAAGAAAAACTGATATTTTTCAAGAGGGGTTTGAAAGAGGGCTGGAAAATTAATCTTCATGACAGGAATTCAAATAGGTTTTAATCAGCAAAGCAATTTTCTCCGCCAAAAGACCGGCCGCCTCTCGTTTTGCATATTGCTGCGCCGTTAAATCGGAATAATAATTTTCTGCAATGATGGAAAATGAATTAATGGCAGTGGTTGAATGGGTATAGAGAACCTTGTTTGTGCAAAAATCCTTTAACGTAATTTTTGCCGTCAGTTTTGCTTCCTTACGGCTGGTTGTTTCATCCTTTTTAATGCCTGTGCTGATGACCGCTTCTGTAAGCGTTATATCAAGAAGATAGAGGGGATGAGACGGTGCTCCCTCTGGAGTCAGAATATCCACAAGGTTATTCCTTAATATTTGTCCCTCGCGATTCGGGATGGCCGCAATTTTTATTGGGTAAGAGGTATTGTGCCGTGAATTATGGGGTGCATAAAGGGGTTGGAACCCACAGGCCGTAAGGCTCAAGAAAAAACAAAGTGTTAAAAGTCTAGTAAACGACATTGACAATTTTCCCCGGAACATAAATAAACTTTTTGATCATTGTATTCTGAACCTGTGCCTTCACAAAGGGCAAATCTAAAATCAGAGCTCTGGCTGCATCTTTCCCTAAATCAGGAGCAATTTTACAGGTGCCGCGCATTTTTCCATTGATTTGGATGGCAAGTGTAACCTGATCAACGGTTAAAAGATCTTCTTGCGGCTTTGGCCACGGTTGATTGACAACAAAGGGGGGATGGCCTAATTCAGCCCACAGCTCTTCAGCCAAATGGGGTAAGGCCGGAGACATCGTCAAAACAAGAGTATGAAGAGCCTCGCTAAGGGCCCACCTTTCTGAAGCCTCAGAAGGAGTAAAATCTTCAAGTACGTTTGAAAATTCCCTCAAACGCGCCACATAACGATTATAATGGAACTGCTCAATATCCTGGGTAACATAATGAATTGTCTTGTGCGTTAACTTTCGAAGACTCAGAGCTTCTGGCGTAAAATGCCCGGGAGCATCGCTGAGTTTTACACTTTGAATCTCATCAAGATTGCCTGTAACGAGACGCCATATCTTATTAAGATAGCGCCAACTTCCTTCAATCCCAGCTTCGGTCCATTCAAAATCACGTTCCGGAGGACTATCAGAAAGCATAAAAAGGCGTATCGTGTCAGCCCCATATTCATCAACGATTTTAGCAGCAGGAACTACATTGCACTTTGACTTACTCATTTTTTCAGAGCGACCAACCTTGACCGGACTTCCATTGGAACTTTTAACAAAAGCAGCACCCTGCTTTTCCACTTCATGAGGATAAAGCCAAGACCCAGTCTGATCTCGATAGGTTTCGTGACACACCATTCCTTGTGTTAGCAAATTTTGAAAAGGCTCTGATATATCCCAATAGCCACACGACCGCAAAGCCTTTGTAAAAAAGCGCGAATACAAGAGATGAAGAATGGCATGTTCAATCCCCCCTATATATTGATCAACAGGCATCCAAAATTCTGCCTTGTCCTTTTCAAAAGGTTGAAGTGCATGGGGAGAACAAAAGCGTGCAAAATACCACGAAGAATCGACAAAAGTATCGAATGTATCCGTTTCGCGCTCTGCGGGCTTATGGCACTTTGGACACTCAACGTTTTTCCATGTTGGATGAAGCTCTAAGGGGTTTCCTGGTTGATCAAAAGAAACATCTTGGGGAAGCTTGACAGGCAATTGTTCTTCTGGAACCGGAACAACGCCACAGGTTGCGCAATGAATAATAGGAATAGGACATCCCCAATAGCGTTGGCGAGAGATACCCCAATCGCGAAGTTTATAACTTATCTCAGAGGTGCCAATTTTTTCTCTAACCAACCGTTTAATAACTTCCTCTTTAGCTTCCTTAGTTGTGAGCCCATTTAAAAATTGAGAGTTTATGAGAATACCATCTCCCTCATAGGGAAGGCCTTCTTCTTCAGGTCCCTTAACAACAGGGATGATAGAGAGGTCATACTTTTGTGCAAACTCATAATCCCTTACGTCATGCGCAGGACAGCCAAAGACAACACCTGTTCCATAATCCATGAGAACAAAATTGGTTACATAAACAGGCAAAACGACATCTTTGAGAAAAGGATGTTGTACAGAAAGGCCTGTGTTAAAGCCTTTCTTTTCTGTTGTATCAAGTTCTTTTTGACTGGTTCCAGTTGCGTGGCATTCTGCCATAAAGGCTTGAAGAGCGGGGAAACCTTTTGCAAGATTTTCAACAAAAGGATGATCAGTTGAAATTCCTAAAAAAGAAGCCCCAAAGATTGTATCTGGGCGTGTGGTAAAAACTTCTAAAACATCTTTTTGATTGATAAGAGGAAACTGAATGCGGGCTCCCTCAGATCGTCCAATCCAATTGGCTTGCATCGTTTTAACTTGCTCAGGCCAATGCTTAAGCTTTTCAAGATCCTCCAGAAGTTCTTGAGCAAAGGCCGTAATTTTTAGAAACCATTGAGAGAGTTTACGTCGCTCTATGGGGGCACCAGACCGCCACCCTTTTCCATCAATCACCTGTTCGTTGGCGAGAACGGAACCTTCTACTGGATCCCAATTCACAAAGGATTCTTTGCGATAAGCAAGTCCCTTTTTTAAAAATTCCAAAAACATTTTTTGTTCATGAACATAATAGACTGGAGAACAGCTAAAAATCTCACGGCTCCAATCGTAAGAAATTCCAAGTGACTTAATTTCCTCTTTCATCAAACGAATGTTTTCAAGGGTCCAAGTTTGAGGATGTACTTTTTGTTGTATGGCTGCATTTTCAGCAGGAAGACCAAAGGCGTCCCATCCCATAGGGTGGAGAACAGAATACCCGCAGCTCCTTTTATACCGCGCAATGACATCCCCAATGGTATAGTTTCGCACATGACCCATATGAAGCCGTCCAGAGGGATAAGGCCACATTTCCAAGACATAGTATTTAGGAGAAGTCGCGTGTGCTTGGTAAATGGAAGCCTCGTCCCACGCCTTTTGCCACTTCGCTTCGTTGTCTCGAAAGTTATATCGCGTGCTCATAAAAGGCTCTTTTATTTAAGTGTTTTTTTCCGAAAATGTCTGGCTCTTGCTAAAATAGCATTTTCTAAATCGGTAATCGTTTGAGGGTTAACGGCTTGGTCAACCCAGCCACCGGAGGAATTTTGTTCCTGACGGAAAAGGCTAACCCTCACGCCGTCTGAGCGGAGTTGACGGTCAAGGATAAAGATATTCATTTTAAACCGCTCTTTTGGGCTTTGAGGCGGTGAGTACCAATCTGTAAGAATCACCCCTCCAAAAGGATCCGCAGAAGCTATAGGCATAAATGAAATGGTATCAAGGGTGGCTCGCCAGAGATGGGAATTTACACCAAGGCCTGTATCTTCTTGTTCCCGCTTTTTAGGGCCACCAAAGTGAAGTGTATCTTCCCCTAAAAACTTTTCGACCCCTTTAATACGTCGGTCTTCTGTTGAAGCTGTTTCAAGGTTTTCTTCTGTAAAGTCGGAAGCACACCCAACAAGACTTAAAGTTAAAAAAAGTAATGAGAGAAGTCTTAGATTCATTGATACACCCAGATCGACAATGCTTTATGGTATGCCTTGTGAAGATGGGCGCGTCAAGGGATAAAAAAGGACGCTTCTATGAGTTTTGAAGTTTTTCGATCTCTTCTTTAGAAAGCCCAGTTGTCGACACAATAATGTCAGTATCTATTCCTTGTAAAAGGAGAGATTTAGCGATTTCCAATTCTCTTTCTCTTTTACCTTTCTCCAGCCCCTCATCATATTTCTGGGCCATGGAGGCGATATAGGTTCCTTCATATTTCTCGGCTTGATCATAGGTTAAAAGCTCTTCTTCATTCCAATGAAAACGATCCAGCTCCTCATAAGCACGTTCAATAATCATGTCCTTGCCAACAAGTTTTTCTAAATCCTTCTCTGATGTCTTCTCTGCATTTTTAAAAAAATACATCCATTTGTCTGAAATTGTGGAGAGTTCATGAATCGACTTTTGAAACTTGGGAAGCTCTAAAAAGGTGAAGGAAAAGTCCTTTAAGTCATGCTCATAACTATTCTTATCCAAAATCACGTGTTCTGACTTCCAATCCTTTTTCTTAGGAAACATGATGAATTCAGCAATGGCCAGAAAAATGACTTCTTTGAGGTTATGATATTCTCCCCCTACGTGAACTTGGGAGATATAGGCCTTTGATGCATAATATTGGGCGCGCTTTTCAAATCCCTTTTCTTTAGCGACCTGCATTTCGACGATGTAGCGGTTGTCCTTTTCATCTTTACAAAGGATATCTACAATACTGGTCTTTTTTGAAGCGGTTTCTGGATCTTGAATGGTTTTAAGAAAAGTCACGTCCTGAATCAAAGCCCGATCCTTAAAGGTCAGCATATCATTCAAAAAATGAATCAAGATATCCTTATTTTTTTCGGTTCCAAAAATCCTCTTAAAGGCAAAGTCATTCTTGGGATCTAGAAACTTCGTGAGCATATTTAAGTATCCTCTAATGATATTTTCAATATGATTTGTTTCACCTTAAATGACAAGGAAGAATCCTAAAGGTACTAACTTAGTGGGGGGCACCCCCTGATTTCTTGAGTTAGTGCCATTAGGACATAGCCCTCCTTTTTTAACTTATATCAATTGATTTAGAAGACCAAGCGCGATCCGACAAGAAAGACGTTGGCTCTATTGCTTGGCACCCCTCCCTTCCACTCACTACAAGTGTCTAATATAGTGGTGTTGATGCGGTTCGCTTCGTCTAGAGCCGCTGGGTTCTTCATTTGAAAGTGAGCATACTCAGCATAAATACCTAACCCAGGCGCAAGCTTATGATCAATAGCAGCAGAAACAGCATTTGTTCTAGATTTGCGAGAAATAAAGTTGTCAGTGATGCCACCTCCCAAGGCCTTTCTCCAGCCATAGTAATATCCAGTAGTCAGCCTGGTAGCACCCCATTTATAAGAAAGACCAAAGTCTACGAATTGACCAGCGTTGACTTTATTTCCACCCACCTTAAGTTGTTGTGAACGACCATTGTTTCCATATTCAGCACCGAACCCCCAGTTGCAATAGGATATGGTCCCTCCAAAAGCAAAAGAAGCCGTATTCCGCCGTGGCGGAGACCCATGATATTCTGAACGGGTTTGGCCGAAAATGCTTGTTGCAGAAAGACCTATTTCTATCTCATTGGCAAACTTATGAATAAAGTTGAGTCCATTCGCAATATTATCCGTGTCAAAAGGCTTTTTAGGGTTTTTCTCACTTCTGCGAGACTCAATGCTTCCCTGCCCTCTATGTTCTGTACGAGGGGTATAGGAAGCGCCCGCCTGAAATCCATACCACCGGGGCGTAAAATAAGTAAGTTTAGTATCACGGCTTGTGTCTCCAACTAGGTCAACGGAAGTAACCGTACCTGTTGTGTCATTAACAACACGCTCAAGGATACCACTATCCATGAAACCTGTTGCCCCCCAGTCGTCATAGCCACCAAAGGCCATCGAGTTTTGAACACCAAAGGTGTCTCCCGCATAAATTTTCCCCCAGCTTCCTCCTAAATAGAGATAATCTTCCCGAACAAAATGATCAGCATTCGTATCGCCATCAAAAACAAAAACAAGACCGTATTCCATTCCAGGATCAGTTTTTCCATCCACGTTGACTTTTAAGCGCGCACTATCAACGGCGAACAATTGGCCACGTCCATATTTATGTTCGCTACAGGGTTGGTTGGCGCTTGGTTTTCGTGTAGCCCTCGTAATTCTTTTATTTCTAAAAAAATAGGAGTTAAAGGATGTCTGCCCTGAAAACTTAAGTTGCGGGGTCTCCATCGCAGGAGAAGGGGTTGTTTTTGCGGCAAAAGCTTGCGGACTGATCAATAATATGCTTAAAAAAGCTGTTGAACCAAGAAGGGTACGAACCATTGTTTTCCTCCAACTTACGGGACATTGTTAACGAAATTGTGATAAATGATCTTCTTTTAGAAGACGAATTATCCTCTTATAAAAGACACTTGCGAGATCGCGTCTCAATGATAAAATTTACATTAAATGCATTTTTAGAGGGCATGTGTCGGACATGCCACAGTGAATGATGTTAAGGATTTGTATTCGCATAGAAAATCCTGTATTGCGGGATGCTATTTGTGAGATTTTACCTCAAGCGGGTCTGCAAGTCCTCGAGGAAGAAAAGGGAAGTGCAGCTATTTTATATACACCTCCCTATGAGGAAAGAGATATTCCCGCCCTGAATTTTGAAACATTTTCGCGTCCTTTTAAGCTTCTAGACCTTTTATCTCGCCTTAAAAATCTTCCCTATTCCCAAGAAATTTACTTTTCCCATTTTATCTTGAAATTAAGAGAAAAAACTCTAACTAATCTTAAAATAAAGGAAGACCTTCGCCTTACGGAAAAGGAATGTCAGCTTTTACGCCTGTTTTCTCTGAATAAGGGTGAAGATCTGTCAAAGGAAACGCTTCTGAAAGAGGTGTGGAAGTACCATCCTGAAGCGGAGACGCATACCCTTGAAACCCATATTTATCGTCTGCGGCAGAAAATAGAAGACGACCCCAATTCCCCTCAAATCTTGCTCAATGGCAAAGAGGGGTATTTTATCAAAAATTAACACTTCCATCTTCACATATTAATATAATTGGGGCCTGATCCACCTTCAGGAGGGGTCCAGATTATGTTTTGAGTCGGGTCTTTGATATCACAGGCTTTGCAGTGAATGCAATTTTGAGCATTAATTTGAAGTTGCCCTTCGAGAAGCTCATAGACCTGGGCGGGGCAATAGCGACCTTCAGGAAAGTCATAAATTTTCTTGTTGATCGTAAGAGCGACCTCAGGATTCCGCAAATGGAGATGATTGGGTTGATTCTCTTCACTTCGAATATTGGCAAGATAAAGGGAGGTCAAAGGATCAAAGGTTATTTTTCCGTCAGGTTTAGGATAAACGATCGGAGCACACTCTTTTGCAGGTTTAAGTTGAAGGTGATCAGCCTGATTCTTCAGGGTCCAGGGGCTTCTTCCACAGGAAAAATAGGTTTCAAAGGTCGCATTGATAAGCCCCCTCCAGAGGCTTTTTTGAAACCCGGGCCTGATATTTCTCACCTTATATAATTCATCATTGATCCAACTCTTTTGAAGACGTTTTTGGTAGGTAAAGGGTTTTTTGTGGATAAGAAAATCATGAGCAGCTTCGGCTGCAAGCATACCGGATTTAAGGGCTGTGTGGGAGCCTTTAAGCTTTGCCACATTCAGAAAACCTGCAGCGCACCCCATCAAACAGCCACCAGGAAATTCCAGGGCGGGGATAGATTGATATCCGCCTTCATTCAAAGCCCGAGCTCCATAGGAGAGACACCTTCCACCTTTGAGAAGAGAGTGAACTAAAGGATGCGTTTTAAATCGTTGGAATTCATTAAAGTGGTTAAGATAAGGGTTCTCATAGTCTAGTCCCACCACAAAGCCAATGAGAACTTGAGAGCCCTCAAGATGATAAAGAAAAGATCCCCCGTAGGTATGCGAATTTAAGGGCCATCCAATAGTATGGATGACCTGGCCGGGGGTGCTTTTTAAAGGGTCAATTTCCCAAATTTCCTTAAGGCCAAGCCCATAAGTTTGCGGGTCAGAATTTTGATCTAATTTATATTTTTTGATGATCTCTTGTGAGAGTGAGCCACGGCATCCTTCAGCCAAGAATGTCAATTTCCCACGGATTTTTACCCCCGCTTCAAATCGAGGTGTTGGTTTCCCTTTTGAATCAAGACCGAGAGGGCCTATTTCAACCCCAAGGACCTCCCCTCTTTCATTAAACAAACACTTGGCTCCAGCAAATCCGGGGTAAATTTCAACTCCTAATCCTTCCGCTTCCATGGCAAGCCACTGGCAAAGAGCTCCTAAACTTGCCACATAATTCCCTTTATTTCGCAGAGGCGGCGGAACGGGAAGAGAAAAAGCTTTTTGAGGAGTTAAAAAGAGAAAGTTATCCCTTGTTACGGGGGTTGTTAAAGGCGCTCCTCGCGTTTGCCAATCAGGAAAAAGTTCCTGGAGAGATCGAGGATCAAGGACTGCTCCTGAAAGAATATGACGTCCAACTTCGGCTCCCTTTTCGAGAAGACAGACCTTTAAATTTTCATCCAGTTGTTTTAATCGGATAGCGGCCCCAAGACCAGCTGGCCCACCCCCTACGATAAGCACATCATAGGATAATTCATGGTTATTCATCTGATCTCCGCCCATCCTTTGGCAATTCGATGATAAAACGGGAATAAGTCCCTAATTTACTTTCAGCAAATAAATGGCCATGGTGTTGTTGGGTAATGATATCGTAGCTTAAAGAAAGTCCTAAGCCTGTCCCCAGCCCTGCCTCCTTTGTTGTAAAAAAGGGATTAAATATTTTTTTGAGATGCGCTTTACTTATGCCAGGACCATTATCTTCAATAATAATCTTAACTCTACCTTTTTCATCTCTTGTTTGAACTTTGAGATGGGGATGGTAAGACTGCCCTAATTTTTTTTTCTTTTCTTGCATGGCAAAATAGGCATTATTAATAATATTTAAAAAGACACGAACTAAATCTTGTTGATATCCTTTTATCGACTTTATTTTCAGATCAAATGTCTTTGTCATTTTGGCTGAAAAGTGGGCTTCTTGCCCTTGAAATCCAAAGCTGGCAAGAACAAGGGCTTCATCCATAAGCTCATTGAGGTTAAAGGATGTGAGGGTCTCTAGTCCACCCCGCGCGTGAGCCAACATACCTTTGACGATGGAGTCAGCTCTTTCGGCATGTTCTTTTGTTCGCATTAGATTATTTTCAACTTGAACTAAAAGTCCTTCATCATTGGGAACTTTTTTCTTTAAGTCACTCAAATATTCTAAAGAAATATCCGTAAAGTTGATAACGAAATTAAGAGGATTTTTAATTTCATGAGCTATGCCTGCGGTCAAAGCCCCCAAGCTTGCAAGCTTTTCTTGTGTAATGATTTGATTTTGTGCCATTTTTAAGTTCTTTAGGGTTTTTTCCAACTGCTGGTTTTTACGTGCGAGTTGTTTCGTACGGATTGTGACTTGGTCTTCGAGGTTCGCCATGAGAAGCCGATTTTCATCAAAGATCCGGGAAACAATACGAAACCAGGGCTTCCATAGGGATGGTACGTTTTGGGGAATGCTTTTAAGTCCTTCGTTTTCATTTGTGATATGATTCACAAGTTTTTGAGCGGGGGAGATAAAGTTTCGAATTACCAGGATATAGCCCATACCTACCACAAAAAGAAGCATGATGAGAATAATAAAAATATCCTCAACTGCCTCCCAGAAGGCCTGGGTAAAGAGATCTGATTGGGCTGCAATATAAACCAAATACCACGGAGCATCCTTCATTCCTTTTACATAAACAAGGGAAGGATCTCCAAAAGAAAAAGCTCCATAGGGTTCATTCATTCCCGCTTGAATTCGATCATAAATATCAGGAGGGACTTGATCTTGAATGGTCAGCATTTGACCGGCTTTGGGGGGGGAAGTCGGGACATGGGTTGTGGCTAAGAGCTGCCCTTCTTGATTTATCAGAAAAAGGGTTCCTTTAAGGGGATCAAAGTCTTTTAGAATCTGGTTAAGTTTTTCGAGGCTTATATCTAAAGAAAGGCTTCCTAAAAACTCATGAGCATTATAAACGGGAGACGTATTTGTAACAACAATTCCCCTTTGGTAAGCCTGTTCATAACTTTCACCATCTTGATAAGCAGATGTCCAAAAATTCTCTCTCCTCGGATTATTTTCCGGCGTAGCTTTTCTAAAGAAATCTTTACCTTGAATAGCCTTATGATAAATGTTTGAGGTGGGAGGTGTCCACGGATAAAGATTTTGGAAATTGTTTTTTGAGGTATAATAAACCCACACAGATCCACTGTTGTTTTTTAAGATCACTTCAAAGAAAGTATTTAAAAGAAGGGCCATATTGATTTCATCCTTGACCTTTTTTGATAAATTCTCTAGAGATCCCATTCCCGTAAGGTTACCAATCATACCTTTGTCAAGATTTGCCCGTCTGATGTCAAAATAAAAACCTGTGTTTTGGGTATTGTTTCTGAGGAAGGTAAAGAGGGGAGATGAAATATGAAAGTTTTGGATATAAATTAGATTATTCTCTGCCGCAATTTTAAGACCATTCACATATTCTTTAATTGTACGGGCTTGCACATTAAGCGTGGAGGCATATCCGTCTAAATGATTTTTAAGGTCGATAAGAACGTAGCCTTTTTGGTGTTCATATTGAAAGTATTCAATTCCTAAGGTGATCAGAGTAAGGGAAACCCCTGTCAAATAAATAATTTGATTATATCCGCGTTTGAAGAGATTCATAGGGAAGGTATTATTCCTCTTTTTTCCTGACCTTAGCAAATCTAAGAAGCTGTGCCACGTATCTTTTGAAAAAAGTCAACTAAAAGCGCCCTGCACTTTTCTTCATTGAGCCCTCCGATAATTTCAGGCTTATAATGGCAAGAAGAAGCACGAAACACATGAGCCCCATGGTCCACGCCCCCTCCTTTGGGATCATAGGCTCCAAAATAAAGGCGTCTGAAGCGCGCAAAGCTTATTGCTTGGGCACACATGGGACATGGCTCAAGCGTAACATAAATATCACAATCATCGAGGCGTCCTTGGCCCAGGAGGCGGCAAGCCTTTTGGATTGCTAAAAGCTCTGCATGGGCTGTAGGATCATTTCTCTGAACCATTTCATTATGGGAAGAGACGAGGATCTTTCCAGTCGATACCTTTACAATAACGGCGCCCACAGGAACTTCGTTTTGAGTGGAGGCTTTTTCAGCTTCACAAAGTGCATGATCCATTGGCTTGAGACGTGACATATGCCAAACTTACACTAAAGATCACTTAAACCGCAATGGAGTGAGTAGCCATGAAAGAAAAAAATTTGACCCGTACAGAGAGGGATAGTTTTGGATTAATCCAGGTTCCTTTCGATAAGTACTGGGGAGCACAAACAGAGCGTTCTCGTGAAAATTTCCCTATTGGTAATGAAATTATGCCGCTCCCATTGGTTCGAGGTTTAGGCTTGCAGAAAAAAGCCTCAGCCCTCGTGAATATGGCGTTAGGGGAATTGGAGCCTCATTTAGGTCAAGCAATCGTTCAAGCGGCTGATGAGGTGATGAAGGGAAGGTTAGACGATCATTTTCCTCTTGTCGTTTGGCAAACAGGCTCGGGAACTCAAACCAATATGAATGCTAATGAAGTCATTGCAAATCGGGCGATAGAGCTGCTTGGCGGACAAATTGGCTCAAAATCCCCTGTTCACCCGAATGATCATGTGAATAAAAGCCAATCTTCTAATGATACGTTCCCAACGGTGATGCATATTGTAACAGCTCAAATGATCCATCATCAACTCTTACCCGCCTTAGAGCATTTGAAAAAAGCTTTAACGGATAAAGCCTCTGCTTTTAAGAAAGTCATTAAGATTGGGCGAACCCATCTTCAAGACGCAACGCCCATGACTTTGGGGCAAGAATTTTCAGGCTATGCGGCCCAGATTAAAATGGGAATCCAGAGGATAAAAAATACATTCCCCCACCTTTATCAGTTAGCTCAAGGCGGGACCGCCGTTGGAACTGGATTAAATGCAAATCCTAAATTTGCCAAAGCCTTTGCCCAGAAAATAGCCGACTTGACAGGGCTTCCTTTTGTAAGCGCAGACAATAAATTTGAAGCGCTGGCTTCAGAAGATACGCTTGTAGAAGTTTCGGGTGCCTTGAATACATTGGCCGTTTCTTTGATGAAAATTGCAAATGACATGCGTCTTCTGGGCTCTGGACCTCGAGGTGGCTTAGGAGAGTTGATTCTTCCCGAGAACGAACCAGGGTCTTCTATTATGCCGGGGAAAGTTAATCCAACTCAATGTGAGGCCTTGACCATGGTGGCAGCGCAAGTGATGGGGAATCACGTGACGGTGAGCATTGCCGGATCAAATGGCCAATTAGAATTGAATGTATTTAAGCCTGTGATTGTTTACAATGTTATCCAATCCATTCGCTTGCTTTCTGATGCGGTAAAAAGTTTTACTGAAAGGTGCGTCGTTGGCATTGTTTCACGTGAAACACAAATTAAAAAACACCTTCAAACTTCTCTCATGCTTGTCACAGCTTTAAGTCCACATATTGGATATGATAAGGCAGCTGATATTGCAAAAAAGGCTTATGAGGACAATACGACACTTTTAAAAGCAGCCCTTGCCTTAGGCTATCTCACTGAAGAGCAATATTATCAATGGGTTAATCCGGAACAGATGGTCGGATCCAATGGGGACTGATGATCTTTCAGGTGAGCAATTCCACAAACGCTCCATTACTCTTCACCGTCATCGAACAAGTATTTCTTTAGAAAAGGCCTATTGGGAAGCCTTGGAAATGGCGGCAAAGGTGCAAGGGATCCCTTTGATTCAACTGATCAGAAATATTGATTCAACGCGTAAGGGAAATCTTGCTAGCGCCCTTCGTTTGTATGTCTTAGAATTTGCAAGGAGGAGAGGTGTTTTTGATTGTTAACGGCCAAGTTCAAAAACTTAAGTTTCCACTCAATAAGTTGTATAAAAATTTCTTGCCATTTATTTTATAATATGAAACCTTGATTTTGAAGGGAAAGAGATTGAATCATGCTTAGCAAGTTTTTAGACCCCAAGAATGACCTGGCTTTTCGGAGGATTTTTGGGACTGAAAAGAATAAGGATATTCTGATCCACTTTTTG
>MEMA01000033.1 GCA_001767835.1 Alphaproteobacteria bacterium GWC2_42_16
AAGCATTGGAAGTCAGAACACGTGATTTTAGACAAGGATAGTTATGAGCATGACTTAAAGGACTTTTCCTTTACATTTCTTGAGCTTCCTAAGTTTCAAAAGTCAATTCATGAACTTTCTTCAATTTCAGATAAATGGATGTACTTTTTTAAGAATGCAGAAAAGACATCAGAGAAAGAGTTAGAAAAGCTTGTTGGCAAGGACATGATCATTGAGCGCGCTTATGAGGAGTTAGATCGCTTTCACTGGAACGAGGAAGAGCTTTTAACCTATGACCAAGCGGAAAAATACGAGGGGGCTTATATTGCCTCTATGGCCCAGAAATATGATGAGGGTCTTGAAAAGGGAAGAATCGAAGGAATGGAGAAAGGAAGAGAAGAAGGAAGAACTGAGGGTCTAGAGAAAGGAAGAGAGGAGGGTCTAGAGAAAGGACTTGAAAAAGGCAAACAAGAAAGAGAGTTGGAAATTGCTAAGTCTCTCCTTTTACAAGGCGTGGACGTCGACATTATTATATCCACAACCCAGCTTTCTAAAGAAGAAATCGAAAAACTTCAAAGTTCATAAGGATTCATTCACGGATATCTATTAAGACCTCATTTTATAGAGGGATAAGTTGCTCATATAGTTATCAACGAAAGGGTTGCATTTTACAATGACTTTGGTTATGAAGGTTGCATCGTTGATAAGGATGAGTGTGTACAATGTTTATACAAACAGAGGAAACACCAAATCCGGCTACCATGAAGTTTCTTCCTGGTCGTACCCTTATGTCAGAGGGAACCATAGAGTTTAAGTCTCTAGAGGAAGCTTCAAAATCTCCCCTTGCTTTGAAACTTTTTGAGATTCATGGTGTGAAGGGAATTTTTTTCGGTGCGGATTTTATTACAGTTTCTAAGGATGATTCCGAAGAATGGGCGGTTCTTAAACCTGAGGTCTTAGGAACCATTATGGAACATTTTGTAACGCATCAACCCTTGTTTTATGACAAAAGAATCACTACTTCTTCAAAATATGATGATGATCCGATAGTCGGTCAGATTCAAGAAATTTTAGATACACGTATCCGTCCAGCTGTTGCCATGGATGGGGGAGACATTGTTTTTGATCGATTTGAAGAGGGTATCGTTTATGTACATATGCAAGGAGCTTGTTCAGGGTGTCCGAGTTCCGCAGCTACATTAAAGTCTGGCATCGAGAATATGTTGCATCACTATGTACCAGAGGTTCTTGAAGTTAGAGCCATTGAGAGTTAGGAGATAGATATGTTGAAAAACTCAAAAACTCAAATTTTCCTAGTCCTTATTGTAGGGATAATGGTTGTGGGTCATGTTGGATACGTTTTGAGTAAGACCTTTTTATCTACGTCTCACGAGATTGTGGAGAAAACCCAGGTCCTTTCAAAAGGTCAACCTTCGGCCTCCGTTGGATCAGCAAAGGCTTTTGGGCTTAAGCCTTCTCGGAACTTTCAAGACAAATATTTGCAGGTTTCAAGTGTAAAAGAGCTTAATCGAGTTTTTAAAAATAATAATTATACACTTGCAAAGGCAAAATCTGAAGGACACGTTCCGCGCGTATTCCTCTCAAAGCTTCCTCAGGATATGAGGCTTAAGAAAAAATCTTCAAACTCTGATTTTATCCAGATCCTTTTACCACATATTTTAAGGGTCAATGAACAAATCTTAGCGGATAGACAGCGTCTTTTGAGCCTGCGGGAGCGCCAAAAGCATGGGCATCACCTCCGACATTCAGAAAAAATGTGGCTCAGTAAACTCGCATTTGACTATCGATGTAAGTCAACCAAAATAGAGTCTTTGCTTGTTCACGTGGATATAGTTCCTCCTTCCCTGGCTCTCGCTCAAGGAATTTTGGAAACGGGAGGAGGGCGCTCTTTTGCTGCTCTAAAGAAGAATTCTCCCTTTGGATATATGGCAACCAAAACAAAAGTTGCGAAGTTTGAAAGTCTTCAACGCTCTGTTGAAGCTTATGTAAAAAATCTAAACCGCCATCAAGCCTATAGTGCCTTTCGTAAGGATCGAGCTTTATTAAGAGCCAGGAATCAAGAATTATGTGGTCATAAATTAGCAGCATGCCTTACGAAATATTCAGTTCGTGGAACAGCTTATACACATGATTTACAACAATTAATTCAAAATCGTGGGCTAAAAGCCTATGATGAAAGTCATGTACAGTTAAAGCCTTAAGGAATCAGATGGGAAAAATTGCAAAGGCGGCTTTAAACCAGATTTTTAAAGATGCCCGAACTTACTCGAAGTGGTTTGATAAGCCTGTTTCGGAAGAACTTTTACACACCATTTATGACCTAATGAAGCTTGGACCTACGAGTGCCAATTGTTGTCCATTAAGAATCGTTTTTGTGAGGTCCAAAGAAGCAAAGGAAAGATTACGTCCTCACTTGAATGAAGGCAACGTTGCGAAAACCATGAGTGCTCCTTTGACAGCTATTCTGGGCTATGATCTTCAATTTTACGAACACCTTCCTTTTTTGTATCCTTATGTAGATGCAAAGTCTTGGTTTGAAGGTAAAGAAGACTTTGCACAAGAAACTGCTTTCCGTAACAGCACCCTTCAAGGAGCGTATTTTATTATTGCAGCAAGAGCTTGTGGGCTTGATTGTGGCCCGATGTCCGGTTTTTCAAATCAAGGTGTGGATAAGGAATTTTTTCCAGAGGGACGGTTTAAATCAAATTTTTTATGTAACCTTGGATATGGGGATCCGTCAGGTTTACGAGGTCCGCGGTCTCCTCGGCTTTCTTTTGACCAAGCTTGTCAGATTCTTTAAATTTGAGACATGAGGCATGGACTTTGGCAAAAGATATTAAAGCATTAATCAAAGGATATGAGAAGTTTCGAAAACAGTATTTTAAGAATCCAGCCTCTATCTTTGAAGACCTTGTTCGTTTGGGACAACGACCCAAAATCCTTATGATTGCTTGTTCAGACTCACGCATAGATCCGGCAATTGTTATGGGTTGTCAACCTGGGGATTTATTTGTAATTCGTAACGTGGCTAATCTTGTTCCTCCCTATGAGGAGGATCAATCCTACCATGGCACCAGCGCTGCCTTACAATTTGGGGTCTGTAGCCTTGGGATACGTCACGTGATTTTGTTCGGCCATACCCAATGTGGCGGCATACAAGCCCTTTTAGAACAAACCCCCGAGACTTGTGAACAAAAGGGGTTTATTGCAAAATGGATGGAGCTTGCAAAACCAGCATATGACACCGTTCTTAAACTTCATTCTCAAGAGACTCTTCACAAAAGGATGACTCTATGTGGACAATATTCTCTTATAAATTCATTGAAAAACTTAGAAACTTTTCCATGGATTAAGGAAAGGATCGAAAAAAGAAAGGTTTTACTTCATGCTTGGAACTTTGACCTAGAAAAAGGAGTTTTAGAGTCATTTGATCGAAAGAGCCAGCGTTTCAGAGAGGTGAGGTTAGAAAAGAATTTTGAGGATCTGTATGATGCACCATATTAGGTCTGTTTCAACCCTCAAGGAAATCAAGGACTTTCTTTCTAGCATTGAGGAAAATTCAATTATTTTTCTTGATGTGGATGATACTCTTATCACCCCAATTTCAAAGGTTTTTCGTTTCAGAAGTCCCTATCGAACCCTTATAGATGATATTAAAAGGGATCGTGAACGGATTCCTCACTTTGAGACTCTTTTAAGTCGGTGGCGGCTGCAAAGACAAACCCAACTTGTTTCTGAAGAGTGGGTCGGCTTTATCAAGGAGTTAAAAGAAAAATTTCCTCTTTATGCCTTAACACAAATGGAAACAGGTCCCTTGGGAGATATCCCCTTGATGGAAAAGTGGCGCCATAAGGAATTAACTGAAAAGGGGTTAGAATTCACCTTAACTTACTGTGGACAGAATAAGGAGGTGATTTTGAGCTCTCCTTCAAAGCCTTATGATGCAACCTTTTATAAGGGGATTTTTTCAACAGGGTCTTATAGTAAGGGAGAGATCATTCGCCAGTATTGTTTAAGGAAAAACCCTGGTAAAGTAGTTCTTATCGATGATCGTGCGGAGCACTTAAATGATGTTTATAATGCCTGTTGCGATTGCTCTGTGCCGTTTAGCGGCATTTTCTTTAAGGGAGAGAGGTTGATTGCAGGGGTTCCAGATACCACTGTTGCAGAATTTCAAAAGGATCATCTCTTGAGTCAGTATGAATGGTTAGAGGATGAAGAGGCGGAGAGAAAAATAAGGGAAGGCTCTGGCTTTTTCTCTCTCAAATAGGGGGTTGTGAAATAGCTTGCAGGAATAAGAAAAAGAATTTAGAAAGTATATTGTTATTTGTTTTGTGCTAACCATAAGAAGGGGAATGATATGGGAAAAAGATATGCAGTAATTGGTGCAGGCGGTTCATTTGGTCAAACAACGTGTGACTATATTTTGAAAAAGGCGAGTTGTGATCGTATGCTTGCTGTTGGTCGAAATATACAAAAACCTGAAGCTTTTTCTTTAAATGTTGGAAAAAATGACGATCGATATTCATATTACGCTTATCATATAACCCACGAACTTGATCTCCTTCTCGAACTTTTTGATAGGGAAAAACCTCAGATTATTATTAATTATGCAGCTCAAGGCGAGGGGGCAGTTTCCTGGAAGCACTCTTGGCGGTTCTTTGAAACTAATTCGATGGCTTTAGCAAAACTTGCTGAAGAACTAGGTAAAAGAGATTATCTTGAGAGGTTTATTCAAATTGGTACATCAGAGCTTTATGGTTCAGTAATGTCTCCCTCGAAAGAAGGCGATCCAATACGTCCTTCAAGTCCATATGCAGCCTCAAAAGCTGCATTTGATCTGTATTTAGAATCAATGTATAAGTTCTGTAATTTTCCAATGAATATAATACGTCCTTCTAATTCCTATTGTCCAGGCCAATTGTTACACCGTATTATTCCTAAGACAATCGTATCTGTGTTAAAAGGTGAAAAGGTGCCATTGCATGGGGGTGGAAACGCGAAGAAATCCTATATTCATGCTCGTGATTTAGCAAGAGCCATTTCTTTGGTGGCTGAGAAGGGTCCTTTAGGTACCATTTATAACGTGGGTCCTCAAGAACCGACAGCAATAAAAGACTTAGTCGCGCTTGTTGCAGATGTCATGGGGAAAAAATTTGAGGAAGTTTGTGACATTGTAGGTGATCGATTAGGGCAAGACGGTTGCTATTGGTTAGACTCAAGCGCAATTAAAAAGGATGTTGGGTGGGAGCCTATAATTACCTTACGTGAAGGGATCGAAGAAATGGTTGATTGGGTTAAAGAATACCAAGATCAACTTGTTGACTGGCCAACGGAATACCGTTTACGCGCGTAATGCAATAAAACTGCGATAGAAGGATAATGTTAGAATATAAGAAAGAAATTTCTTTAGTACTTTTACGTGATACTTTGCGTATTAGGATGATAGAGAGTCGTTTGGCTGAATTATATGCTGAATATGAGATGCGTTGTCCGACCCACTTTAGTTTAGGGCAAGAAGCTGTTGCAGTGGGTGTTTGTCATCATCTTAAAAAGCAGGAGCTTATTACTTCAGCACATAGAAGCCATGCTCATTATTTAGCAAAAGGTGGAAGTTTAAAGAAGATGGTGGCAGAACTTTATGGCAAAAAAACTGGCTGTGCTACAGGAAAAGGTGGGTCAATGCACCTTATTGATCTTGATGCTGGGTTCTTGGGAGCAGTTCCTATTGTTGGCAGTACAATTCCTATTGGGGTTGGTGCTTCATTTAGTGCTTATTTACAAGGAGAAAATAAATTATCCGTTATCTTTTTTGGAGATGCCGCAACAGAAACAGGTGCTTTTTATGAAAGCTTAAATTTTGCAGCTATTCATAAATTACCAGTCGTTATGATATGTGAGAACAATCTCTATTCTGTTATGTCTCCTTTAAGTGTTAGAAGGCCAGAAGGAATTAAATTAAGTAATATTCCACAAGGTTTTGGTGTCCAGAGCTTTCATGCAGATGGCAGTGATTTGGAGGAAATATATCAGACAGCAGGTCAAGCGATCGAATATGCGCGTTCTGGAAAAGGACCAGTGTTTGTTGAATATATAAATTACCGCTGGTTAGAACATTGTGGTCCACTTTCCGATACCCATCTAGGATTTAGGACTGAAGAAGATGTAATAAATGGTAAGAAAAAAGATCCGGTGCGAAATTATAAGGATAAACTATTAAAAGCAGGAATATTAACTGATAGTGAATTCAGTAAATGGGAAAAGGAAATTGCAGAAGAAATCCAAGAGGCGATTTCTTTTGCAAAAGAAAGTCCTTTTCCTGAAAAGGAACAGCTTTTAGAGCATTTGTTTGCAGCTTAAGTAAACGAGGAATTGAAATGTCAAGAGAGTTAAAGTTTGTAGAGGCTCTACAAGAAGCTCAAGATCTTTGTTTGGAAAGAGACCCATCAGTCTATGTGATGGGGTTAGGTGTTAGTGATGGTGCTGCTATGTTCGGCTCAACAAAAGGCTTAGTCGAGAAGTATGGGCCAAAACGGATCTTAGATATGCCTGTTTCTGAAAATGCTATGACTGGTGTAGCGCTTGGGTCTGCGTTAACAGGGATGCGGCCAATTATGGTGCATCTCAGGTTAGAATTTGCAATGCTCGCAATGGATCAAATCGTTAATCAAGCTGCAAAGTGGCATTATATGTTTGGCGGTCAGGCGAGCGTACCTATGGTTATTCGAATGGTTGTTGGTCGAGGATGGGGACAAGGGGCTCAACATTCACAAAGTCTGCACTCTTGGTTTGCTCACGTTCCAGGCTTAAAAGTCGTGCTTCCGGCAACAGCTTATGATGCAAAAGGGCTTTTGATTTCTGCTATTGAAGACAATAATCCAGTCATATTTATTGAGCACCGCTGGCTTTATAATATGACCGATAAGGTCCCAAAAGGAATGTATCGTGTACCCTTAGGAAAGTCTAATGTTTTACTTAAAGGGAACGATGTGACTATTGCAGCATCTTCATATGCCACAATTGAGGCCTTAAATGCTGCTAAAGAACTCGAAAAAGAAGGAATTAGTATAGAAATTATTGATATTCGCACAATTAACCCTCTTGATGAGGAGCCTCTTTTAGAATCTGTTAAGAAAACAGGACGTCTTATTGTTGCTGATATTGGTTGGAAGCACGCGGGTTTCGCTGGTGAAATTGTTTCTAGGGTCGTCGAAAAAGTTTATCAATACCTTAAGGAACCTCCAATTCGTATCACACTTCCTGATGTGCCCACACCTACAACAAGAGCTCTTTCAAATTTTTACTATCCTCTTCCTTCTGATATAGTATCAGCGGTTAAAAAACTTTTAGGGAAAGCTGCTGAGTCAAAGCCAGATATTAAACCAGAGGACTTTCTTGATGTCCCATATTTGGAGTTTCGCGGGCCCTTTTAATTATTATCCGCTGAAAATTTTTTGTAATGGATAAATTAGAATCATCTTTAATTACTGTCGTAATTCCCTATTTCAATCAAGCCAACTTGATTGAATCTGTTCTTTTGCAACATTTGAATCAAAGTTTGCCTCCTCATGAAATTATTGTTGTCGACGATGGTTCAACTGATGATGGAATTAAGCGCATTAAAAACCTTCAAAATAAATATTCTACTATACGAATTGAGCGTATTAAGAAAAATATGGGAGTGAATGCTGCAATAAACCGCGGGCTTTCTCTGGTTCGCTCACCTTTTGTTAAAATTTCTGCTTGTGATGATCTTGTAGAGCCAAATCTTTTAGAAATATCAGTATCTATTTTGATACAACACCCACAAGCTGCTTTTTCTTTCTCATTTCCTGGGGAATATTTTCCCAAAACAGGAAAAAAATATGCTTTCCCACTTAACCTTTCTCGTCGGCCTTTATACTTATCCCCATCTGAATTAGTTTCAATTTTACGAAAACGTTGTTTTACTTTTCCCTCAAATTCCTGTGTTTTTAGAACAGCAGCCTTAAGAGATGTGGGATTGTTTCGAGCTTATTTAGAACTTGGCGCAGATTGGTTTGCGTGTTTTGCTATGGCCTTTCGTTATGGTATCTGTTTTCTTCCACAAAATTTAACTTGGTTTTGTATCAGGAAGGATTCATATTCAGCAACAGGGCTAAAAGATAAAAAGAGACAATTAGAAACTCTAAGGCAAATTTTAGATTTAATTCTTGAACCACAGTTTAGAGAGCTTAAATATTGTTTTAAAAAATCTGCGGTTATATATGAATATAGCTTTCACACCTTAATTTTTTTGCTAAAAAATCATCAATATTACTCTTTATTATCTTTTAAACTCTTCACACGTTTAATTATTCGTGGTACGTGGAGCTATATTCGAAGAACTTTATCGATAAATCGTAGACAAAAGATAAATGTTTTGCGTAATTGGATTTATGGAGAAACGCTCTGATAGCTTCTAAGTTTACAGGCATATACGATTTTTCATATGCGCCGTATGCATTGGGTGATGCTTTGACATGGCAAATGAATATTGCTGTATTGGCACATGAGAGTAAATGTTCTCTTGTAGATTTTTTGTTACTCATAGATCCACGACGGCCTTATTGTCGCTATCAAGCGTTTCTAAATCCAAACAATCAAATTGCAGCTATCGAATCATTACTTCCTGCTTTTACTTGCTTGCCCAGTCTAGATTCTCTTAAAGTCATTCGAGATACTGCTCTTGGACAAAGGTTCCTTATTAAGACGTTTTTGGACAGCAGAAAGACGTGGCCCTCCTTTTGGGGCCATATTATGCGAAAATTAGATATAACTTCTTATAGGCGGATAAACTCTTTTTTTAAAAAGAATGATTTTTTACCTATACTTTCTTCTCCAAAAGGATATGAGAATTGGGCGAAAGATTTTTACAAAAAAAAATTACCTGGCCAATTTTGTGTAGTCGTAAATATGCGTCAAAGCTTTTTATCAAAAAATCCTATGGCGCTTCACCGTGATGCAGATTTAAAGGAATGGATAAAGTTCTTTGAAGCTATATACAGTTCTGATGATAGGGTTAAATTTATAATTGTAGGAGGTTATTCTGAATGGACAAATCAGTTCTTAAGGCTTCCAAATGTCTTAATTCCACGAACAATGGGGCTTGGTTTGGCTCATGAACTAGCCCTTCTCGCACATGCAGACCTTTTTATGGGATCATCAAGTGGCTATGCTACCATGGCAACTTTTTGTGGGGTGCCCTATGTTATTTCTCATATTGAAGAAAAGTTCAGTCAGAGCATAGAAGTCCCTGTAGGACAGGAACATTTTTTGTTCGCTCGTCATGATCAAAGACTATATTGGGAGAAAGAGGATTCGGCGAGTTTGGAGAGATTATATGAACAAATGCGCACATCAATAGTTTCACGGGGGAAAGATGTCTTTTAACCAAAGGATTAGGTGGTTTTATGACCGTTTTTATGGGATTAAAAATTGTATTTTTACTCTCCCCCATATGGTTTTAGGTTATATTGTATATTGTATAGAGTATAAAACACGTAACGTTTTCGTTACTACAGCAAAAAAAGAAACAATATTTGATATAAATTTTTCGAACGCAGTCGACGTGCTTATCGATATGATGCCTTTGAGGAAGGTTCCTTCGTTTCAAGATATATCAACTCAGTTGTTTGCAATTCCTCAAATTCAATCTTTTTGTTTTTATTGGAACAGGGAGGATTTACAAGAAGATATAAAGATTTTTGGAAAACCAATTCGTAATTTGGCATATAACCCAACAATAAACGTTGAGCCGGCTTTAGAAACATTCTATATAGCAAATTTTTTGCTTAAAAATCATGCACGTGGACGCTTAGCTTATTTAATTGATGAACATATGTTAGAAAGAATTAACATTAGTCAAATAGATGAAAAAAAAATCTTTCTTCTTGTTAATGACAAAGAAAAAAAAATCTGTAAACAAGGATTTTTTCTTTCGCTGTCTGCGAATGGGTGTTCATTTCATGAGCGTCTTGCCTTGGCGAAACTTTGTGATGGTTATTTAGGCGAAAATAAGCTACTTTGCGCCGTAGCGTCTGAGATCCTAAGGTCTGAGGAAATTTTTTATGAATGATAGTAGCGTCATCCTTCCCGTTTATAATCGACCCCAACTTTTAATGCGCGCATTGGAAAGCATTTCTCGCCAAACACTTCAGCCAACTGAAGTTATTGTTGTTGATGATGGCTCTGATGAAAGTTTGGAGTCAGTTCTTCAAAGCAATAAAAAGTTGCCAATAACTTTCTTTCGTCTCTCAAAGAATAGTGGAGCAGGAGCTGCGAGAAATGCGGGTATAAAGTTAGCACAATGTCAGTTAATTGCCTTTCTTGACTCAGATGATGAGTGGTTGCCTAATAAATTAGAAAAACAAGTTGCTTATCACAATACAATCCCTGGTTTAATTTCTACAACAGGATTTGAAATTATTCATGAACTGCATAAAACAAGAAAGGAGAGGATTCCTAAAGAGACCCAAACAAAAAAAGAATTACAAAAGGGGTGTTTTTTATCTCCCGGCTCGACAATGTTAGTGAATCGCACCATATTTTCGAAGGTTGGTACATTTGATGAATCGCTTAAACGATTTGAAGATTGGGAATGGCTTCTTCGTGCATCCGAATATACCACGATTCATTCTTTATCTGAGAATTTGTCAAAAGTATATTTTAATAAACGACCTAAATATGATATAGTTGTCCTTGAAGTAAATAAGGTTCTTTCAAAATTTAAAGAAAAAAGTATACATGTTTCTGGGCAGGTAGAAAAAGGAATATCTGCTTTTTATGCTCAAAAATACTTCAAGGCCACCAAACATTTGGCTGCAGCAATAAAATTATCTCCCCTGGTCTTCGTTACTGTGCTTGTTCGTTGTCTGAATGCCTTAATGAGGCGATAATGATAAGAGCAGCCAAGGAAATCAAGGATTATACAAATGTGTCTCGGACAGTTTTTTTCCAGGGCGATTGTCTCTATGAAAATTTAGCGACCCCTAAAATTCTCAATACTGCTGTTACTTTGGATCATTTATATGTGCTAGACATTTTAGATGCCAATCAAATCACTTACATGAACAATCCAGGCCTCTTGCTAAAGATAGCCGCGAGTAATGGGAGTAAAGCCGTTTTTTCATATTTGCTGAATAATTTTCAGAAAAATATAAATGACAAATTAATAGAGAACTTAATCGACATTGCATGCCAAAACTCGCGCTTTGAAATTCTAGATTGCTTGATAAATTTCTTTAGGGAAAAAAGAGATACCAACATTGGGTTGGATATTATTAAATCTTCTTTAAAATATCCAAATTGTGAAAGCATATTTCATTTTCTGCATAATTCCTGTCCAATTGTTTTTAGAAAAATGCCTGAGATTGTTGAACTTATTCTATCTTCTAAAAGTAATTATACGTTATTTCTACAGAAAAAGATTTGGAATAAATATAATATACCTATATCTATTACATCTCATGTGAATTTGAGACAACTATGTTTAAAACGACTAGAAGATTTTGCAACCTTAAATATAGCTTCCCAGTTTCTTGAAATTTTGAGTAGGTTAGATAATATTTTTATTCCGAAATATACATTAAAAATTATAAAATTGGCACACAATAAACAAGATTTTTCTATTATTAAAACTCTTCGAGAAGCGGGTGTATTGCTCAATAAATACCCGCAGGAATTTAGAAACATCCTTCCTTCCGCATATAAATCAGAATTAATGGATCTAGGTTTAATTAATGAAATTTTTCATGATGAAAAATACATTGCTTCTATGTTTGAAGAAGTGAACCAGGCAAGTGAACTTTATCATCCCTCTAAATTTTGGGATTTTTTTACAGAGATTAACATGATACAATTGCGAGAATCGGGGATTCAGAGTTTTAAACAGACTGTAAATCAAGTTTATTATAACTATGTTCCTATAAATTTCAGAGATCCCCTTGTTTTATCAATTAACTTGTTAAAACTTTTAGGAAAAATTCCTGTCGTTAACAAATATCGGCTAAAAGATCCGGATATGGAGGGGCAACTTTCGTGGAAAAAAAGTTATCGACGTGTATTTCAAGGGAAGCATCAATACCAAATGAAATTATATAAAAGGACTATAGGCCTTTTATGTGATTATGCTAGGTCAAATGATCCTGAGCTTTTGATGGATAGACTCTCCGAATCAGAGTTTGGTAATCCAATTGATCTGCGTTTAAATGGTAAGCTCCTCTCTCAAGACCTTGCTAACTCAGTTCTTGAATATTATAGCATGGTAAATCCAATTGGTTACGATCGTTATAAAAAGCTTTTTATTGCTGAAATAGGAGCGGGATATGGCCGCTTAGCTTCCGTTTTTTTACAAGCACGAAACTGCAAATATGTCATTTTTGATATTGCTCCAACTTTATATGTCGCACAATCTTATTTAACTGTACTTTTCAAAAATAAAAAAATCTTTAAATTTAGAAGATTCACTAATTTTAAAAAAGTTCAAAAAGAGTTTGAAGAAGCAGATATAGCATTTTTTACCATTAATCAAATTGAATTCTTTCCCGAAAATTATTTCAATCTTTCTATTAACATTAGTTCATTTCATGAAATGAGATATGATCAAATCAGTTGCATTCTAAATGAAATGTGTCGAGTTACTAAAAATAATATTTATATAAAACAATACAAGAAATATATTAACCCACATGATAAACTTTGTGTAAGGAGAGAACATTATGTATTTTCTCCCGAATGGTCTAATACTATGTATAGAACTGTTCCCACAAATAGGCGTTTTTTTGAAGCTTTATACGAAAAGAAGGTTTAGCAGCAAACAAATGATAAATGTAATTGTTAAAAATTATTATACGTTATATTTTATGGCGCGCCAGCAAATCCATAATCAATATTCTGGAACTCTTTTGGGGATGCTGTGGGCAATTATTCACCCGATCCTTCTATTAAGTGTTTTTTGGCTAGTTTTTACAATTGGGTTTAAAACACAAGTTGTTGGTGATAAACCTTTTCTTTTAGTTTTGTTTTGTGGTTTGGTTGTTTGGATGCCCTTCGGAGAAGCATTAGGAGGAGCCGTACAGTCTATTACAGGGCGTGCGTATTTAATAAAGAAGATAGCTTTTCCAATGGAAATTTTGCCTCTTGTCAGTGTTGCCGCTTCTATGTTTAGTCATTTCATAGCATTTGTAATCTTAATGTTAATGTTTTTATATTATGGCTATTTACCAGGGATTGGTTTGCTCACTCTACCTTTTTATTTCTTTTGTCTAATATTTTTGCTCTCTGGCATTTCATGGTTGCTCTCCGCGATTAATGTTTTTTATCGTGATACGAGTCAAACAGTGAGCGTTATTTTAAACTTATGGTTTTGGGCAACGCCTATAGTTTGGGATCAAAGTATGCTTCCTGAAAAGTATAACTTTATCTTAAAAATAAATCCCCTCGCCTATATTATTGCAGGCTACCGGTCATCTCTCCTGCACAAAGACCTTATCTTGCCTCCAGTTGAGGAGACTCTTATTTTTATATCAATAGCTACAGCCATATGGTTTGTTGGCACTTTTGTTTTTTCCAAACTTAAATCAAGCTTTGCGGATGTGTTATAGTGATGACTACGAATGTAATAACTTTAGAGAAGGTCTCCAAAAAATATACCCTTTATCAATCTCATGCTGATAGAGTGCGTGAAGCATTGCACCCTTTACGAAAAAAGTATCACCAAGACCATTGGGCTCTAAGGGACATATCCATAGAGATTCCAAAAGGAGAAACAGTTGGAATTTTAGGAACAAATGGCTCCGGAAAATCAACCATTCTCCAGATTATATGCTCAATTTTAAAGCCAACATCTGGACAGATAAATGTCAAAGGGAAAATAGCGGCTCTTATAGAACTTGGGGCAGGATTTAGCCCGGAGATGACTGGTCGGCAAAATGCAAAAATAAATTTGACGATTATGGGCTTAAAGAAGAATGATATATCAAAAGCCATTCATGACGTTGAGGAATTTGCTGAGTTGGGAGAGTTTTTTGATCAACCTGTCAAAACGTATTCTTCTGGCATGTTTATGAGATTGGCCTTTGCGACTGCCATTACAGTAGATCCAGATATTTTAATTATTGATGAAGCTCTTGCTGTTGGAGATGCTCGTTTTCAACAGAAATGTTTTCAAAAATTCCATGAATTTCAACAGGCTGGAAAAACTATCTTACTTGTGACCCATGATCGTTTTTCAATCCCTCGTCTATGTACGTCGGCTATTTTAATGGATAAAGGTACGCTTATTGCTCATGGTGAACCAAAAGAGATTGTTGATTTATATAGCGAACGCCTTTTTGCTGAAAATGAGAAACATATCTTGCCAATGACATCAAAACAATCTGCTGAAGTCATTGAAAAGTCTAGGGCTATAAATTCTTATCAATTATCTACAGCTGAAGATAAGTGTTTTTTGAATCCAACCTATAATAAAAATGAAAAGCGCTACAGATCTGGGAAAGCAGTTATTCTTGATTATATAATTCATGACAAAGATCATAAAAATCCTGGAGCTGTCATCTCAGGCTCAAAAATAAGAATTTGTGTTTCCATTTTATTTAAAGAAGACGTCGAAAGTCCTTTGGTTGGTTACACAGTAAGAAGTAAAGAAGGTATAGTGGTTTATTCAATTCATTCAGGACTTTTAGGGCATCCATTAAGTTCAAAGAGAGCAGGGGAGATTGGAATTTATAGTTTTGAAGTTGAACTCCAACTCTGTACAGCTGATTGGTTTATTGATTTAGCGGTTGCTGGCTCTACCCAAAGCTTATTAGATAATAGGGAAGGCCTCATTCATTTGCGAGTCAATGCGGAAGTGGGAGCCATTGGGTTTGCAAACCTTAAAACACAGATTGCTGAAGAAAAGGCGGCTTAAGATGATGCATCTTAAACCTTCTCCCTCTGTTTCAATCCTTATGAGTGTATATAATGGCGCTGCTTATTTATGGACGTCATTAAGTGCTATTTGTGATCAAGATAGATTTCCAGATGAAATTATACTGGTGGATGATGGCTCAACAGATAATACATTAAAGGTCATGGAGTCTTTTCAAAGGGAATTTCCTCAAATAAAGATAATAAAGAATAAAAAAAATCTAGGACTTGTTCCATCTATTAATAAAGCATTACGTAAAGCTCGAGGTGATTATATAGTTTGGTGTGCTGCGGATGATTTTCTCTTACCTAACTTTCTCAAGAGATCATTAGAAGTTCTAGAAGGGTTTCCTCCAGTTGGGCTGTGTTTTTCACAATTTGCCATCTTCGTTGATGACCCATTGGCTCAGCAAAAGACCCTCCGTCTTTATAATAGTCAAAAAATGGGGAAAGCTTTTGATCTTGGTGACAAACCACATTATTTATCTCCAGAAAAATTATTTAATCGTTTGAGAAGTTCATATTTATGGGTTTCTGGAAATACAGCTCTTGTGCGCCGTGATAGTTTAATAGAAATAGGAGGTTTTCCTGAAGGATTGGCTTGGCATGCAGACTGGTTTTCATTTTACATAATAGCTTTAAAGTATGGAATTTGTATGATACCAGAGTATTTAACCTTAATGCGAGAAGTTCCAAAAAGTTATTCCCGTAACGGTATGAATCACAAGCAGTCTCAAGTAAAAATTCTTACTGAACTACTTAGGTCGATATTTAGTGATGAAATGAGAGACGTTTCTCATATATTTAAGAAAAGACTTTGTTTGTTCACACCTTTTAATTTTGAGTATATTTTATGTGCAATGTTGAAAGAACGCCATTATATCCTTGCCCTAAGGCACACAATATTTATTCTAAGAGAAAGATTAATATTATATTCTCGATTGTTTAGAGCCAGAATGAAGAAATATAGATGAGAAATTATGACTTTTTATCTATAGTTATACCAACATATAATCGTCCTGATAAATTTGGAAGATTGCTTAGGTATTTGAATAAAGCAGACAGAAAAATAAACGTAGTTATTCTTGATTCAAGCGATAAGGATGTTAGAGATTGTAATCAAAAAAAAATTTCTGCTTTAAAAGGATCTAAGCTAAAAATAAATTATTTTGAATATTCTTCCGAGATCTCGCCATTCAAAAAATACGGAGAGGGCGTATCAAAAGCTGATACGGAGTATGTCATGTTTTGTGCTGACGATGATATTCCCTTTATACCGACACTTGATAATGCAACGAATTTTTTGCAGGAACATTCAGATTACGCGGCTGCACAGGGGTTTTATATAAATTATTGTATAGACCAACAAACTAAAAGAAAGCTAATTCAACATGTTGTTTATGCATCTAAAAGTATTGAGGGGGATGATTGTTTAGAAAGAGTTGGGCAATTTTTAGAAAATTATGAGGCTTTATTTTATGCAGTACACAGGCGCGATGTTTTAGAAAGGGCTTTCAAGCTAGTTGAAAATGTCCAAACAACGCATTGGCAGGAGTTGGTACTCGCCACGTCAACAGTTTTGCAAGGAAAAGTAAAGCGTTTACCTGAATTTTATTATGCTCGATTCTCGAATGAATCCAGTTATTTTACAAATTGGCATCCACATGAAATTTTTTCACGCGATCCATCACTCTTTTTTAAAGATTACTTAACTTATCGAGATACTCTCTTCAGAAGTTTTCCAGAGAAGTTTAAAACGAAACACTCTCGTAGAACTTTTGATTTGGCACACTTAACTTATATTCATCCTTTTCTTGAGCCCGGAATTTTAAAGTTAATTAAAAATCGCTCTCGGGAAGTCTTAGGGGACGAGCAATTAGCGAACTCCATACGGGAAGATCAAGGAAATAAGTTGATTGAAAGAGGAAAAAGGAGTTGTGTCACATCTAGAAAAAGTTTTCAGTTCTTTGGTAAGCTCAACTACTTTAAGAAATTTGGAAAAACCATAGTTGCAAATATTCCTTTGCTTCGAGTTCTCGCCCGCAAAGTATATCATAAGTCGATGCCAGACTTATTAAAAGTATCCAGCAATGGCGAACAATTCATCTTTTGGCGTGAGTTTTTAACTTTTCCTTTGAGAGGGAATGAGTGTCCAACTCAATTGGATCTGGATTTTATTGCGAAGCACGTTGAGATGTATTAATCCACAATTTCTTTTGAAATGGATATGCTTATGAAGCATTTTGATGACAAAAAAACTGACAACCTTTTGAAAAACATATCAATAGTATTAGCTTTATTACTTATTTGTTTTTTCTTTTCCTATAGTAACGCCTTTTCTCGGAAGCCAATTGAAAACATTATAGCTGTTGATTCGGACTTTAAGATAGAAAAACCACCGAAAACACCTGATATTATAGTTAATATGCATATAGGAAAAACGGGTGGTTCAACTATGAATAAGATCATTACCAATCATTATACTTCCCCTCATGAACGGATAATACATTGCATCCTTGAACCGGAGAAGTTTTATCCCTATCAAGCTATTAGGAAGCTCGATGAAAACTTTTTTTATAGGATTAATGAGAGTAGAAAAAAATTCGTAAAATATACAGGTGGCCACATAGGCGCAGAAGTCCTTAATTGTTTTGGAAATACGTCCAATGTAAAATTGTTTGCAATAATAAGAGAGCCCTTCAGTTTACTTATATCTAGCTTTTGGTATGCAAAGCAGAGGGAGCCGAGTAACATAGGCACTACTTGTATGCTAGATGAAGAACTAATTCAGTATGTCCAACAAGTCAATTATCGAAACCCTCAACGCCCACTAAAAATGATCCATTTTCGCCCATAAAAATTGGCCGCCTCCCTCAATGAGCGGCCAGTAAAAAAAT
>MEMA01000034.1 GCA_001767835.1 Alphaproteobacteria bacterium GWC2_42_16
CAAAGCCCGATCCTTAAAGGTGAGCATATCATTCAAAAAATGGATCAGAATGTCCTTATTCTTTTCCGTTCCAAAAATCTTTCGAAACGCAAAGTCGTTTTTGGGATCTAAAAACTTCGTCAGCATAACACACGTATCCTATAAGTATCTCTTTAATATGATTTATTTCATCTCATATAGCAAGGTGTTCCAAGCATAGTGTCCAAGCATAGGTGTTGTTTTGCAATTGGTTCTTACCTTTTTTCTTTTTGGGTGCAAGCAGCTGGTCCTACATGTGTTTCAATATATTCTATTATTTTTGTCGCAACGTCTATACCCGTTGCTTTTTCTACGCCCTCCAGGCCTGGAGAAGAATTAATTTCCAATACAACAGGCCCATGATTTGTGCGGAGTAGGTCAACACCACAGACATTTAATCCCATTAAGGTTGCGCTCCTGACGGCAATTGAACGCTCCTCTGGAGAAATCTTTATTTTCGTTGCAGTTCCTCCCCTATGAAGATTTGAGCGAAACTCCCCCGTTGATCCTGTTCGCATCATTGAGGCTACAACTTTTCCGCCAACAACGATACAGCGAACATCTGAAGCTCCGGCTTCTTTAATGTACTCTTGGAGAAGAATATTTACGTTGGCCTTTCGAAAGGCTTCGATCACACTTCGTGCGGAATTTCGCGTTTCTCCAAGAACGACTCCTAACCCTTGAGTCCCTTCTAAAAGCTTGATGACTACAGGAGCGCCTCCTACCATTTCGATCATATCATCCGTATAAAGGGCGGAGTGAGAAAAACCTGTCACGGGAAGGCCAATCCCCCTACGTGCTAAGATTTGCATGCAGCGTAGTTTATCGCGAGACCGTGCAATGGCAACTGAATCATTCAACGACCAAACGCCCATGTTTTCAAGTTGGCGTAAAACGGCCAGACCATACATGGTGATAGAAGCTCCAATTCGGGGAATTACAGCCATATACCCCGTGATAAGCTGCCCTTTATATTTGACTTGTGGGTTGTGAGGGGCAATGTTCATGTACATTTGAAGGGTATCAATGATATCCAATTGATGGCCATGGGCTCTTGCCGCCTCCAGCAAACGCTGGTGCGAATAAAGCTTGGGATTGCGGGCCATCATTAAGATTTTCATGTTTTTTATTATTACAAAATAGGCTTACTTTTTCGTTAACGTTTCATGTGGCTTAACAGAAAGGAGTGGGCGGGATCTACGAGAACTTCCTTTTTCAAGGCAGCTCGCCCTATGAGCATACGAAACCCCATTTCATCTCGATTAGCTAGGGACAATTGAACAATGGAGGAGTATGCACCAATTTTAAGGCGGGTTTCAATGATAATACGCTGTTGGCGATTTCCTGTTGAACTTGTGATCCAACGATAGTCTACAATAGGGCTGAGACAGGTATAGATAACTGTATCATTATCTTGAATGGGATGAATATCAAACTTGACAAACTCTCGTCCGTCATGCCGCACCGTTGAGACTTGAAAGGCATGAAGGCTTGATGTTTTCGCGCCTGTATCAATCTTAACCTTAATTTTATCAACTCCTAAATCGGGAAGTTGGGCCCATTCTCGCCACCCAGCATTAAGTTTTTGCTTTTTAGGTTTGATCTTCATGAGTGGGAAGAGACAAGTTCGCTCGGACGCCGTCCGGAAAAGATATGTATGTGATAGTGGAAAATAACTTGGCCACCCCCTGAGCCATGGCTTGAGAGGATCCAAAAGCCCTTGTCTTGGAGGTTGAGGGATGCAATGACATTGTGGATGGCTTTTGTAAAGCCAACAGTCTCTTTAGGGGTGGCTCTTTCAGAAAAGTCAAAGAAGGAAACATACGGTTTCTTGGGAATAACGAGGATATGAACAGGAGCTTTAGGGGCGATGTCATGGAATGCTAAAGCATAGTCATCTTCATACACTATTTTAGCTGGCAGTTCCTTGCGGAGGATCCGTGCAAAAATATTATTCTTATCATAGGTCATGGGAGCCCCTTATCATAGATGACAAATCCTTTTTTTTTATGTTACACCTTCATAAATATTAACATATTTTAGGAAAATGGCCAATGATACAAAATGAGTCAACTTCATGGCATGGAACAACTATCCTCTCAGTGCGCAAAAATGATCAGGTTGTTGTGGCGGGAGATGGCCAAGTCACGATGGGTAATTTGATTTTAAAGTCAAACGTACGCAAAGTGCGCCGCCTCGGCAAAGGAGATGTGGTGGCTGGATTCGCTGGTTCGACAGCAGACGCTTTGGCTTTATTTGAGCGACTGGAAGAAAAGCTTGAGCAAAATCCTCATCAGTTAATTCGTGCCTGTGTCGATTTAGCAAAAGATTGGCGACGTGATCGTTATCTGCGCCGTTTAGAGGCTATGATGGCCGTTGTTAACGTAACTCACTCTCTTATCCTTACAGGGACGGGAGATGTTTTAGAGCCTGAAGATGGCCTCATCGGTATTGGATCGGGTGGTCCTTATGCTTTAGCGGCTGCAAGAGCTTTACTTGACATAGAAAATACGACAGCTCTTTCTATTGCCGAAAAGGCAATGAATGTAGCTGCTGATATTTGTATTTATTCGAACCGTAATATTATTATTGAAGCTGTTTAGGTTTTGACATGAAAGTATCCCACTTTACCCCTCGAGAGATCGTTTCGGAATTAGATCGTTTTATTGTTGGTCAAACGAATGCAAAGCGTGCCGTTGCTATTGCATTACGGAATCGATGGCGTCGTTTACAATTAGATGAGCAATTACGTGAAGAAGTTCTGCCTAAAAATATTTTGATGATTGGCCCAACGGGTGTGGGGAAAACAGAAATTGCACGGCGTTTGGCTCGTCTTGCAGAGGCGCCGTTTATTAAGGTTGAGGCCACAAAATTTACAGAAGTGGGCTATGTAGGCCGCGATGTTGAACAGATGATTCGGGATTTAGTGGAAATTTCTCTCAATCTAACACGCACACGCCTCCGCCGTGAAGTGCATGCCAAAGCCGAGATTCTTGCAGAGGAGAGAATTCTAGATGCTTTAGTTGGGGAGAACGCAGGAGAGGAAACACGTCAAAAGTTTAGAGAAAAATTCCGCAAACATGAGTTAGATGATCGCGAAATTGAAGTTGAGCTCCAAGACAATAGCGGCTCTCAAATGCCAAGCTTTGAGATTCCTGGAATGCCAGGGGCACAAATGGGCATGATTAATTTAGGAGATATGTTAGGTCGTCTTGGAGGGCCACGAAAGGTTACGAGAAAACTCACCGTGGCAGAAGCCAGCGAGCTCCTTATTACAGAAGAAAGTGATAAGCTTTTAGACCAAGATAAGGTCGTGAGCGAAGCCTTACGCAGCGTTGAGGAAAATGGCATTGTTTTCATTGATGAGATTGATAAAATTTCAGCGCGCGGAGAAAGGGGAGGGGCTGATGTCAGCCGTGAGGGTGTCCAGCGCGATCTTTTGCCTCTTATAGAAGGGACGACAGTGTCCACAAAATACGGGACTCTTAAAACAGATCATATTCTTTTTATTGCTTCAGGAGCTTTTCATATAGCAAAACCCTCGGATTTATTACCTGAATTGCAAGGGCGCTTGCCCAATCGTGTGGAGTTAAAAGCGCTGAGCGCTGATGATTTTGTCCGTATCCTTAAAGAACCTGAAACAAATCTCATTCGTCAGTACCAAGCCCTCCTTGGAACTGAAGGAGTTGAATTGAACTTTGAAGAGGGGGCTATTCAGGAGATTGCGGATTTAGCGGCTCAGGTTAATCAAAATGTTGAAAACATTGGTGCTCGGCGCCTTCATACCATCATTGAGAAACTTCTTGATGAGATTAGTTTTGATGCTTGCGACAAGAATGGACAAAAAGTCACAATTACGGTTGACTACGTTAAAGAAACGGTGGGAGATTTAGCCAAGAATTCAGACTTATCTAAATTTATCCTTTAAGGAGCAATTATGAAAAAAAAGACTGCAGTTGTAAAACATCACTATCCACTCAAGTATGAAGGGAACTTGATCCTTTTTATACTCTCTATCCTTCTCTTTTTCCCCATTGCCATTGTTTTGGCCATGAAGAATGGAGCCTTTATAAGGAACGATAAATATTATGCGTTTTCATACCATGGTAGTTATGGGTGGCTTATTTTTTGGACGCTGATCCTTTTCCCCATTGCAATTATTCTAGTACTGATCAATGGCGTTGATGTTGTTGAAGAAAAACGAATGACCCGCTAGGCACTCACTTTTGTAAGCCAATCTTCCACAATTTTAATTTGATCGGGTGCCATCAAGGATGGGGCATGGCCACAGCCTTTTATAGTTGCAATCTCCGCCTTGGGCTGAGCATACTGCATTTTTGCCACAATTTCTGGTTCTAAAAAGTCTGAGTTTTCCCCTCGAATGACGAGGGTTGGGCACTTTATGGCTTGCCAATAGGCTTCAAGATGCAAGGTGTTCGCTTGATTCGAGACCTGACCCAGTGCAGGATCATAGGCTAATCGAAAATCTCCTTTGTCATCGCGTATAATGCTGTGCTGGGTGAGATGGTCCCAATGCTCTGCGTCCTCTATTCCAAGAGGGGCTAGGATGGTTTGAAAGTACTTTTTAGCCTCATGAAAACTTAGAAATTTATTATCATTACTGGCAAAGGTAAGAATGCGTTGTAAGGCAAGGCGGGGAATAATCATGCCCACATCATTTAAAATAAGGCTTTTGATAGGGCTGTTGGGATGGGCAGCCAGCATCATACCAAGGATGCCGCCTAAACAGGTGCCAAGCCAATGAACTTTTTGGCTTCCGAGGCGTGCAAGCAACGCCACCATGTCATTGAGATGTTGAGAAAAGCTATAGATTTCAGGATTGCCTGGGTAATCGCTTGCGCCTGATCCCAAAAGATCGGGACAAGCAAGGCGATACGTGTTTTGAAGGTGGCGGGCGAGGTAATCAAAATCACGAGAATTCCGTGTAAGCGCATGGACGCAAATAAGGATGTTTTCATTCGTCGGCTCTCCCCATTCAATGTAGCTGATCCTATGAAACCCTTGAGGAGTCAAGGTCATAAGGCTGTTATGATGGGGTTCGCTTTGTAAGGGGCGTAGTGCGTGCACGTTGGTCTCAAATTCTTTTATTCTTCTGGCAAAGAGTATACACTAGAAGCAATCAATAAGAAATGGAGGTTTTATGAAAGACTCACCTTCTGTACCCGGAAAAAGTTTAACGCCTTTAGGGCTTGTTAAGCATCTTGATAATAAACTCTTGATTGGCGGAAAACTTGTGAATGCCAAGAATGGTAAGTCTTTCCCTGTTCATAATCCCGCAACTATGGACGTCATTGGCTATGCAGCCCAAGCCGAGGCTATAGATATAGATCAAGCGGTTGAAATAGCAAAAAAAGCCCAAAAGGAGTGGCGCCATGTGGACGCAATCAACCGCGGCCGCTTAGTTGCCCAATGTGGAGATCTCTTAGAAGAACATAAGGATGAGCTGGCGCGCCTGATGACCCTGGAGACGGGAAAAGCCTTGCGAACGGAAAGCCAAGTAGAATCCAAACTCTTTGCCAATACCTTTCGCTTTTATGGAGGCTTAGCTTTAGAGTTGAAAGGGGAAACCATTCCTTTCAGTGATTCCATGTTGGCCCTTACCATCAGAGAGCCTTTAGGTGTTGTGGGCGCCATTATTGCATGGAATGTGCCCCTTCTTTTGATGTCCTTAAAGGTCGCTCCCGCCCTTGTGGCCGGCAATACCGTTGTCGTCAAATCTGCCGAAGAAGCGCCCTTTGCGGTGTTGAGGGCTGCTGAAATTATGAATACGATCCTTCCCCCAGGAGTTCTAAATATACTCTCAGGCGATGGGCCTGCCACAGGAGAACCCTTGGTCTGCCATCCTGATGTGGCAAAAGTGACTTTTACGGGATCAGTTGAGACAGGGAAAAAGGTTTATAAAAACTCAAGCGACAAGTTGACACCTGTCACTTTAGAGTTGGGGGGTAAAAGCCCCATGATTGTCTGCGAGGATGTAGATCTAGATGTCGTGGTTGAAGGCGCTATGACCAGCATGCGCTTTACACGCCAAGGACAAAGCTGTACGGCCTCTAGTCGTATTTTTGTTCATCAAGCTATTTTTGATCCCTTTCTTGAGCGTCTTAAAGCCAAGCTGGATGCCTTGAAGATAGGTGATCCTATGGATTTAGAAACGGACGTGGGGGCTGTCATTTCGCCTGCTCAACATCAAAAAATACTCACCTATATTGATATGGGAAAAAGCGCCCCCGGAGCGACAGCTCATGCGTGTTCTTCTTTGCCCACCGATCCTAAGCTTTCAAAGGGACTTTTTGTCCAGCCCGTTCTCTTTACGGGGCTTCCCAATAGCCACCAGGTGTGCCAGGAGGAAATCTTTGGACCCGTTACAGCCCTTATTTCGTGGAAGGATTTTGATGAGGCCATAGAACAGGCCAATCAGTCAGAGTATGGGTTAGCAGCAACTCTTTGGACCAATGATTTAAAGCGTGCACTCAAAGGCGTTCATCGCCTTGAAGCTGGATTTATTCAAGTTAATCAAAACATTGTTGTTCAGCCTGGACTTTCCTATGGCGGAATGAAATCCTCAGGAATTGGGAAAGAAGCATCCCTTGAGGCTATGCTTGAGCACTTTACTCATAAGAAGACTATTGTTTTTAATATGGGCTAAATGAGACGATTCACTTTAGAAAATTTGTTGTTCGCGAAGCTCCTTGACTTTCAGTGAATAATCATAAAAAATCTCTTCATCATTTCTTAGTTTTTTACAAAAGGTGTTTATCATGATTAAGAAATATGCAATTTTATCTTCTCTCCTTCTTATTTCAACAGTATGCAATGCTATGGACAGTGATGATATTCCTAGTAGTAGTCCTCCTCCTCAACTTCAATCCAAAGAAGATCCAGCACAAAGTAAAACCGCGAAGCTGGAAAAATATCGGCACTTAACTATAGCAACCCCGCCTATAGAGGAGCCCCTCACTCGGCAAAGATCAAATTCAGATCCCATTCCTCCTTCATATGAAAAAAAGAAAGAGGCGTGGTTCGCAGAGTTAGAGGCATATTTCGCAAAGTTTATTATGAAAAAGTTTTAGGATGAAAAAGGGGGCATAAAGATAACAGAAAGGGATCTCTTCTCAAAATTTATGGGGAAGTTCCAAAAACCCTTGACTTTCATTAAATAAATCTTTATAGGAGTGTATTTGTAAATAATTTTTAGAAATAGCATTCGTTATGATTAAACAATATATAATTTTATCTTCTTTTCTTTTTATTTCAACAATATCCCATGCTATGGAGAACAATGGTGAAAAGGTTGAAAAACCATTCCCTGTCACTCCTTGTGTTTCTCCATCATCAAACACCAACGCTGATCATGAGAAGAAAAGCGATTCTGAGCTCACAAACCTATCACAAAAGGGAAAAAATTCTGATCTCATCAATCGCCCAAGATCAAGTTCAGATCCTATCCCTCCTTCCCATAAAAAGGAAAAAGATGATATTATTGCTAATTCTTCTCAGAGTTCAAAAACTCGAAAAGGGGAAAGTAGAATGTCATTTAAAGAGTACGCATTGGAACAACAAGCTAAAAAAGAAAAAGCGAGAAAGACACTAGAAGAAGCGAATGCAGGTCTTCCTGAAGATGATGCTGATGCTTGTACTCCCGTCCCAATGTCATTTAAAGAGTATGCAAAAAGAAAAAAAAGAGAAAAAAAAAGAATGGCTGGAGCGATGGCTAAAGCGAATGCAGCAATAAAGAAGGCAAATATCGCTCATATTGAAGAAAGATCTAGTCCTTCCTCTTCCTCTTCCTCTTCCTCTTCTACCACCCTCAAAAAGTCACGTAGACCCCGCGTCAGCTTTGCTCTTCCTCTCGAGGAAAAATAAATCGCGAAAGAGGAACAGCAACCCATGGAATCACATCCTTAGAAACTTGTCGTCATAGATCAATACATAACGTCCCGCCATTTGATCGCGGGACCCAGTCTTACGCTTCTCTGGACCCCGCGGGTGACTTGGATTGCTTCCCACTCGCTATGCTCGTGGTCGCAATTGGAAGAGGGGATATTTTCGCTCGTGGTTGTAATGACGGGAGAGGTTATGCTGTGCGCCTGCCTACGATCGTCATCGCGAGCCCCCGTAGGGGGCGTGGCGATCCAAAAAACCGTTATTTACATAGACTCCATGGGCCAAGGCCCATGATATCTTATGTTTCTTCGTCGGGTTTCACCCGCCGACTCGCTACGGCGAAGCCTTCGGCGTAGCCAGGAGGCTTCGTCGGATACCCGCTCCGCTCTAAACCCCGTGCCAAGGCACGGGACTTTGCGGAGACGGATAAACCGCGGGGCGTCATTCTTCAATTCTGAAATTGGCTTATAAGATCATAATGACAGGTCCTTAATTAAGGCCTCGTTGAATTTCATCCCAGGGTACAAGCTTGAAATTTGAGCCTCCGCCTTTGGAGGAGCGATTGTCATGAGCCACAAAAAGACCGTTTGTATAAGGGCCCCCTAAATTGGCCTCTGTAACATCAATTCCATCCGTCTCTTCTGTCCCCTCATGAGTACCAGGTGTGATTTTAAAAGATCCCAAGAAGGAGTAGGGTGGGGAGGGCTTATATATATTATAGCTGCAGCTACCTTGACTGGAGGCTATAAGGTACTTGCCTCCATAAAGAGCTAAGCCTTCCACATCGGCGGTGAGGCCATTTTCGCCCACCCTTGCAATCATTTTCCCAGGAGCTTTTTCGGGGAAAGCCCAAATGCCGCGGTCTTCTTCACCTATAAAGACTGTTCCCGTATGGTCATCAACAACGCAGCCCTCAGCAAGGCTTTGAATGGGGTAGGAGAGGACTTTCTCCATATGAATCCTATTGTTTTCAGCCCAGAATTGCCATTTTTCAGCCCCGGTGTATTTAAAGGTGACGATGGCATAAAAAGCATCCTCTTGTTTTTGCAGGCAAATTCCATAGGGAGTTTTCTCAAATGTATGATCACCAAGGCCTAAATAAGCAATTTTGCCGGTCTCTGGATGAACAGCAAAGAAAGCGAGGCCTTTATCTTTCTTGTAGGTTGCAGCAGCAATATCCATAACTGTATGATCGTAAGAAAAATTTGCGCGGATATCCACGTTATTAATGGGACCAATCTGATAGGATTCCTTTAGTTTCCCATCCAACGAATACACATAAAGCCCACCATAGGGCTCTTCCTTGTTTGTTGCGAGGATGAGGCTTTTCGAAGGATCTTTTGTATTCACCCAAATAGCGAGATCATCCATGATATCTGAACGTTGAATCGGTAGGTCCGTCGCGGCAGTAGCATGAACTTCAAAGGGCTTAGCATGTAGGTTGAAGGTTATAAAAAGACATGAAATTGCAGCGTATGGCTTTCTTATCATCTTATTTTCCATAATATATATTATGCGTTAAAAACAAGTCTCTTTCTTTCATCATAAAACATTGGTAGTTTATGTAAATGACTCAAATTGGCTTTTATCATTTAACGACCTCTCCCCTTGAGCGTGCTTTAGCGTGTCTTCTTGAAAAAACCTTGGAAGCGAAAAAGCGAGCCGTTGTAATTTGCTCCAGTGAGGAACGTTTGGATTTTTTGAATAATGTGTTGTGGACTGGAGGCAAAGCTAGCTTTATTCCCCATGGAACTGCAAAGGAAGGATTTGCTGAAGACCAGCCTATCTGGTTGACAACAGTTAACGAAAACCTTAATGGGGCGCAGTTTCTCTTCCTAATAGAAGGAGCCGCCTCCCCTTCCCTTTCCTCCTATGAGCGATGCCTTGATATTTTTGATGGTAATGATCCTGAAGCTCTTGAGTCTGCCCGGGCCCGCTGGAAAGCATATAAAGAAGCGGGTCATCAGGTTACCTATTGGAAGCAAACTGATGCGGGATCTTGGGAGAAAGGCGCCTGATTTAATCTTAATGAAATTTTAATTTTTCTTAAATATGCTGCCCTCATAAACATTTTAACGATATCTATAGAAAGGGAAATAAGTCATGCAATTAAAGGTCCTCAAAAGCATAGTTTTTCTAGGGGCGATCCTTATATGTGCCGAAACAAACGTCAATGCAACTAAAGACAAAGTAACTTGTTTCTATTATACTTCGAAGGATTGTAGTGGTCAGCCAGATATTAAAAAATATGACTGGCCAACATTTACTCCCGCAACTACGATCTGCCAAAACAACAGTGGCTCTTACCTGAGCTGGAAAGTTATGTCTAAAAAGCCCCCATGCTGCAGGGCTTCAAATGAGTATTGCGAAAACGAAAACTAGAACGGCTTGTCCAGGCAAAGGAGTTTCAATAAAAATATACCACCTTCCGTCATTGCGACCACGAGCGTAGCGAGTGGGAAGCAATTCAAGCCTATGTAAATAAACGGTTTTTGGGTTGCTTCGGCGCTATGAAGGGGGTGAAATGGCCAATTCAAAACTTTGCTTTTTTAAAAAAATTGTATGACAATAAATGTAAGCTGAGTGGTGTTTGCGCTGTCTTAAGAATAATATAAATATCTCGTTCCCTGTCATCCTTGGGCAAGAAAGTCTTGCCTCTGCGGAGCAGAGGCTTAGGCTTTCTTGGCCCGAGGCATGATATAAACATAGTATTCCATTGTAGTGCTTTGAGAAGATCCTCGGAACAAGAAAATCTAATTATTCCGCTTACGCGGAACAAAGATTTTCTTGTCCAAGGATGATGGCGTGTCTAAGAGGGAGCAAGAGAAAAATTATCCGTGATTCATGATAACAGATTCTTAGTTGCATAAAACAAACAGCCTAAGGGAAAACTTTCTTTTTCGGTTGTCTTGGAGCTCCTTTAGGATTACAAATTAAACTCAATGCTCCACTGATATTAACTGAGGGTCCAATGATTACAATTCGCTTTCCTGATGGCTCACATCGGGAGTTTCCTAAAGGCATTACAGGTTGGGAAATTGCGAAGAACTTAAGTACTAGCCTTGCCAAAGAAGCTGTTGCTGTGCGGATTGATGAGGACCTTTGGGACCTCACGCGTGCAATTGAAAAGGGTGCTGCTTTTGAGGTGATCAAGCGCTCATCTGAAATTGGGCTTGATATATTGCGCCATGATGCGGCTCACGTCTTTGCAGAAGCGGTTAAAGAGCTTTACCCAGAAACTCAAATCACCATTGGCCCTTCTATTCAAGATGGCTTTTATTATGATTTGTATCGCAAAGAATCGTTCACACCTGATGATTTAAAGCTGATTGAAGCGCGAATGCATGAAATTGTGAACCGGGATGAATCATTAACCCGGGAAGTCTGGAGTCGCAAGGAGGCCATTGATTTCTTCAAAAGACAAGGAGAACTGTTTAAAGCTGAGATCATCGCAGATCTTCCTGAGGGCGATGAGGTTACGGTTTATAGACAGGGTAATTTCGTGGATTTATGTCGAGGCCCTCACCTTCCCTCAACGGGAAAAATGGGCCATGCCTTTAAGCTCATGAAAATTGCTGGAGCTTACTGGCGAGGAGATCATAACAATCCCATGCTCCAGCGCGTTTATGGGACTGCCTGGTGCAATGAAAAAGAGCTTCAAGCTTATTTGACCCGCCTCGAGGAGGCCGAAAAGAGGGATCATCGCAAGCTCGGAAAGGAAATGCATCTCTTCCATATGCAAGAAGAAGCCTTAGGAAGTGTGTTCTGGCATCCAAAAGGATGGATTTTATATCGCCTCCTCGAGAGCTATATCCGTGATAAAATTTCAGCAGAGGGATATGTGGAGGTTCGAACGCCACAACTTTTAGACAGCTCTTTCTGGCAAGCGTCAGGACATTGGGATAAGTTTCGGGAGAATATGTTTACAATAGAGGACGGGGAAAAAACTCTGGCCTTAAAACCCATGAATTGCCCTTGTCACGTTCAAATTTTTCGTCAAGGCATTAAAAGTTATCGCGATCTTCCCATAAGAATGGCTGAATTTGGCTCCTGCACAAGAAATGAACCCTCAGGAGCTCTTCATGGTTTAACCCGTGTACGGTGTATGGTTCAAGATGATGCTCATATTTTTTGCCGCGAAGATCAGATTAAAGAAGAAGCCCGAAAGTTTTGTGTTCTTTTGCTCGATGTTTACAGAGAATTAGGATTTGACGAGATTACAGTAAAATTCTCAGACCGCCCTGCTCTGCGCGCGGGAGAGGATGCGATTTGGGATAAGGCAGAAGCACGCCTTGAAGAAGGCGCTCGAGCCTCAGGCCTTAGCTATACCTTAAACCCAGGCGAAGGGGCTTTCTATGGGCCAAAACTAGAGTTCATCTTAAAAGATGCCATTGGGCGAGATTGGCAATGCGGAACGCTTCAACTTGATTTTGTTCTTCCGGAAAGGCTAGGCGCCTCTTACATTGGAGAGGATGGACAAAAACATCGTCCTGTGATGCTCCACCGCGCGATTTTGGGCTCATTAGAACGCTTTATTGCCATTTTCATCGAACACTACGCAGGCAAATTTCCCCTTTGGATTGCACCTGTTCAAGCCGCTATAGCCACCATTACCCAAGAATCCGATGCTTATGCAAAAAAAGTTTATGAAAAACTAAAGGCTCTCGGGTTACGGGTAGAACTTGATCTCCGTAATCAGAAAATCAACCTTAAGGTGCGTGAGTTAAGTCTCCAAAAGATTCCTTATATTCTTGTGGTGGGTCAACGTGAAGCTGAAGAAGAAACGATTGCGTTGCGTAAATTAGGAGGGGAGGCGCAAGAAGTCCTTGATCTTAATGAAGTTATTGGTAAACTATTAAAAGAAGCACACCCGCCTCATAAGCGCTAAGGGGTGTGTTGTTTTATTAACATAGGAGAATTACATATCTAAGTTTATGAAGGATGACAAAGGGACCGCCTCCAATGGCCCGCGCGTCAATGAAAAGATTACCTCATTTAAAGTCCGCCTTGTGAATGAAAATGGGGAAATGCTTGGTATTCTAAGCCAAAAAGAAGCTCTCGAAAAAGCCTTTCAAGCGGGCCTCGACTTGGTAGAGGTTTCGCCCAATGCAGATCCTCCCGTTTGTAAAATACTTGATTATGGCAAATACAGATTTGAAGAGCAAAAGCGCCGCGCTGAAATGCGCAAAAAACAAAAGGTTATCGAGATCAAGGAAATTCAACTTCGCCCTGGAATTGATAAACATGATTTTGAAGTAAAGATGCGAAGCGCGCGGAAATTTATAGAGGAAGGGGACAAGCTTAAAGTGACCCTTCGTTTTAGAGGACGAGAACTCTCTCACCAAGAACTGGGAATGGACGTCTTGAAGCGCGTAAAAGAAGCTCTTCAGGATATTACAAAAATTGAACACGACCCCAAGTTTGAGGGTAAACGCGTGATCATGATCCTGGCTCCTCTTAAATAGCTTTTTCTGCTATACTTTCTGTGATTGGGATGATTTTTATAATGGGATGTCATGAAACTAGACCCTAGTAAGCTTTATTTTCTGCCGCTGGGAGGTTCAGGAGAAATTGGAATGAATCTCAACCTCTATCACACAGAGGGTAAGTGGTTGATGGTGGATTTAGGGATTACCTTTGATCAAACGCCAGGCATCGAGGTTTTGATGCCCGACACAACATTTATTGAAGAGCATGTCCAAAACCTTGTAGGTCTCGTTTTAACCCACGCGCATGAAGATCACATTGGCGCTGTTCCCCATCTGTGGCCACGCTTGCGGTGTCCCATTTATGCCACTCCTTTTACAGCCGCCCTTGTTCGTCATAAGTTAAAAGAAGCGGGCCTTAAAGCACCTCTCCAAGAGGTTCACTTGTCTGGACATGTGGATATAGGTCCTTTTGGCATAGATTTTATCCAAATCACCCACTCTATCCCTGAGCCAAATGTTCTGGCGATTCACACAGCCGCAGGAACGGTAGTACATACTGGGGATTGGAAACTAGATCCTCATCCTTTAATAGGAAAAACGACAGATATCAAAGCCCTTAAAAAGCTTGGGGATGAGGGTGTCTTGGCTCTAGTTTGTGATTCGACCAATGTTCTTGTTCCAGGACGCTCAGGATCAGAAAAACCCATACGAGACAAGCTCATTGAGCTTGTGGGACAATTCCCAGGAAAGCGGGTTTTGATTGCTTGCTTTGCCTCTAATGTGGCGCGTGTTGCGAGTTGCGCGGAAGCGGCTATAGCTAATGACCGGTATGTCGGCCTTGTGGGCCGCTCGCTTCATCGTGTGGATGAGGTCGCGCGCGAACTTAATTATTTTAAAAACTATCCCTCTTTTCTCAGTCATCACGACGCAGGTTTTCTAGAACGCTCCGAGACTCTTTTGATTTGTACAGGAAGCCAAGGCGAACAAAGGGCAGCCCTCCTCCGCATTGCAAAGGGAGAGGATAAACACATCTTTCTTGAAAAAGATGATGTGGTGATTTTCTCATCGCGGCAAATCCCTGGCAATGAGAAGGCCATTGCAACCTTGCAAAATACGCTTATCCGGCAAGGAGTACAGGTAATTACTGCCAATGAAGATGAGGTCCACGTGTCAGGCCATCCAAACCGGGATGAGCTACAGGACATGTATTCCTGGATTCGCCCTAAAATTGTTGTGCCGGTTCACGGAGAAGATCATCATATTGCTGAACAAGCGGTCCTTGCCTTAGAGTCTGGGGTCCCTTATGTGATCCAACCTCACAATGGGGATCTCATTTCTTTGACCTCTAAGGGCCCGAAACTCATTGAAAAAGTGCCTTTTGGGCGGCTTGCGCTTGATGGGAGAAAGCTGATTCCTTATCACGGTGAAATCATGCATGAACGCCATCGCTTGATGAGTACGGGCCATGCTCTCGTGACCCTCCTTCTTGAGCCGCGCGGAACTTTTAAATTTCCCCCAAGCGTCCTTTTAATAGGCATAACAGAAGGTGAACATCGGGAGATTCTCAAAGCCCATTGTATAGGGGCTATTGAGGAAGCCTTTCTTGCCCTTCCCATTGAAGACCGGGAAAGTGATGACATCGTTTCAGAAGCGGCTCGTCTTGCCACGCGTCGCGTTTTATTTGATTATTATGGCAAGAAAACCTTAACTCACGTGCAACTCTTTCGCCTTTAAGGGGAGATTATGATTGGAAACTTAAATCACATTGCCATTGCTGTCCCTGATTTAGAGGCAGCTATAAAGCAATACGAAAAAACCTTTGGGGCCTTTGTAACAAGCCCAACAGATCTTCCTCAGCATGGAATTCGCCTTGCCATTGTGAATCTTTTGAATACAAAAATAGAATTGATGACCCCTTTAGATAACACCTCCCCTATTGCTAAGTTTCTAGAGAGAAACCCTGTGGGTGGCATCCATCATTTAAGTTATGTAGTGCCTGATATTATTGCAGCTCGAGATCAATTAAAAAATGCTGGCATCCAAGTCATTGGTGATGGAACGCCTCAAATGGGGTATCACGACACGCGCGTGCTTTTTTTTAATCCAAAGGATTGTTTAGGGGTGTTGATAGAACTCCAAGAAACAAAAGCTGCTGTTCAAAAGGACCGCGTGGCCGTGAAATCTGCTGTGCATACCGGCCATCATTCAAACAAACCCTCCCTTGAGGGAGTTGATGGGATCGGCATCAATGTTAACGTTGATTTTAAATCAAAAACCCCTAAAGATAATCTCGAAAAGAATTAGCTAGATGTCCTTTGCAACAGGTTTTCTGCTTTATATCATGATTTGGGTTGTGGTGCTTTTTATGACCCTTCCCTGGGGCGTTCGCATTCCAGATACGGTTGAACCGGGCCATGCTACCAGTGCCCCTGAAAATCCTTATATGGGCGTTAAAGTTTTAGTAACGAGCCTTCTCTCCGCCCTCATTTGGATCGTGGGTTATTTGGTGTTAAGTATATAATTCAATAATGATAGCAACCCATCACGCAAAGGCGGGCTTTTCTTCTGACGTTTCCTTTTCAGAGGCCATCATTAATCCATAGGTGATAGCTGAGATAAAGAGGCCGATGAACCAGGCGTAATGGTACAAAGGAACGAAGAATTCAAAGGCTGATCCAGGGCTCCAGACTTTGATCTGAACCAAAAACCCAGGAATGTTTGGAAGGATCCCCAAAATCAAAGCTGCGATGGCTTTAAGATTGTAACCATGCCAATAGGTATAAGCGCCTTCTCGTTGATAAAGCGCTTCAAGATTTAAGGTCGTGCGTCGAATTAGATAATAGTCCACAAGAATGATGCCGGCGATGGGGCCAAGCAAAGCGGAATAACCAATAAGCCAAGTGAAGATATATCCGGTTGGATCAGCCAAAAGCTTCCATGGCATCATCACGATTCCAAGGATTCCCGTGATAAGCCCGCCCATTTTAAAGCTGATATGTTTTGGAGAAAGATTGGAAAAATCATTAGCAGGTCCCACCATATTGGCCGCAACGTTCGTAGTTAATGTGGCGAAGATAATCGTAATAACCGATAAAATGACAATAAAAGGATCATCAAATTTTTGGATCAGAATAAGAGGATCCCAAATGGCTTCGCCGTAAATAGCAAGTGTTGCGCTGGTCACCCCAACGCCAATAAACGCAAAGAATGTCATGGTGGTGGGTAAGCCCAAGATTTGGCCATAGATCTGTGCATTTTGATCCTTCGCATAGCGCGTAAAGTCAGGGATGTTCAGGCTTAATGTCGCCCAAAAGCCAACAATACCCGTCAATGCTGAGAAAAAATATTGATAAAAGGCAGAATTGCTTTCAAATTGAGAGGTTGTTTGGAAAACTTTGCTCAGCCCATCGGCATTCATATAGGCCCAATAAAGCAAAGAAACGCCTCCCAGAATAAGGAAAGGAGCGCACAATGTCTCAAGCCACTTAATGGAATTGAGTCCTTTCCATACAAAAAACAGATTCATAAACCAGAAAGCTATAAAACAAATGAATGGTATAAAGCCCACGTCACCCACTTGGCCTGAAACACTGGCTGCATTTGGCCATAACCACAGTACAAGGGTATAAATAGCTGTTCCGCCGATCCAGGTTTGAATGCCAAACCATCCGCAGGCAACGAAGGCTCGTAGCAAGGCCGGAATGTTTGAGCCCAAAATGCCAAAGCTGGCGCGGGCAAAAACAGGATAGGGGATCCCGTATTTCACGCCCACATGACCATTGAGAATCATAGGAATCAAAACGATCACATTGCCGAGGAAAATGGTCACAAGAGCCTGAATCCAATTCATGCCTCCCTCAATGAGGGACGATGCCATCATATATGTTGGGATTTGAACTGAAAGCCCAATCCAGAGGGTAAAAAAATTAGAAGTGGTCCAGTTTTTTTGATTTTTTGAAACGGGAGCTAGATCTTTATTCGTAAGGTCATTGGTCATCATCAATACCACCTCATTAGAATTTATCCTTTTTAAGCTAATGTTCGAGTTAATGTCAATTTATTTATAGCCCCCTTCCCTACGGTAAACGCATCTAAAATATAGGTGCGACCCTGCTTGTTTTGTGCAGCTCAAATGCATAAACATACAAAATCAACCAATTAGCGTCATCCTCGAGAGCGCGAAGCGCGAGTCGGGGATCCAGGGAAATGAGAATGGAGGACGAATGGTATCTTATGTTTATATTATGGCAAGTCAGAAAAATGGAATAGAGCTTGGAAGTTAAGGTTGATAGAGAAAACAAATCCTCACTGGGAAGATTTGTACGGAACTTTATAATTTTCTGGATCCCCGACTCGCGCTTCGCGCTCTCGAGGATGACGCAGATTGGGGAAACGCAGTATTCCTCTCATTTTAGATGCGTTTACCGTGCCCCTTCCCTATTTGTCATGAGCAACGGGGGCTCGTTCTTTTATATTCTGAAAATAAAACGCATCGATATACTGATCTTCAAGTTGCATCAGTTTCTCAGCGTGTCTTTTGTTTTCCTTTAAATACGGAAGCATTTTTTCATAAGTCTCGGGAGTTAGACTTTGGGCGATGCGAATCACATCCTCTGGATCTTTAGCAATAAACATGCCGCGCTCATCAAAATAGTCTTTAATATTTGGACAGCCAATATAAATGGGTATAGATAAGGCTAAGAAAGGCCCAAGAAGTTTTTCTGAAAAATAATTTTCTTGCCTTGAATTTTCGATCGCAATAGTAAATTGGCTCCCAAAAATCCACTTTTTAGAATCGGTGGGAAGCACTCTTCCTTTCATAGCTTTGGGATATTTGTTTATATCTCGTTTTGAGATATAGAATTTAGTAGGCATTCCTAACTTTTTCTCGTTATCCCAGATAATCATACGGAAATGGTAGATGAATGATCCTCTGGTTCTAAAGGAGTCCATCCCCTTACCCCCTAAGCTAAGTAAAAAACTTATTTCGTATTTCTTTTCTGAGGGGATCTCTTTGGGATCAATGTGAGAAAACATATATCCAGGTATAATGCGCAGATTCTTAGTGCCGATGTTAGAGTCGATCAGCATCAAATCAAAGCCAGGCGCAAGGCGCTGCATATTTTTTTTGAATTCATATTCTTCACGGCCAAAGGGAGAAAACTCTATTGGTTCAAAGCAATAATGAGCAAAATTAAGCATACGAGGATTGATGAGCCCATTCTTCTTCCAGTGTGTGCCGTTATAAAGGCGGTGCATGATGTATTCATAGCCTTGATATCTTCGAAAGCGTGTAATTACCATTTCAGGAGGCGCAGTTTTAAGAGCTGGCAAATCTGTGACACCGTAAGCATCAGGGTTTTTTAAAAAAGGGCTATGATAAAAGGAAAGTTGTGGATCCTTTGAAAAGTGTATCATGAGCCCCCGCTTTAGCATCGGCTGGAAACATGTGGGCACATTGTCTTTAAAAGATTCAGGGAGAATAAGCACGACTTTAAACTTCTGCATACGCATGAAGCCCTCCACTGCCATCCACGCGCGATAAAATTGTTCTTGGTTGGCATAAATTTCAACGGATTTCGCAGTTTCTGGAACTATTAAAGGAGGCTGGCTCAAAAAATCCACAAATGGATTCCCCGAACAAGGCCAGAGGCGCTCTTTATACAAAGTAACATTGAACCATGGATTGGGATCAAAGTCCCCTCCTCCCAAACGGGTGCTTCGTTGCAAAAAATGATCAAGTGGCTCTTGACCACTTTTTTGGAGCTCTGCATCATATTCCCGCCTATAAAAAGCTTCATCAAAATAAGGTAAAACAAGTGCTTTATCTTGAGCATATCCCCAATGGACCCATGGAGTGAGGCGAAAGTAAAAATTTACGAGGGGTTCGCGATAAAAAAACGAACCGATCGCTAGAAAAAGAAGAAGGAATATTGTGAGAAGGAACTTCTTGTTTTTAAAAAAGAAATAAAGCGTTTTCATTTTACAACATTTATTAAAGTGGTGCCGTCAGAGAGAATCGGACTCTCGACCTCACCCTTACCAAGGGTGTGCTCTACCACTGAGCTACGACGGCAAATCTGGGGCAAGATGCCATACTGCTAAGCTCCAATCAAGTGGGGAAGACCATGTTTTAGAAAAAAATTGCATACACATTGCTTATTATAACTATATCACTTAATATAATCATACAATATGAATAGAAGGTATAAACGAGATGATTAGAGAAGTAACCGCTATGTTAGCCCGTCAAACTTTTGGAACATTATTAAATGAAGTTAAGTTCAGAAAAATAAAAGATGAATTTGAGGCGCTTACTGCAGAGCTAGGAAATGCCTATGTAGGTTGTGAAAAAGAAATTGCTGAAGGTGAAATTTCTGAAGCGATTGAAAAAACAAAAAAATCTTAAATATGCCATTCTTTTATGACGACATTATCTCCTCCAAAAAAGCCCCCTCACCCCTCGAAAATTGAGAGGGAAAAACTGGTAGTTGCCCGCAAAAACCGCCTTGCGCTTGCTCTTCGAGAAAATTTAAAAAAGCGAAATGAACAACTTCGTGGCCGGAAAGACCTTTAGCGTATTTTTCCATTGACCGCCCTTGAATTTTAGGTATTTTAAAACAATTCCTGGGCCTGTAGTTCAGTGGTCAGAACCCTCCGCTCATAACGGAGTTGTCGCAGGTTCGAATCCTGCCGGGCCCACCATCCGCCTTCGGCCTAATTTTGCCAAAGGCAAAATTTAGCTTCGGCGTGATTTATCATGACGAAGCGTGTGAAGCGGATGACACGCCGTAGCTTGAATGTAATGAAAGCGTAGGCGGGCAGCAAAGAAATGGCCTTCGGCCTAATTTTGCCAAAGGCAAAATTTATAGGAGTATACCCTTCGCCAATGAAAATGCCTTTTTAATCAAGGGGATCAACGAAAAAGCTGTTGCAGTTTAATAAAATTTTATGTATAAACAGTGAATGAAGATTGAACTGAGCATTAAAGAAAAAGAAGAGCTGGAGTTACAGCACAGTAAAGAGAAGGATCGCCGTGTGGCTGATCGTATTAAAGCCGTTCTGTTAAATGCAGAAGGCTGGACTCAAAAGCAAATTGCTCAAGCTTTGCGAATTCGCTATGAAACAGTGCAAGATCACCTCAACGACTATAAAAATAGCAAGAAGCTTAAGCCCGAGAACGGAGGCTCACAAAGCCACCTTAATGAGTTCCAAACCGCTGAACTCATTAGCCATCTCGAGGCCAATACATACACAAAGGCTAAGCAGATTTGCGCCTACATTGAACAGAGATTTGGTGTGAAATACACGGTTTCAGGAATAACAAAATGGCTGGAAAATAATGGGTTTTCCTTTAAAAAACCCAAAGGGACTCCTGCAAAAGCTGACCCCGAAAAGCAGGCTGAGTTTATCAGGTATTATGAGAATCTTCTCAACACCCTCCCTGAGAACGAACCCGTTGAATTTGCGGATGCCGTTCATCCCACAATGGCCACAAAAATAACCTATGGATGGATTCGCAAAGGGCAAGATAAACTCATCGCAACAACTGCCTCTAGGACACGGATCAATCTTCTCGGATCGATCAATTTAGAGACCATGGAAGTCACGCTTGCTTCTCATGAGACGATTGATAGTAAAGCCATGGAAAAGCATTTTGCTGCTTTGCGTAAAAAATATCCAAAAGCTCCCAAAATTCACCAGATTTTGGATAGGGGGCCTTATAACATCAGCAAAGAAACAAAGATTGCCGCTGAAAAATACGGAATTGTTCTGCATCATTTGCCGCCCTATAGTCCCAATCTGAATCCGATTGAGCGATTATGGAAGGTGATGAATGAGTTTACCCGTAATAATCGAGTCTTTAAGAGTGCTTCGGAATTTAGGAGATCTATTGATGATTTCTTTACCAAATGGCCAGAAATTTCTCACTCTATGATTGACCGTATTAATGACAACTTTCAGATCCTGAATAAGGCATCTTCAAGTTGAAGGGGTATATTTTATTTATGGCATCTCATCAATACATTTACGTTATGAAGGGACTTACAAAGGTCTATCCTGGCCAAAGAGAGGTGTTTAAGGATATTTGGTTGTCTTTCTATCCCGGTGCTAAGATCGGCATTATAGGTGTCAATGGCTCGGGGAAATCCACTTTGATGAAAATCATGGCTGGTCTCGATAGGGAATTTAATGGTGAGGCTTGGGCTGCCGAAGGGACAACCGTAGGGTACCTTCCCCAAGAACCCGAATTGAATCCTCATTTAACCGTTGAAGCAAATATTTTAGAGGCCCTTTCCCACACAAAACAACTCCTGGACAAATTTGAAGCTATCAGTGCCCGTTTTGCTGAGCCTATGGATAACGATGAGATGAACACCCTTCTTGCTGAGCAAGCCGAGCTTCAGGAAAAAATCGAAGCGGTGGAAGGGTGGGATTTAAGCCGTAAGGTTGAAATTGCCATGGATGCGTTGCGCTGCCCTTCAGGAGACGCTGACGTAAAGACCCTTTCTGGAGGTGAAAAGCGCCGTGTTGCCCTTTGTAAGCTTCTTTTACAGCAACCGGATATTCTGCTCTTGGATGAGCCCACAAATCACTTGGACGCGGAATCAGTGGCATGGCTCGAGCGCCATTTGCAAGAGTACAAAGGCACCGTCATTCTCGTCACCCATGATCGGTATTTTCTCGATAACGTCGTAAAATGGATTTTGGAACTCGACCGTGGCCAAGGCATTCCTTTTGAGGGAAATTATTCTCTGTGGCTTGAACAAAAGCAAAAACGTCTTGAGCAAGAAGGGAAACAAGAAGGAGCTCGACAAAAAACACTTGCGCGGGAGCTTGAATGGATTCGACAATCGCCCAAAGCACGCCAAGCCAAAAGCAAGGCCCGCATTCAAGGCTATGAAGCGTTGTTAGCACAAGATGCGCGTAAGTCTCAAGAAGTGGCTCAAATCATTATTCCGGCAGGGCCTCGCCTAGGCACAACGGTCATTGAAGCTCAAGATCTCGCAAAAGGATTTGGGGATCGGCTCCTTATAGAAAATCTCAACTTCAAGCTGCCTCCTGGTGGGATTGTCGGTGTTATTGGGCCTAATGGTGCGGGAAAAACAACGCTTTTTAAACTCATTACAGGACAAGAAACCTCCAATCAGGGCGCGTTCCGAGTGGGAGAGTCTGTCGTATTGGGGTATGTAGATCAATCTCGCGACACGCTCTCCCCCCATAAAACGGTGTGGGAGGAAATCTCTGAAGGTCATGATGAAATTGAGCTCGGAAAGAGAAAGGTACAAAGCCGCGCTTATTGTGCCAGTTTTAACTTCAAAGGAGCCGATCAACAGAAAAAGGTGGGGCAACTTTCGGGAGGGGAGAGAAACCGCGTGCACTTAGCCAAAATGCTAAAGTCCGGTGTGAACGTATTGCTCCTCGACGAGCCGACTAATGATTTGGATATCGACACATTGCGCGCCCTTGAAGAGGCGCTTCTTGAGTATGCAGGATGTGCGGTTATTATCAGCCATGATCGCTGGTTCCTTGATCGGATTGCAACCCACATCTTGGCCTTTGAAGGAAATAGTCATGTAGAGTGGTTTGAGGGCAACTATCAAGCCTATGAGGAAGATTATAAGCGTCGATATGGTATAGAGGCAAATCAACCTCATCGCTTAAGATATAAGCCTTTGATACGCAAAACCGCTTAATTTTTTTGAATTTTTTCAAACTCTTCTTTGGAAAGCCCAGTTGTCAGCGCAATAAGGTCAAGGGCAACTCCCTTTGCTAGGAGAGCTTTGGCAATGAGAATCTTTTCTTCTCGCTTTCCTTCTTCTCTTCCTTCTTCGCGTCCTTTCTCAAGGCCTTTTTCAAGGCCCTCATCATATTTCTGGGCCATGGAGGCAATATAAGCCCCTTCATATTTTTCCGCTTGGTCATAGGTTAAAAGTTCTTCTTCATTCCAATGAAAGCGATCCAGCTCGTCATAAGCACGTTCAATGATCATATCCTTGCCAACAAGCTTTTCTAAATCACTCTCGGT
>MEMA01000035.1 GCA_001767835.1 Alphaproteobacteria bacterium GWC2_42_16
TGTCAACGTCGTCTTCCCATGGTCCACATGGCCAATCGTTCCTATATTACAGTGCGGCTTCTTCCTCTCAAATTTCTCTTTTGCCATCTCTCTTCTCCGTTCTAGGCGTATTTAGATTTAACTTCATCCGCAATATGCTGCGGAACTTGTTCATAATGGTCAAATTGCATTGTGAATTGTGCTCGACCCTGGCTCATCGACCGTAAGGTATTCACATACCCAAACATAGAGGCCAGAGGAACAAAGGCATCAACAACGCGCGCGTTTCCACGATTATCCATTCCCGACACTTGACCACGTCGGCTGTTCAAATCACCAATAATATCTCCCATATACTCTTCTGGCGTCACAACTTCAACCTTCATTATTGGTTCAAGAAGACGGGGATCTGCTTTTGGCACCCCTTCCCTAAAGGCTGCCCTCGCCGCAATTTCAAAGGCAAGAACGCTCGAGTCTACATCATGGTAGGCCCCATCAAAGAGGGTGACCTTATAATCAATCATAGGAAATCCTGCTATCACACCATTATCCATAGCTTGAAGAAGCCCTTTTTCCACACCGGGAATATATTCCTTTGGAACAGCTCCGCCCACAATAGAATTCACAAATGTATAGCCCTCACCAGGTTTAACAGGCTCAAAACGCAATTTAATGCGTGCAAATTGACCCGCACCGCCTGTTTGCTTTTTATGAGTGTAGTCCACTTCAGCTGGCTTTGTAATGGTTTCACGGTAAGCCACCTGGGGTGCTCCCACATTTGCTTCCACTTTGAATTCACGGCGCATGCGATCCACAATAATATCGAGGTGCAATTCACCCATTCCCTTAATAATTGTTTGGCCCGATTCATAATCACTGGTCACACGGAAGGAAGGATCTTCGGCAGCAAGTCTAGCCAAAGCGAGTCCCATTTTTTCTTGGTCTACCTTTGTTTTTGGCTCAACGGCAACTTCAATCACGGGCTCAGGGAAAACCATACGCTCAAGCACAATTGCCTTTGAAGGTTCACAAATGGTGTCCCCCGTGGTGGTATCCTTTAATCCACAAATCGCGAGAATGTCTCCAGTCCGCGCTTCCTTAATATCTTCACGAGAATTCGCATGCATTAAAAGCATACGACCGACGCGTTCTTTCTCATCCTTTACAGAGTTCAGAACATAAGAACCCGAATTCAAAACGCCCGAATAGACACGCACGAAAGTCAATGACCCAACAAAGGGGTCTGTCATAATCTTAAAGGCGAGACCACAGAAGGGTTCGTCATCAGCGGGATTCCGGCTCATTTCCTTTTGTCCATCCACACTTTCCCCTTTAACTGCCCCTATATCAAGAGGAGAAGGAAGGAAATCGACAACTGCATCAAGGAGCGGTTGAACCCCTTTATTCTTAAAAGCAGACCCACAAAGAACAGGCACAAATTTAGCAGCTACTGTTCCCTTACGGATGCACTTCTTCAAGGTTTCAATATTAGGCTCTTCCCCATTAAGATAGGCTTCAAGAGCTGCATCATCTTGATCAACTGTCATCTCTATAAGGCGTGCGCGATATTCTTTGGCTTTATCCTTTAAATCGGAAGGTATGTCTTCGATGACAAACTCCGCCCCCATGGTTTCGTCTTTCCAACGAATGGCCTTCATTTGGAGAAGATCAACAATACCTATGAAATCGGCTTCTGACCCCATCGGCAAATGAATAACAAGCGGTACCGCTCCCAAACGATCGATGATCATCTCAATGGTGCGATAGAAATTGGCACCAATACGATCCATTTTATTCACAAAACAAATACGAGGAACGTGGTATTTATCGGCTTGTCGCCAAACGGTCTCCGATTGAGGCTCAACGCCTGCAACACTATCAAAAACAGCAACCGCACCGTCCAAAACACGCAAGGAACGCTCAACTTCAATTGTAAAATCAACGTGCCCGGGCGTGTCAATGATGTTGATACGATGATCTTTCCAGAAACAAGTCGTTGCAGCAGAGGTTATGGTGATCCCACGCTCTTGCTCTTGCTCCATCCAATCCATGGTGGCAGCCCCTTCATGGACTTCACCAATCTTGTGAGACTTGCCGGTATAGTAGAGGACGCGTTCAGTCGTTGTCGTCTTTCCCGCATCAATGTGAGCCATGATGCCAATATTACGATATCGATCAAGAGGAGTTTGTCGTGCCATCTTACGCGTCTACCCTTACCATCTAAAGTGGGAGAAGGCTTTGTTTGCCTCTGCCATCTTGTGTGTATCTTCACGCTTCTTCACTGCAGAACCGCGATTGTTTGCCGCATCCATCAATTCAGCCGCAAGGCGGTCTGTCATCGTTATTTCTGAACGTTTGCGTGCACTATCAATAATCCATCGAATGCCAAGAGCTTGCGCACGTTCTGACCGCACTTCAACAGGCACTTGATAGGTTGCTCCGCCCACGCGGCGAGAACGCACCTCAACGGCAGGCTTTACATTTTCCAACGCTTCATGAAAAAGCTGCAATGAGTCTTGAGATCCCTTTGTCTTAATATGATCCAAGGCTCCATAAACAATGCGCTCAGCAATAGAGCGTTTTCCTTGAAACATTAAACAACTCATAAACTTTGAAAGGACCGTATCACCATACTTAGCATCGGGCATTACAGGTCTTTTTTCAGCAGCGTGTCTTCTTGACATATCTTACTTCTCCTACTTCGGTAGCTTAGCGCCGTATTTAGAGCGCCTTTGGCGACGTTTTTGAACGCCTTGGGTATCAAGCGTACCGCGAATAATATGGTATCGCACACCTGGTAAGTCGCGAACACGACCCCCACGAATTAACACAACAGAGTGCTCTTGAAGATTGTGGCCTTCTCCAGGAATATAGCCTGTCACCTCATAACCATTTGTCAAACGAATACGCGCAACCTTACGCAAAGCTGAGTTAGGCTTTTTCGGGGTTGTTGTCATCACCCGCGTACATACACCCCGCTTTTGAGGATTTCCTTGAAGCGCAGGAACCGTATTGCGCTCTTCCTTTACCTTGCGAGGCTTTCTGATCAACTGGTTAATTGTCGGCATTAAAACCGTTTCCTTTCAAAAAATTACGTCTTTTCATACATGGCACAAGTCACACAGGTATCCTTATACCTGACTCTTGTTTAAAAACAAGTACTTTTAGCCAATCTTTTGAGCTGCGTCTAGACGGTTTATCTACCACCAACTCTCTAATGATGGCGAATCTTAATCGCCCTCTTAAAGAGAGTCAAGCACTGGTTACAAGTTTTTTTATAAAGAGGAAGAGCGGGTCAAAAATCAGACATGCGGAAAGGCAAACTTCCCTTTAATCAAAAATTAAGCCTTTTCGTTTAACTTTACTTTAGAGTTCTTTCAGAGAAGTTAGAAACTCATATGAAATAAACCAAAGCGACGGAGCGGAGAAATGATTAAAAAATTACTCATAATTACAAGTGCAAGTATGGCATTAGCAGCCATGGGCGGAATCAATTCTAGCCAAGCCGACAAATGTTCAGATGCATTAAATGCCGGTAAAAGTGCGTGTCAAGCTAAATGTGGGAGTGGAACCTACTTTGCACAGTATTGTAATCAAATATGTACGCCTACAACGGCTAAACTCGCTTGCCCAAGTTGCTCTAAAGCAGCAAGTCAGTATTACACGGATTGTAATGGTGTCTGCTACAGTACATTTGGCAGCTTTCCGGATTCGTACAATTTTTGTAAGGGAGTCTGCTCTGCAGGGGAAACCGCTGTTTCAAGCAAATGCTAATAATATATATCGGAGTTAGTTATCAAAATTAGTATTGCATTCGTATAATCAGCCCTCGTTGAATATTTTTCGCTTGTATTTACTGACAATAACCACATGATATCCACATTGATAGGCCCAGCGGCTATGCTTCCTAATGAAATTCATTAGGAAGCCAGGCCATGATCAAAACAAGTTGACCATATTTGTACTTATATGGTATTCTTTAATGAGAGGTTACGGAGACATACCATGGATGCTATTACTTACACGCAGGCCCGCAAAAATTTTACAGATACGATGAACCGTGTTTGTGAAGATCATATACCGCTTATTATCACGCGTCAAAACCAAGACCCCGTCGTGATGTTATCCCTTGAGGATTACAATGCTATTGAAGAGACTCTCTATCTTTTAAGAAGTCCTCGTAATGCCCAACGCCTTCTGAAAGCTCTTCAAGCTGTTGAAAAGGACGAGTACTCAGAAAAAAAGCTTATCGAGGATTAAATGGCGGGGATAACATGGCGAGGAGAAAATGGACATTGCCTTTCTTGAAGACGCCTGGGAGGATTATCTCTATTGGCAAAAGTTCGATAAAAATATCCTCAAACGTATCAACATACTCATCAAGGAAATTCAACGAGAACCCTTCAATGGAATCGGAAAGCCAGAGCCTCTAAAGTTTGATATGGCAGGCTGTTGGTCGCGGCGGATCACTGAAGAACACCGCCTGGTTTACAAAATTCATGGCCATAAGCTTATTATTCTTCAATGCCGCTATCACTATTAACCTCCTTTTGTAGTCTAAAACAGACGTAGAGGTTATAGAGACACTTCTCAAGTCGTTATCAATTGCTCATCCTGTTTTACATGGGTAATTGCTGCGGCTTTCTTGGCCTTTTCGTCCTGAAGTTCGCGATCACGCTCCGCAGCAATGGCCTTCATCCGATTGACGATGCTTCCCGTTCCTACAGGAATCAAGCGGCCCACAATGATGTTCTCCTTAAGGCCCTTTAATTCATCAACCTTACCTGACACAGCAGCTTCCGTAAGAACACGCGTCGTTTCTTGGAAAGACGCAGCTGAGAAGAAGGACTTTGTCTGTAAGGAGGCTTTGGTAATTCCTTGGAGAACATCATGAGCTTGCGCAGGCTTACGTCCCTCGGCAATGGCCTTCTTGTTCTCTTCTTCAAAATCATGCTTGTCGACTTGTTCCCCAAGAAGGAGAGTGGTCTCACCTGGATTAATGATTTCAACTTTTTGCAACATCTGCCTCACAATGACTTCCACATGCTTATCGTTAATGGGAACGCCCTGCAGACGATAAACTTCTTGAATCTCATTAATCAAGTAGCTGGCGAGAGCCTCAACACCCAGGATCCGAAGAATATCATGGGGCACCATGTTTCCGTCCATAATAATATCGCCGCGCTTGACTTGTTCTCCTTCTTGAACGGAAATGTGTTTACCCTTTGGAATGAGGTATTCAATAGGTTGAAGCGACTCATCATCTGGAATGATCATCACACGACGCTTTGTCTTATGATCTTTTCCAAATTCAATACGACCATCATATTCACTAATGACAGCAGCGTCTTTTGGACGACGGGCTTCAAAAAGCTCAGCCACACGCGGTAATCCACCCGTAATATCACGTGTTTTTGCAGATTCCCGTGGAATACGCGCTAACACGTCTCCCGCATGAATGGTGGCATTGTTTTCAACCTCCAAAACCGCATCAACGGAGAGGAAATAACGAGCCTCCGCACCGTTTGCGAAAAGCAATGGATTTCCCTTCTTATCGCGCAAAATAAGACGTGGTTTCAAGTCGGCTCCGCGCGTCGATTGCTTCCAATCCGCAACAACACGCTTGGTTAACCCTGTTGTTTCATCCAAGGCTTCTCTCACAGAAAGGCCTTCAACTAAATCTACATAGTGAATCACCCCCCCAACTTCAGAAATCACAGGTAGGGTGTAAGGGTCCCAATCGGCAAGCTTGTCACCTGGCTTTACGATCGTTCCTTCTTCAACCAACAAACGAGATCCATAAGGGAGCTTATAACTCGCACGCTCTTGATTAGCCGCATCCACTAAACAAAGCTCTGAATAACGACTCATCACAATATTTTCACCAACACTATTCTTTACCACGCTGCGATTCTTAACGTGAATTGTTCCTTCCATTGAGACTTCAATACTTGATTGCTCAACGGCAACCTGGGCCGCCCCTCCAATGTGGAAGGTCCGCATGGTGAGCTGTGTTCCAGGCTCACCAATAGACTGGGCTGCAATCACGCCCACAGCTTCGCCCAAATTTACAGGCGTTCCGCGCGCTAAATCACGACCATAGCACTTGGCACAAATGCCATCTTTCGTCTCACAGGTGAGAACTGAGCGAATTAAAACCGCATCAATGCTTGTCTTTTCTATAGCTTCCATATGGCTTTCTTCAATCATGGTGCCAGCTGGAACGATCACCTTGTTGGCGACGGGGTCAATGATGTCAATCGCTGCCGTACGACCCAAAATACGGTCGCCAAGGGGTGTAATCATTTCACCTCCTTCCACAACAGCGCGGAGACTAAGTCCCTTTTCAGTACCACAATCCACCTCAACAATAATGCAATCCTGGGCAACATCTACAAGACGGCGCGTCAAATAACCAGAGTTTGCCGTTTTCAACGCTGTATCTGTCAGTCCTTTACGAGCCCCGTGAGCGGAGTTAAAGTATTCGTTAACGTTCAATCCTTCCTTAAAGTTAGAAATAATTGGCGTTTCTATGATTTCACCTGAGGTTTTCGCAATCAAACCTCGCATCGCAGCCAGCTGACGCATTTGCGCAGCAGAACCTCGTGCACGGGAGTTGGCCATCATATACACAGAATTGACAGGCTCTCCTGGTTTAATTTTAGAGATATCCTTCATCATCGCTTCAGCGACTTGTTCTGTACATTTGGTCCAAGCATCTGTGACCTTATTAAAGCGTTCACCGTTGGTGATGAGGCCATCCATGTATTGCTGTTGGAATTCGCCTATTTTCTCGCGGGTATCAGCAACGAGCTTTTTCTTTTCCTCTGGAACCAAAAGATCGTCTTTTCCAAAAGAAATTCCCGAAACCGTCGCATAGCGGAACCCAAGGGCCATCAAACGATCGGAGAAGATAACAGCTTCCTTTTGGCCGCAATTGCGATAAATCATATCGACCAACTTCGTGATTTCGGTAGAGGTCAAAAGCTGATTGATAGCCTCGAATTTAACACCTTGATGCTTTGGCATAATTTCCCATACGAGCATCCGGCCCGGCGTTGTTTCTACACGGGCTTTTACTTCCTTTCCCTCCTCATCAATATAGATATACCTAGCCGTAATATTGGCATGAAGAGAGACAGTCTTCTGGAAAAGAGCATGCTCAATTTCTTCAAGTGAAGAAAAGGCCCGCCTTTCGCCAAGTTCGCCTTCCCGCTCCATACTTAAGTAATAAAGGCCTAAAACAATATCCTTTGATGGTGTAATAATCGGCTTACCATTAGCAGGGTGAAGAATATTGTTCGTTGACATCATTAATACCCGTGACTCCAACTGGGACTCCAAGGACAAAGGCACATGGACAGACATGGTATCCCCATCAAAGTCTGCGTTATAGGCCGTACAGACTAAGGGATGCAACTGAATCGCTTTTCCTTCCACAAGGACGGGTTCAAAGGCTTGGATACCAAGACGGTGTAATGTCGGCGCACGGTTCAAGAGAACGGGATGTTCACGAATCACTTCTTCAAGAATATCCCAGACCTCCGGACGCTCTTTTTCAACCATTCGCTTTGCTGCCTTAATGGTATTCGCTAAGCCGTAGCGCTCAAGACGTGAGTAAATAAAAGGTTTGAAGAGCTCAAGGGCCATCTTTTTTGGCAATCCACATTGATGAAGCTTTAGTTCTGGCCCCACCACAATCACAGATCGCGCTGAATAGTCAACGCGTTTTCCAAGAAGATTTTGACGAAAACGCCCTTGCTTGCCTTTCAACATATCGGATAAGGATTTCAAGGGACGACGATTGGCTCCAGTAATAACGCGCCCACGCCTTCCATTATCAAACAAAGCATCCACGGATTCTTGCAGCATACGCTTTTCATTACGAACGATAATATCGGGCGCGCGCAGCTCCATAAGGCGCTTTAAACGGTTGTTCCGATTAATTACACGACGATAAAGGTCGTTGAGATCGGAGGTTGCGAAACGTCCTCCATCCAAGGGAACCAAAGGACGAATTTCAGGAGGGATCACAGGAACAACTTCCAAAATCATCCACTCAGGACGAGCCTTAGAGTCAATAAATGCCTCGACCAGCTTTAAGCGCTTCACATACTTCTTACGCTTGAGCTCTGACTTTGTCTCATAAAGTTCAGTACGAATGTGATCCTGTTCTTTTTCAAGATCAATGGACTTCAGCATATCACGCAAAGCCTCAGCGCCAATCCCCGCTTCAAAGGCATCAACCCCATAGTTATCCTGGGCCTTGTAATATTCCTCTTCGCTTAAAAGCTGATTCTTTTTCAAGGGAGTAAGCCCTGGCTCAAGAACGATGTAATTTTCAAAATACAAAACCTTTTCAAGATCTTTGAGCATCAAATCAAGAAGGAGGCCCAAACGGCTGGGAAGAGATTTTGTAAACCATATATGAGCCACAGGAGAGGCCAATTCAATATGCCCCATGCGCTCGCGGCGTACTTTGGTGAGAGTGACTTCAACGCCACATTTCTCGCAGATAATTCCACGGTATTTCATGCGCTTATATTTGCCGCACAAACACTCGTAATCCTTAATAGGACCAAAAATGCGTGCACAGAATAAGCCGTCCCGCTCTGGCTTAAAGGTTCGGTAATTGATCGTTTCGGGCTTTTTAATTTCTCCAAAAGACCAAGCACGAATCTGTTCCGGACTCGCAATTGATATACGAATATTATCAAAATTTTGAGGCCCAGTCACTTGTCTAAAGACATTCATTACATCGCGCATGTCATTCTCCTACTGCAAATACTCATCGTCCATAGAGAAGAGAAAGTTCTCTTCTCCCGATTTTTCCTATTCTTCCATTCCAAGTTCAACGTTCAAACCCAATGATCGTAACTCTTTGATCAAGACATTAAAGGATTCGGGAATACCGGATTCAAAATTATCATCCCCACGAACAATGGATTCATAAACCTTTGTTCGTCCAGAAACGTCATCTGATTTCACCGTCAACATTTCTTGAAGGGTATAAGACGCGCCATAAGCTTCAAGCGCCCAGACTTCCATTTCTCCAAAACGTTGACCACCAAACTGAGCTTTTCCTCCCAGCGGTTGCTGGGTAACTAAGCTATATGGGCCTACAGACCGCGCATGGATCTTATCATCCACAAGGTGGTGCAGCTTCAGCATATACATGTAACCTACAGTTACCTTGCGATCAAAAGGCTCGCCGGTGCGGCCATCGTACAGGGTAACTTGACCACTCGTATCGAGGTTTGCCTTTTTTAATTGATGGTTGATATCAACTTCATGAGCTCCATCAAAAACGGGCGTTGCCATTGGAACTGCTGAGGAGAGGTTTGTTGCAAGCTCGACAACCTCATAATCAGACATATCTTTGATTTCCTTAACAACGTCCCTATCTTCATAGACTTGATCTAAGGTCGCGCGAAGAACTTTGATATCCTTGTGCTCTTCAATTGCCATCTTTGAGAGAGCATCATTAATTTGGCGTCCCAAACCAGCAGCTGCCCAACCCAAGTGGGTTTCAAGGATTTGTCCCACATTCATACGCGATGGCAAACCAAGAGGATTCAAGACGATGTCGACAGGCGTTCCATCTTCAAGATAAGGCATGTCCTCAACAGGAACAATGCGTGAGACCACACCCTTATTTCCATGGCGACCTGCCATTTTATCTCCAGGTTGGAGCTTACGTTTCACGGCAACGAAAACCTTGACCTTTTTCAAAACCCCAGTGGGCAATTCGTCCCCTCGACGAAGTTTTTCCACCCTGTCTTCAAAACGGACTTGTAAAGCTGTGACCCGCTCATCATGATATTGTTTTGTGGCTTCAAGAGCCGACATAACAGCGTCGTCTTGAACCTTGATCTGGCGCCATTGTCCTTTAGACAAGGAATCCAAAATAGCTTTCGTGATCTTCGTTCCCTTTTTAAGGCCGGTTGGACCACTCACAAGCTTTTGACCAGTTAAAAGATCCTCAAGGGCCGCAAAAAAGTTACGATCCAAAATTGACCGCTCAGCATCTCGATCCTTCGCATAGCTCTCAATTTCAGCGCGCTCAATCGCCAAAGCACGTTCGTCTTTCTCAACCCCGCGGCGAGAGAAAACTCTCACCTCAACGATGGTGCCTTGGACGCCTGGAGGCAATTTAAGGGAAGTATCACGAACATCTGAAGCTTTCTCACCAAAAATGGCACGTAAAAGTTTTTCTTCTGGGGTTGATGGGGATTCGCCTTTTGGTGTGACCTTGCCCACAAGGATATCACCGGGCTTTACGTCAGCCCCAATATAAACAATGCCTGCCTCGTCTAAATGGCGGAGAGCTTCATCACCAACATTGGGAATATCCCGAGTAATATCCTCATTGCCAAGCTTTGTATCTCGGGCATCCACTTCAAATTCCTCAATGTGAATTGAGGTAAAAATATCATCCTTCACAATTCGCTCAGAAATAATAATGGAGTCTTCAAAATTATACCCATTCCAAGACACAAAGGCTACAAGAGCGTTCGATCCCAAAGCAAGCTCTCCCAGATTCATGCAAGGACCATCCGCAATGATGTCCCCTTTTTCAACCCTATCACCAACCTTTACAAGAGGCTTTTGGTTGATACAGGTTTTATCATTTGAACGCTGGAACTTTAAGAGATTATAAATATCAACATTGCTTGTTGTCATCGCGGTTTCATCTGTCACACGAATCACGATACGTGAGGCATCAGCTTGATCCACAACTCCTGTCCGTTTTGCAATAACTGCAACCCCTGAGTCGCGAGCCACTGGAGCTTCCATGCCAGTTCCCACAAATGGAGCGTCTGTCTTCAATAAGGGCACAGCTTGACGCTGCATGTTGGAGCCCATCAACGCACGGTTCGCATCATCATTTTCAATAAAGGGAATGAGCGAAGCCGCAACAGAGACGATTTGTTTTGGAGAAATGTCCATTAAGTCAATCTCAGCTGCAGGAGCTACTACGAATTCAGCATTCCGGCGACAGCTTACAAAGTCAGCTATAAAGCATCCATTTTTGTCCAACTCAGCGTTCGCCTGAGCAATAGTGTGCTTGTTTTCTTCCATAGCTGTAAAATAAGTAATCTCTTTTGTAACTTTTCCATCTATGACCTTACGGTAGGGGGTTTCAATAAACCCATATTTATTCACACGCGCATAGGTCGCCAAAGAGTTAATCAAACCAATATTTGGACCTTCTGGAGTTTCAATCGGACAAATACGTCCATAGTGTGTTGGGTGCACGTCGCGCACCTCAAAGGTTGCGCGATCGCGCGTCAAACCTCCTGGTCCAAGGGCTGACAAACGGCGCTTGTGATTGATCTCAGATAATGGATTTGTTTGATCCATAAATTGGGACAATTGAGATGTTCCAAAAAATTCACGCACAACCGCAGCCGCTGGCTTGGCATTGATAACGTCATGTGGCATGACGGTGTCAATTTCGACGGAGCTCATCCTTTCACGGATTGCCCGTTCCATGCGAGACAACCCAATGCGGTATTGATTTTCTAAGAGCTCTCCAACAGATCTTACACGACGATTTGCAAGGTTATCAATGTCATCGATGTCGCCATTCCCATCTTTTAACTCGAGAAGAACTTTTACAATAGCAAGGATATCTTGCTTACACAAAACACGAAGTGTATCAGGCAAATCAAGACCAAGACGGGAATTCATCTTAACGCGTCCCACGGAGGACAAATCATATCTTTCTCGATCAAAGAAGAATCCTTGGAAAAGAGCCTCAGCACCTTCAACTGTCGGTGGTTCACCAGGGCGCAAGATGCGATAAATTTCAATTAGGGCATCTTCGCGGGATTGGTTCTTATCTGCCATTAAGGTATTACGGAGATAAGCACCAACGTTGACATGGTCGATATCTAATGTTGGGATCTTTTTAATCTTTTCCTTTGCAAAGGCTTCTAATAGTTGAGGTGTGATCTCATCGCCAGCCTCTGCATAGATTTCGCCTGTCTTTTCATTAATAAGATCTAAAGCGATGTAACGACCAATAAGGTCATCTTCAAGAACAAGAATATCCTTTAAACCCTCCTCTTGAAGCTTTTGCGCAAAACGCGAATTCATCTTCGCCCCCTCTGCGGCTACAACTTTTCCTGTATTCGCATTGACTAAATCATAGGCAAGTTTTCCGACCTTCACTGTGTCAGGGCGAAATGCAGTTTTCCATCCTTTACCCGTTTTCGTATACTCAAGGGTTGTATAAAAAGTATTGAGGATTTCCTCGCGGGACATCCCTTGCGTCTCAAGATGATCCAGTTGTTTGCCCTCTTTAACAAGTCGGGCTCGCTCTTTTTCTGTTTCAGCGCTATCCAGGGCCATTAAGAAGGTGGTCACCGGAATTTTACGCTTCCGATCAATACGAGCGTAAACAATGTCTTTGGCATCAAATTCAAAGTCAAGCCAAGACCCACGGTAAGGAATCACGCGTGCGGAAAAAAGATACTTTCCTGAAGCATGGGACTTTCCACTATCATGATCAAAGAAAACACCAGGGGAGCGGTGCATTTGGGAAACAACCACACGCTCAATGCCATTGACAACGAAGGTTCCATTCTCTGTCATCAAAGGGATATCACCCATGTATACATCTTGTTCCTTAATGTCTCGAATGGTTTTTGACCCAGCATCCTCATCAATATCCCAAACCACAAGACGGAAGGTGACGCGCAAAGGCGCTGCATAGGTCATGCCACGTTGCCTACATTCATCTACGTCATATTTAGGAGCATCAAAATCATAGCGATAAAATTCGAGTTGAGATTTCCCTGAAAAATCAGAGATAGGAAATACGGATTGAAAAACTTCTTGCAACCCCGTCGATCTACGCTCTTCAGCTGGAATGTCCATTTGTAAAAAATTTGCATAGGACGTTTTTTGCAGTTCGATTAGGTTAGGCAAAGGAGCGATTTCAGGAATCCTCGCAAAACTTTTGCGAATTCTCTTACGTTCCGTATAGGTTCTAGCCATTGATGCCTCTTACATACTTTCTAAAATTCATAACAAATTACCTGGATACAGATTTGCCGACGCGGGAAGATACTCCCCCGTCGGCTCCTCAGTCAGTCGATTTGTGTCAAGTGACCGGTCAGGTTACTTTAACTCCACTTTTGCGCCTACAGCTTCAAGCTTCTTCTTAATTTCTTCAGCCTCAGCCTTTGGTGCTGCTTCTTTTAAGACTTTTGGCGCACCTTCAACCAGGTCTTTTGCTTCCTTCAAACCAAGACCGGTGACGGTACGAACTTCTTTAATCACTTCGATTTTCTTGTCACCACAAGCCGCCAAAATGACTTGATATTCGGTTTTCTCTTCAGCAGGGGCTGCTTCAGCAGCCATACCAGCAACTGCTGCAACTGCAACAGGAGCCGCGGCGCTGACACCCCACTTCTCTTCAAGTAACTTTGAAAGCTCAGCCGCTTCCATTACGGTTAACTCTGAAAGTTGTTCTACAATTTTCTCAAGATTTGCAGCCATCTTCATTTACTCCTTTGTTAGATATAGGGGCTTTATGCCGTTTGTCCATAGGCAAAAAACACCCGAGCTAGTTGCCCTGCGGGGGCTTGCAAAACCCCAGCAACACGTGTCGCCGGCGTTGAAATAATACCAACAATCTTTGCGCGCAATTCGTTAATGGAGGGTAGTTTCGAGAGGGCTTCAATGTCTGAGTCACTCAAAATTTTTCCATTTAAAATGCCGCCAATAACCTTAAAACGGTCATTGCTGTTCGCAAATTTTACCGATACCTTTGCAGCCGCAACAGGATCCTTAGAATAAGCCAGCGCTGTTGGCCCAGAAAGCAATGTCGTTATGCCTTCATTAGGCGTACCAGCCACAGCTAAGCGTGCTAACGTATTTTTAGCAACCTTAAACTGTGCTCCTGCTTCGCGCATCTGACATCTTAAGTTGGAAACTTCAGCAACCGTAAGCCCTGTTTGTTGGGTTACGACCACCAAGTCTGACTTATTCAGTCCTTCACGCAAAGAAGAAACAAGCTGTTCCTTTTCGCTACGGTCCACGATACGTCTCCATAGTTTAACCCTTGGAACATCCAAAGGTCGTTTACACTAAAAACCCAGCTTTCACTGGCTTGACCCATCCGCGAAAATCGTCATTCAGAGGCAAACCGCTCTCTCAATCCGACTCTCCCGTCTCTTGTGGGGGCTTTCGAATTAAACCTCTCCTTCGTTTCCTTAGGAGGAGATCCCCACAGTCTTGGACAGGCTGGAAAAGGTTTCCCTTTTCCCTACTGCTTTCACAGTAACTCTAGGCTGACACTAAGTCAGCAACATCAATTTTTACAGAAGGTCCCATGGTAGAAGAGAGTGAAATCTTCTTCACATAAGACCCTTTTATGCCTGTTGGTCTCGTTTTCATAATCGCTTCAACAAAAGAACGCAAGTTTTTCTCGATATCTTCTGCTGAAAAACTTGCTTTTCCGATTCCAGCATGGACGATACCGCCCTTTTCTGCACGATATTCGACTTGCCCACCTTTTGCAGCCTTTACCGCCTCTGCAACATCCATTGTTACAGTCCCTAGTTTAGGATTGGGCATAAGGCCCCGTGGCCCCAAAATACGTGCGAGCTTACCCAGCAATGCCATCATATCAGGAGTTGCAATACAACGATCGAAATTGATCTGACCGGCTTGGACTTTTTCGGCTAAATCCTCATCACCAACGAGGTCAGCTCCTGCTTTACGGGCTTCTTCAGCCTTTGGACCTTTGGCAAACACAGCTACCCGCAAGGTTTTCCCTGTCCCTGCAGGAAGTTGGGTCACGCCACGGATCGTTTGATCGGACTTCTGAGTATCTAGGTTTAAATTAATCGCAACTTCAATCGTTTCATCAAACTTTGCGGTGGCACGCTCTTTTACAATACGTACAGCTTCTTTTACCTTTGCTACACTTAATTTGTCAAGTCCTTCATAGGCTTTACGAATACGCTTTCCTACCATGATATCTTACCCCACAACCTGAATGCCCATAGACCGAGCAGATCCAATAATCATCTCAGAGGCGGCCTCAATATCATTTGCATTCAGATCCACCATCTTTGCTTTTGCAATTTCTTGCACTTGCGCCCTTGTCACCTTTCCAACAAGATTTGTTCCCGGCGTTTGCGATCCTTTTTCAAGGCCTGCGGCCTTTTTAAGATAATAACTTACGGGCGGTGTCTTTGTGATAAAGGAAAAGGTCCTGTCTTGATAGGCCGTAATGATGACAGGAATTGGCATACCAGGTTCCATGTTCTGCGTTTGAGCATTAAATGCTTTACAAAATTCCATAATGTTTAATCCGCGTTGACCCAAAGCTGGACCCACGGGAGGGGATGGAGTTGCTCTGCCTGCAGGAATCTGCAGTTTAATATATCCTTCAACTTTCTTTGCCATTTAAATTCCTCTTTTCTATGAGTTTACGGTACGGTGTTGGCCCACCTCCCGCTAAATCCCCCTAAAAGGATTACATCTTTTCCACTTGAATAAAGTCCAAGTCAATAGGCGTTGAACGCCCAAAGATTGAAACTGCAACTTTTACGCGTTGTTTTTCATCATCCACTTCTTCAACGACGCCATTAAAGGAACTGAATGGACCTTCACAGACACGGACTTGTTCTCCAATTTCAAAAGTTATAGATGATTTTGGCTTTTCTATTCCCTCTTGAACTTGCGCTAAAACGCGATCAACTTCCGTCTGACTAACGGGCACAGGCTTACCTCGGGCCCCTAAAAATCCTGAAACCTTTGGTGTATGACGTATTAGATGCCATATCTCATCAGAAAGTTTCATTTTCACAAGGATATAGCCCGGGAAAAATTGGCGCTCAGAGGTGACTTTCGCCCCCTTTTTGATTTCAACAACTTCCTCCGTTGGCACCAAAACAGAATCAATTTGCTCAGCTAAGCCTTTCTTTGCGGCTTGCTCTTGAATATGCTCTGCAACCTTTTTTTCAAAGCCTGAATAAACATTTACAACATACCAACGGAAACCTTCGGTCATCTTTTCCTTATGCTCCCATTCCTAAAACCAAAGAGACAACCCAGGCAAGCACACGATCAACAACTAAAAAGAAGGTCGCGCAAATGAATACCATTAAAAAAACCAAAATAGTTGTGATAATTGTTTCTTTGCGTGTCGGCCAGGTAACCTTTGACGCTTCCTGACGCACTTGTCGTATAAATTCAATGGGCGATATCTTGGCCATAGTCCTACTTCCACATTAAACGCACTCTCTCATAGCAGAGTCCGTTAAAAATTACAAATACTTTGGCAGGAGTGGAGGGACTCGAACCCCCAACCCCCGGTTTTGGAGACGCTCAGGACGCCTAATCCGTAACAATCAATAACAAAATACATCAATGAAATCAATAGGTTTCGCGTTTTTCTTTGTTGTTGCTTATGGTGATTTGTTATCATTTTTTGTCTCCAAATGTCCCATGAGTGTCCCAAAATTTGTTAGGTTAAGAGGGAATAAGATGACCCCTTAGACAGGAATTTGATTTTATATAATGCACAACTTCACCCAGTGTGCAAGGTTTAAGCACATAATTTTTCGATCTGCAAGGGAGTATAGGAGTTGCTTGTTTTTCATGAGCGTTCCTTTCTTATTCTGGGATTTTTGAGGTTTCGGTTTTTGGAAAATTTCTTCGGGTATGTGCCGGGTTCTTTTGAAAGTGCTCCGTAAATCAAAGCACCCTGTAACGCAACCAAGCCAACGTCGCCTACACGCATTAAGAAAAAATGAATCCTTAAAATCCAGCATCCCAATCTCCATATAAGAGGCAAGGATATAAAAAAGGAACCCCCTATGTCAAAAAACGATTCAAGCTTTCAAGATTTAGAAAAACAACTTGCCAAAGATGCTTTGGAAAAGGCTCTTAAGGATCTCCATGGGGAGATCACGAAGGACATTGATAAAAACAAAGCCGCCTTTTCTCAAGAGATTCAGAAAACCTTGAATAACTTTAAAACAGATCTCGAAAAAACCGTCTCAAAGGAGATAGACAAGAAAATCTCCGCCCACTGGAAAAAACACTTTTTTGACATTAGCTCAAAGATTATCTCGAGTTTTGATGAGAGCTCCTCTCCTTTCTTAAAGAGCGGCCCTGACAATGTAACGAAACGAGGGATAACCTCGTGGGGACTGAATCGTGAGA
>MEMA01000036.1 GCA_001767835.1 Alphaproteobacteria bacterium GWC2_42_16
CTCCCGTTTGGTTATCATACAATTTACACCCTGCACGATAAGCAAGGGCTCCAACCGTGTTTCGTGTTCCTCGTGAAAAGGGTTTTGTTGTGAAGTGATAAAGGGCCACGAGCTACCTCTGCATCAGGCAATTTGAACTATGTGGCTTGCCACAAAGCGCCCAAATTCGCAGAATTTGTGTAAGCGCGCATGTCAGACTTTCAAAAAAGCCCAACATGACAATCTTATCGATCCCCAATGATCGATTTTGATCTCTTGATGCTCTCATTTTTACATTCGAATGTAATAAATATTTCAATGAATTAGTTTGATAAACAATAACGGGTTTGTTAATTTGAAGCATAGATAAAAAATAAACAGGAGACCCCCATGACCGATAAATTAGTTTCTAAACCTACCCAAAGCCAAATACCTAAAAAAGAAGAGAAAGCTCAAAATGCTTTATTGGCAACTAACACAAAAAAAAGTAAGGACAAGCGTAATGAGTCCCCATCTATCGTCGTTCGCATTGATGAAAAAATCCTCGAGCTTAAAAAGAAAAAGGAAAGGATTCAAATACAACAAGCGCTTCTTTTTATGAAAGAAGCCCAAAAAATATTTAAAGAGGACATGTCTTTCAACCTTGCCCCTCTTATTCTCTCTGAAACGTGGAATAAAACTTCACACTCTCAAAAGGAGGACTGGCAAAAACGGGCGGCCTCCTTTTGCGTGTCTTCCTTTCAAAAGAATGAAAAAAAGACACCTTCAATTGATCCAACTCCTCACCAAAGCTGAAACTCAAAGGTATAGAATCATGAACGCTCTTAAGATCAATTCACATGGGTTTAGACGTGCCAGGACGAGGTCTTTGATCGTGCTGGGAGGATTAATCGAAAAATCAGGATTGCTGGAAACATTTCAGCTGACATTAGGAGATGATTTCCAAAAAGATCCAGAAACAAGAGATCCCATCGCTGCTCTCTTTAAAGGCCTGCTCGTTCTCAATGAAATGGCTCAGTCGGAAGATGTTTATTTGTCGCTGTGGGTGAGCCAAGGGCTGGAAGCACTTGCTAAAAAATCGTAAACAAGGAAAATGAAAAACAAAAGAAAAAATAGCCACAGGAAAAAATAAGGATTTATATGACAATAGCTCCCCAATCTTCTTCAGAACGGCACAACACTCACAAAATTGCTTAAACTTGAGGATAAAATCCTCCTTACCATAGGGGAAATTTTCCTGCTGATGGTTTTGATATTTATCGGGCTTTCAAGCCTGCTTTTTAATTCCATAAACGCGGCAGATGAGGATCAATTTTATGAACAGGTAGATCTTCACAAAGAAGACATGAAAAAACAAAATAAAGATTTTGATCATGCTGTGAGGAATTTTCAGATGCAGTTTAACAAAGCCCAAGAGAGTTTTGGAAGGGAAAAGCCATGACGGAAAAAGCAAACACAAAAAAATTCATGTCCCTCACACGGAAAATACTTCTCCTCATTGGGTTCATGTTTGTTGTGAGCGTCTCAGTCTTTCTCTGGTTCGCCAACAAAATAATGAATCATACACACCAGTTTCACCTGGAACAAGAGGTTGACGCAGCTCAAAATCAATCCCTCAAAGAGATCAAGGACAAAGCAACAGCCATGAAAGAGACCATCTCTGATGACTTGCAGGGGATGAAAGAGGATTTCTTAAAAATGCAAGAAGACGAAGCAGCTCTCCAAGAGCGGTTCTCCCGCCGGCAGAATGAGGTCTTTGATCAAATGGATGACTTTATAGTGGACAAGAAACGCCCCTCTTTTTTCGAAAAATCACTCACCAAGAGAGACTGAATTCCAGGCTTCCACTTCAGGACAAGCCCCGTAATAGTGAAAAGGATTACTTTCATAATCCTTTTCATAATTCTCACACCACACACAGATCCTATAGTTACTCTTGATTGAGCTCCTTTTCCTTCAGCCACTCATCGTGAAGCATTAAAATATTTCTTAACGTCTCCCGAGCAAGTTCAAGTTCAAGCCATGCCTTAGAAATACGATGATTAACCTCGTTAAATTGAAAAGTTAATTGTTGTGAAAGACGCAGGATGTGCGCTATTTTAGAATAAGCCATTGTAACTCCTTAACAGTTGCCTTGGTCAGTGGGGCAAGGGCGTTATCTGCGTCTTTGTCTCCACGCTTACTTCAATATGAAACAAGCACAATAAGGGTATCCTTTTCATTGAAGCGAAGCAAGAGTGAAATTCCTTTTTGTTTTCAACAGCATAAACGCTTAAAACCACCCTTTAAAGAAGAGTGGCTTTTAAATTTACATCTCTGTTGTCGTCAGTTTCTCTATCTTGCTCCCAAACAATTCAACCGCCTGCCTTAATGGCTCGTCAGCCAAATGAGCATATCTTTGAGTTGTAGATGCTTGAGTATGACCTAAGAGTTTCCCGACAATGCTCAAGCTTAATCCACTGGAGACTAAGTGAGACGCATGGGTATGGCGTAAATCATGAATGCGAACATTTTCAAGATTTGCTTCTTTTATAATTTTTTCCCAGAAACTTTTTATATCCCGCATTGACCGTTCACCATTGGAATCGGGGAAAAGATATGGGGATTTATTTTTATTAATTTTTTTTAGGCTATATAAAATGTCAAGAGTTTGGGGTGAAAGAGGTAAGTATTCCCTCTTTTTCTGCTTTGTTAAGTGAGCAGGCTTCGTCCAAACACCTTTTGCTAAATCAAATTGATCCCAAGTTGCTTGTAAAACTTCGCCCTTGCGAGCTCCTGTAAGCAACAAAATTTTTAATGCAAAACTCGCGCAATGATGGGGGTAGCATTCCAAAGTCTTCCAAAATCGACCCAGTTCTTCCTTATTAAGCCAGCGGTCTCTTTTTTCCTCTTGATATCGTTCCATTCCTCTTACAGGATTATCATCTCGCCATTTCCAAGCTATAGCTAAAGAAAACATTTTTGAGAGCAAGGCGAGAACCCTATTAGCTTGGTAGGGGGTTTTTCCTAATTGAAGGTGGATACTTTCAATAGCTCTACGAGAGACGTGTTTAACTTGCTGGTTTCCTATAGAAGGTAAGATAACATTTCGTAATAGTTTCTTATCTTCCTCTATGCTTCTTTCCCGTTTTCGGGGTGTTGCATAACGGTCCAGATAATCTTGGGCAAGATCCTTTATCAAAGGAAGATCTCTATTTTCTTTCTTTTTTGAGGCAGGATCTTCTCCGTGGGCAACTCCCCCAAGATATTTTTTTGCAAGAACACGAGCTTCTTCAGTTGTAAGTTGCCCATGAATCCCAATTTTTAAATGCTTTCTGATCCGGTTTAGATTACGATATTGTATAAAATAGGTTCTCCTACCACTTGGAAGCACAAGTACTCCAAATCCCTTTAGTTCTGAATCCCAATGTTGGAGTATTCTACCAGGATGAGGGGTTATAGCTTCTACAAAACGCTTTGTTATTTTAGGCATAAAATCACTTCTATAAGGTTTGAGAAAATTCTAATCGTCTACTGGAAAAATATCCACAAAAATTTTCGCCAAATTTTCGCCAAAAGAATGAGAATGGAGCGTGTTAAGTGAGAAAAATTGAGAATTTATGAGACTTTAAAAGTTCTTTAAAATAAAGAGAAAATGGCTATTGACGAGATAATTCAAAGTTGTTAGAAAAGTGTGTAGTTACAGACTTAAAATCTGTCGGTCGAAAGGCCGTGCCAGTTCGAGTCTGGCAGCGGGCACCAAGTATACCTTGAGTTTTTAGCCTTTCCACACTTCCGTCTTAAAAACTCAAAATAAATGAAACGTCTGTGTGCACTTTTATTTTCTTTTCTTTTCTAACCTCTAATCTCTAATTACTCATCCCTGATTTCCTAACCCGCTATGGTATGGATTCGCCTTTACAGGTCCATACATGACGTCCCTGCTGTTTGATCGCGGGACTATAAAATGTCTCATAATTCCCTCCGATTCTCTTCTGCCTTATTGTTGACAAAACGTACATTTTGAACTATATGTTAATAAAGGACAAAACTTCTTTCGAAAGAGGAACTCTCATGAAACATATCTCAACTCTAGAGGCACGCAATCATTTTGCTGAGTGTTTAAATCAAACAGCTTATGGAAAAAAAAGGCTTATTCTTACGCGTAGAGGCAAGGACTTTGCTGCTTTGGTTCCTATAGAAGATTTGAAGCTTCTTGAGGAAGCTGAGGATCTCTACGATTTAAAGCTAGCACTAAAAGCAATGAAACAGGCCGATCCTAAAAAAAGGGTGTCTCTTCGTGCCCTAGCTAAAGATCTTAAGATTTCTCTTTCCTGATGTATCAAGTTATTCTAGAAGAGCCGGTCCAGCGGCAAATTCGAAAGCTGGACCCTTTTGTTCAAAAGCGCCTTTTCAGAGCTTTAGTCAAACTTGAAAAGAATCCTCGAGCAGCAGGAACTAAAAAACTGAGGGGAATAAACGACCTTTATCGATTAAGAGTTGGGGATTTTCGTGTGCTTTATCAAATAGAAGATGACAAACTCTTCGTTCTCGTTGTCGCCCTTGGACATCGACGTGATATCTATAGATTTTAGACTCCTTTTTTTAATTATTAAAACCAATCACTTAACTCTCCATACCCTGATCCTGTTGCCGACCATCAAAAGATATTATTCCCTTCAAGATAAATACACGAAGACTCTCTTAAATGTTTTATATCAAGTTCTTACCGTTGATCCTCAAAAACGCAAACTCCTGCTCAAGCCATAACGCAGCTCTCTTTCTTGACTTCTATGACCGATGAAGACCGTGCATTAGCTTTTAATGAATTAATAACCGTTTCTAAAGAATCCATATCAAAAGAAGAAGGTTCAAGCGTTTCCTTTTATCAACACAAGAACGATTCCTTCTATTTGAAGTCCAAGTCAGGTAAGTCTGAAGCAGGTGACCCCCGATATCTTTTTACTCCTATCGCTCACAAGTATCTCCATACTCCTAACTCCCCAGAAGAACGTACTTATCTCTATACTCCGCTCCCTACCGATAATCCTTATAAGTTTGCCCTCAAATAAAAAGGTCAAGGCAGAAAAACTGGAAAGAGTTTTTGCTAATTTTGCTCTTCACCTTTTAAATGGTGAGTGATCTATTCAGATGGGGCGTTAAGGACTTGAATCCACCCTCCGCCTAGGACGCGGGTTTTATCATAACAAACACAAGCCTGACCAGGGGCGACACCATATTCAGGATTCAGAAACACAACCCGCACCGTGGAGTCGTCTTCAAAAAAGACATCAGCAGGGGTAGGAGGGCGCGTGGAGCGCACTTTGACCTCACAGCGAATGGGGTTTTGGAATGCCTTCTTCAACCAATTCACCTCCTTCAGGCGAATTTCTTTACATGCCAGCGCTTCATAAGGGCCTACAATGACACAGTGGGTTTCAGGCTCTAAGCGAATCACATAAAGGGGCTCTCCTCCGCCAATGCCCAGCCCTTTTCGCTGACCAACTGTATAATTAATAATTCCCTTATGGTGCCCTAAAACTTCACCATTAATGTGAACAATATCCCCGTCTTCAAGGGCGCCAGGACGCAGCTTCTCCAGAACATTGACATAAGAGCCATGAGGCACAAAACAAATATCCTGGCTGTCCGGCTTGTCAGCAACTTCAAGACTAAAGCGCGCTGCATGTTTTCGTGTTTCGGCTTTGGGCATTCCTCCCAAAGGAAAACGTAAAAAGTCAAGTTGTGGTTGGGTTGTAGCAAAAAGAAAATAACTTTGATCTCGCGTTGGGTCCATGGCTCGATGGAGTTCAACATCTTGCCCTTCACCAAAGCGTTGAACATAATGTCCGGTAACCAGGGCTTTTGCTCCCAAATCACGTGCTGTTGTGAGCATATCCGTGAACTTAACTTGCTGATTGCAGCGTACACAAGGATTAGGGGTCTCACCCTTAAAGTAGCTGTTCACAAAATCTTCGATGACAGCTTGGCTAAAACGAGATTCGTAATCTAAGATATAGTGAGGAATGCCCAGCTTATCACAAACCTGGCGGGCATCATAAATATCTTGGCCAGCACAACAAGCCCCCTTTTTGCCCACAGCCATACCGTGGTCATAGAGTTGAAGAGTCATGCCAATTACATCAAAGCCTTGTTCAACCATAAGGGCTGCTGCAACGGAACTATCGACACCGCCGGACATGGCAACCACAATCCGTATATCCTTAGGGTTTCCTTGCATGCCAAGACTATTCATGGGAGACTCAACTTTCTCATATTGTGGCTTTTATGTCACTCTTTTTGAGTTTGAGCAAGGATTACTTATTCCGAAATATAGCCACCAGGAAGAGCTCTGCGCGCCAGGATAATTGTTTCAGGACTAAGGGAGAAGTGGGTACAAAAAGCGATAAGGTCTTTGTCATCTGCAAGGATTGCATCCAAAACGCCACCTAAGAGGTCTGGCTCACGTACGCGCTCCTTAAGCTCATCAGGCGTCAGGCCTGACTGGGTTAAAAATCGTTCGAGAAGTTCGTCATCTCTCACTAAAAATGAAAGTGCTTGAAGAGCAATGGTTTCAGCCTTATCTTTTTCCAATCTACACCTCTTCCTTTTCCATAATAGCTTTGTGCGCCAAATCGTAAAACCTTTCAAATTCCTTGTGAATACGATGCTCACTAATTTGGACTTTTGCCTCTTTTAAGTGCAGGATGATGGTTTGAAGAACAGTTTCACCTTTATTTTGCTGAAGATCAATGAGAATAATTTTATTAATATAGTCTTCGGCTTTTTTATGCTTGTATCCTAAAAGGTCAGCAGCCCAAGCAGCAAATAGCCTGTTTTGTTTAATCTTAATTTTAAATACAAGTTCTTCATCGTGAAGGTATTTAGCTTCAAAAGCTTTTTCACGTTCACGAAATTCATCCAAGGACATCCCCCTTATCTCTTATCATTATAATTTTTTTCTTGTATATTCTACATAACTTTAGGAGATAAACAACTTTGGTTAATAATAAAGAGTCAGAAAAACAAAGCTTTGATTTCGGTTTCGAAAGTGTTTCAGCACGTGAGAAAACGGAAAAGGTCGGTCATGTTTTTGAAAGCGTTGCCACATGCTATGATGTAATGAATGACCTGATGAGTTTAGGGATTCACCGTTTGTGGAAAGCATGGTTTGTGAATTCTCTTCCCTTGCATCAAAATGGTGTTTATCTGGATGTCGCAGGAGGAACAGGCGATATTGCTCATGCAATTTCAACCCGGCTCGCACGGTTTCACGTTCAAGCAAAAATTATGGTGTCAGATATCAATTTATCTATGATTAAGGTAGGGAAAAAGCGTTATCCCCACTTCTCATGGTTTTGCTTCAATGCGGAGGCTTTACCTCTCGAGGATGACTCTGTTGATGTTTATACGATTGCTTTTGGTCTTAGGAATGTGACCCATCGGGAACAAGCTCTCAAAGAAGCATATCGTGTTTTGCGGAAAGGGGGAAAGTTTTGCTGTCTCGAATTCTCCCAAGTCACTCCTATTCTTAGAAAGCCCTATGATTTTTATAGTTTTCGGCTTATCCCAAAGTTGGGAGAATGGATCGCTCAAGATAGAGCATCCTATGAGTATTTGAGTGAGAGTATTCGCACCTTCCTGACACGGGAAGAGCTCTTAAAAATGATGCAAAAGGTAGGGTTTTCAAAGGAAAAGTGTCAGACTTATACAGGTGGAATCGTGGCTGTGCACACAGGATATAAACTTTAAGATTGCAGTGAGGGGGGAGATCAGTCATGATATGCGCGTTTTTAAGACTTCTGGAAAGGCAATAAAATGACATTACCATTGAATTATAAGCCTACGGAAAAAGAACCTTATATGAATGAAAGGCAGCTGGAGTATTTCCGGCAGAAACTGATGAAGTGGCGTGAAGACCTCCAAAAAGAATCGGTTGAGACCTTGCATCATATGCAAGAGGAAACTTTGAATGAGCCCGATGTAAATGATCGCGCTTCGACAGAAACAGATCGTTCCTTAGAGCTGCGCACCCGTGATCGTGAACGAAAACTCATTGTTAAAATTAACCAAGCTCTTGAGCGGATTGACAACGGCACCTATGGATTTTGTGAGGAAACGGGCGTTCCTATCGGTATTGCCCGTTTAATCGCGCGCCCTATTGCGACATTGTGCTTAGAGGCTCAAGAAATCCATGAACGTTTAGAAAAAACTCACAGAGAAGAATAATACCTGTCCTAAAGCCCGCTCTTGAGCAAGGCTTCCTTTTGTCTTTTTTTAAAGGTGTCTTTCGAGAAATCCTGGATGAGCTCTTCAAAAAGCTCGTGCCAATTGAGTTGGGCACGTAAGCGCAGAAAGACAGAGCCTAAGCCCACGGCAGCGCGATCCATAAACACGAATTCTCGTGGTGGTTTGACACCGCCTTTGCGCCTCAAAGCTTCAAAAACGGCTCCAGCAACTGCGCGTCCCCTAACGCCTGAGTAGGTTTCATCAATGGGGCGCACTCTATCTTCTAAGAAGGGTTCGTATAAAAAGCGAGCCCAGAGGTTTAAGACTTTAATAAGTTCCTTATCAACTTTTGCAAATCCCCAGGTTTTATAGGCATGAACGGCAAGCTCCTCCTCATTAGTCTGAAGGGATTTGTAGAGATCCAATATCCCTTCAACAAGGGAGGGCTTGAAAAACCGCACACACCCGAAATCAAGAAGGTTTAACTTATCCTCTGGGCTCCAGGAATAATTCCCAAGATGGGGATCTCCATGCAAAACCCCATATTTATAGAGGGGATAATACCAGACCTTAAAAAGAGCAGTTGAGACTTTGTTACGAAGTTTCTGAGGAGCATCAACGAGGTCAAGGAGCTTTTCTCCTTCAAGCCATGTCATGGTTAAGAGGCGTTTTGTTGTGGACTTATCAAAGACATCTGGAACAGCCGCAAAGGAAAAATCCTTTAAAATTTCAGAAAAGAGTTTCATGTGTTTGGCCTCGAGAAGATAATCCAATTCCTCTCGCAAGCGATCCCGAATCTCAATTTGAAGGTTCTCTGTATCAAGAGCCCCATTATAAACTTCAAAGGATTTTAAAATGAATTTAAGTTCGTTGAGATCAGCTTCAACAGCAGCCCCCATCTCTGGGTATTGGAGCTTACAAGCCAAATGCACGCCAGAAAAATCAATGGCGCGATGGACTTGCCCAAGGGAAGCAGCCGCAGCTGCCTTTGGCTCAAATTCAAGGAAGTGTTTTCTCCAATCCTTTCCAAGTTCGGTTTGCATCCGCCGTTTCACAAAGGGCCATCCCATAGGGGGAGCGTTGGATTGAAGTTCAAGGAAGGCGGTTGCATATTCAGGGGGAAGCATATCAGGGACAGTGGCCAAGATTTGGGCGATCTTCATCAAGGGGCCCTTTAAGTGCCCCAAAGTTTCTTTTAAATCTTCTGCATGTTGAGGAGCATCAATGGAAAAGCCAAAATAACGCTCACCAAAAAGGCGGGCCATCAACGCACCGAGGGCGGATGTAACATTGGTATAACGCTTTAATCGACCTGGAAGAGAATCATCCTTCATGGGACTTAGGAGGGTTCAATACTTGCAATGCGCAAGATATTTGTTGATCCAGAAATACGGAAGGGGACACCGGCTGTGACAACGATATACTCACCTGGGTTGGCAAATCCCTCATTTTTAGCCATGCGACAGGCGCTTTCAACAGCGTCCGAAAAGCTTTTTACATCGGAACTTGTGACGGCATGAACACCCCAAAGGATGGAGAGTTTCCTCGCAGTTTTAAGTTCTGGAGTGATGGCGAGAATTGGAACTTCGGGGCGTTCTCGCGCAGCTCTGAAAGTTGTATTTCCTGTGCTGGTAAAAGTAACGATAGCGGCGGCTTGAATTGTGTGAGCGACTTGGCGGGCTGCTGCTGTGATAGCGCCCGATCTTGTCGTTTCAGGCTTAGGGATGCTCGCTTCTTGCATTTGTCGGTAAAAGGGATCTTCTTCCACACGTGTAATGATGCGATCCATGATGGCCACAGATTCTACGGGATAGTTGCCCAATGCAGACTCTGCAGATAACATTACCGCATCAGCTCCATCATAGATGGCGGTCGCAACGTCAGAGGCTTCTGCGCGTGTAGGCGTGGGAAGTTTGATCATAGAATCGAGCATTTGAGTTGCAATGACAACCGGTTTCCCTGCCTTTCGACAGGTACGTATGATTTGTTTTTGGATGCTGGGGACTTCTTCTGGGAGCATCTCAACCCCAAGGTCTCCACGCGCCACCATAATGGCGTCGGATTTATGAACGATTTCGTTAAGATGTTCAATGGCAGAGGGTTTCTCTAATTTAGATATAATGCCCGCTTTATCGCCAATAAGCCTTCGAGCTTCTTGAACATCGCGAGCATGTTGAACAAAGGAAAGAGCTACCCAATCTACGCCAAGCTTTAATCCAAAAACAAGGTCCTCCCTATCCTTTTCTGTCATGGCGGAGATAGGAAGCGTTACCGAGGGAACATTGAGCCCTTTTCGATCAGAAAGCGGACCTCCAATAAGAACCGTCGTTTCAATTTTTAGGGGTGTCGACTTACGTACGTGTAAACGGATTTTTCCATCGTCAAGAAGGAGAAGAGCCTCTCTTTTGATGGCTTTGAAGATTTCAGGATGAGGGAGATAAACGCGCGTTTTATCGCCAGGCGATGGGTCTGTGTCAAAGGTAAAGGTCATGCCTTCGTGAAGCATGATAGGCTTTTTAAAAGTGCCAATGCGAAGTTTAGGGCCTTGAAGGTCCATGAGAATGCCAATAGGCCGGTTGAGTTTTTTTTCAAGATCACGAATGATGTTATAGTGTTTCTCATGCTCCTTATAACTTCCATGAGAAAAATTGAGGCGGAAAACATCAACCCCTGTGAGGAAAAGCTTTTTAATAATCTCGGCAGAAGAACTAGAAGGGCCAAGAGTGGCTATGATTTTTGCACAACGCTGACGCCGCATGGAACTCCTCTTTTAAAGAAGCTTAATTATCCTTTCTTTTTTAAGACTCGTAAATCCCTAATATGTCTAAGAAACTGTGTTCATGAACTTATAAGCCGATCAAAAGGATGAAGTGCTGACACATTTCCTCAATTCAAGCGGCTTGATTTAGGGAAAATTTACTTATTTCATTTTCCAAAAATTCGGTGACTCTTTGAACCTGAGTATACATCTGACGAATTGCGTCTTGATTACCTTGATTTTCTTGAAGCTCCTTAGCTAAGGAAACTGTTTCTTTTGGAAGTCCTTTTTCCATTGTCCATGCCTCATCAATCATATTGAACGAAATTCTTTCCTTCCCTTTGTTCCAGCCTCTTAGAGTAAATAAGGATTTAAGAGTCAGCTCAAAAACTTCTCTTAAGGGAGGGAGGGCTTCTTCATAAAATCCTCCCTCAATCAGTAAATTTGTCAAACGTTCTTTCCGCTTTACGGCTTCCTGAAGGGCTTGAGCTTCCTTCAAATGCTTCTGACGTTCTTCCAATTGGGAAGGGGCAGGGCAGACCGCATTATAAAGCGACTGAGCCTTGTCTTGAAAGGATAAAACACCTGCCTGACAGAGACGCTGAATGGTTTCAAATGTCTTACGGTCACAAATCTCTAAGGTCAAATTCTCTTGTGAATCAACCTCAGCTATAATTTTATGAAGTTGCTCCTTGGGGTGCGCTAAATCTCCTTCAATGACAGCAAAGAGAGTTTTCTTTGCTGAATTTTCTTGTTGATAGGCTTGTATCTGATGAATTCTGGGTTTAAACCGCGCCAAAGCTTCTTGCTGAAATAAGATGAGAGGATCTTCAGAAAGAGAATCTTCTTTTTTATCCAGCCCCTTAGGTAGTTGTGGGGAAAAAGGCCCAATAATTTGACTCAATTGTGCCATAAAGGCTTTACGGCCTGAGGGAAGGTCCATTTCCTCAATAGTCCCTATATCCAAAACATTATCAGAAAGCCTTTGCTTTAGATTGAGTACGCCAAGCATTCGATGTTCAATGGTATTCTCGCTCACCAAATTGATTACTTGAACGGTACGTGTTTGATGTTTACGCCAAGCCCTTGCAATACGTTGTTCTAATTTGGCAGGGTTCCAAGGAAGGTCTAGGTTGATCACGACACTGGCGGCCTGAAGATTTAACCCAAGAGCTCCACAATCCGTTGAAAGAAAGACTTTACACGCCGAGTCTTCTTTAAACCGTTTGATTTCTCCTCGACGAGCTTTTTGATGCACTGAGCCCGTGTGCCATGCATAGCCTATATTTAATTCTTTTACGAGTTCTTTCACTAACATCAACATCCTCTCCCATTCGGAGAAAATGATGATTTTTACATTTTCTTCTTGGAGTTCCGCTAAAATGCTTTCAAGTTCATAAAGTTTCGGACAGATTCGACACTCTGGATCAAGAATGTAAGGGGTATCACATAACATGCGCATACTTGCAAGGCCAAGTTGCAATCTTTTAAATTCATCTTCTCTTAGAGGGCGTTTTTCGGCAATTTTTGCTAAACGAGCCACCATATCTTCAAAATCGAGATAACGTGAATTTTGTTCAGAACTCATGGGAACAAAGTGTGTGTTTAAAGTTCGAGAGGGAAGTTCTCTCTCCACATCTTTTTTGAGCCGCCGTAATAAGATAGGTTTCAACCGTTGATGTAAAAGATGGAGATTTTTATACTTAATGGGTTTACCATAAGCATCTAATTCATAAAATTCCCTATTAAACCTAAACAAAGGCCCAAACAATTTTGGATAAAGATATTGAACAATTGAATAAATATCATCTATCCGATTTTCAAGTGGAGTTCCGGTTAAAACAAAAGCATAAGGGCTGACTAGCTTTTTAAGTGTTGTAGCAGTTTTTGTGCGCCAATTTTTTATGCGTTGCGCTTCATCTAAAATAATAAGATCTGGCCCAATTAATCGGAGAATATCCTCGTGGTCTTTTACAACCTGTTCGTAATTGGCCAGATAGAAAAAGGAGTCTTGTTGATACTGACGTAATCTCTCAGCCCTATTCCCATAAATCAGAAGGCTGGAATGAGAGATAAACTTTGTAATTTGCTCCTCCCATTCGGCCTTCAAAGAGGTTGGGGTAACAACCAAAACCTTTCGAATCCCCTTCAGTCTGCGCAACAGCTCGGCTGCTGCAATCGCTTGAACCGTTTTTCCCAACCCCATTTCATCCGCCAGCAAAGCCCTCTCCATAAAGGCTAGATGAAGCATTCCCAGTCTTTGGTATTCATAGAGAGGAAGTTTTGTCAGATCTAAAGAATATTTACCCTCTGACACATCAGCCAAGAAAAGGTCTTTGGCATTATTTTTTTGGGTAAAATCATGGAAATCCATAAGAAAGTGCTGAACTCGCTCGGATATTCTTATGGAGGAACGAAGATTTTCAGAGGCTTTTTCCACTTGACGCAAAATGACAGGGATGGCGGTTTTAGGCTCAGAAATTAAATGACCATTGGCTGAGAAAAAATCCCTCAGCAATCTATAGCTTTCAAGATCCCTGATTTTTTCTTGAGGCCAAGCAATTTGAATTTGCTGATCCAAGGGATGAACATAAATTTCTGCCTTATGACTCCCCAAAAGACGAGCCGCATTATATTGACGTTTTTTCTTTTTTTGAAGGGTCAACAAAACTTTTTCAATATGCTTGCAGGTTCCAAGACCATTAACATCATAATCGGGACAAGAACAGGAATTGATTCGATCACTCAATGAACGAATTTCAACTTGGTAAGGTTGTCCTCCTTTCGAGTGAACAGCAAAATTGCTAAAATAAATATTTTCTGGATTCATATTTGTGACGGTCATAGGCTCAGTTTCAGCCTTTAAAACTCGACGCCTAACTTCATCTTCATCGGTTGTATTCCATCCTGATGGGATCTTAGGGGAGTTTTCTACTTTTCGGGCCTTTGATTTCTTAAACTTTCTTTTTTGTTTCTCCATATAGGTCACCTTTATCTTTCCATGGGATTTAAAACTATCGGTTTTTATAGCAAAAATAAAGTCCCTCTATCTCCTACTTGAACCTTTTGCCATCCTCCAGTAGCTTTAATTCTTGCGGAGGGATGCCGGAGCGGTCGAACGGGGCGGTCTCGAAAACCGTTGTGCGTGTAAGCGTACCGTGGGTTCGAATCCCACTCCCTCCGCCAGTTTTAAGGGTTTTTTGTAAGTATTTCTCCTCTAAAAATTTCTCCAGGGGACACTCATGGGACACCAGAAAATAACAAAAGACATGTGATGAGTGTCATTGATGGTCTTCTGCTCATTCCTAAATCACAGGTTTTTTCTCTTAAATTTTTGCAAACTGTCCCAATTGTGTCCCATGCTGCAATAGAGATCATATATTTTGGCATCCTTCCTACAAAAATATAACTCTACCTAACGGTTTAAGATCTATTGCCATTGTTTATGTTTCGCTATAGACTCCTCTCATCAATAAGGGATGGACTATGGCTACACTTGAAACACGACGCAATACTGATGGCACAACAGGGTATAGAGCGAAGGTTCGCCTAAAAGGCTTCCCCTCTCAATCTGCTACTTTTGAACGTAAAACGGATGCAAAAGAATGGGCGAAGCAAACAGAGGCCAGCATACGAGAGGGCCGATATTTTAAGACTTCAGAAGCTAAGAAGCATACTATTGCAGATCTTATCGATCGGTATCTTCGCGAAACTGAAAAAAAGAACCCTAAGCGTTTTGTGGATGTCAAAAAGCTATTGAATTGGTGGAAGAAGGAAATTGGAGCCTATCTTTTGTCTGATCTTACCAGGGCTCTCATTATTGAGCAGCGAGATAAGCTTCTAAACTCTATAGGCAGAAAAGTTTCTAAAGGTAGTAATACACAACGCAGTCCTGCTACTGTCAATCGATATATGTTCAGGACATTCCCCAGAAATTGATTAGCAGTTAGAGAAAAGGTAAGAGAACGACTGGCGTTGAGCTGTTTTCGGAAGTGAATGAGTTCTTTTTTTTGAATAAATGAGGTAGACTCCTTGTATCAATTTTACAGTCAAAACAAGGAGTCCAAGCGTATGATACACCAACTCTCTCACAAAATACGAGCTCAAATTACGCAATTTTCGGGGAAACTTTCGAGCGGATTAACAAAACCGAGGCAACGCTTTGTTGATGAAATGATTTATGGCTTAACCGCAAGTCAAAGCCTTATGCTTTCAGAGATCTCCCGCTCTCTCAATGAATCCATCCCTTTGTTGAAGACTGAAAACAGGCTCTGTCGCAATTTGGGAAAAAAAGACCTGTGCTTTCATATGCAACGCGCCCTGGCGTCATCTCAAAGTTCTTATATCAAGGAAGAGAGCCTGCTTGTGCTTGATCTGTCTGATATTTCCAAGAAGTATGCTGAACATATGCAGTACCTCGCCAAAGTCAGAGACGGTTCTGAAGGTGTGCTTGCCAATGGGTATTGGACATGTCAAGTCTTAGGCGTTGAGGGAGATAAACTCATTCCCCTTTATGGGCACCTTTACTCCTCCCTTGCTCCTGACTTTCGCAGCGAGAATCACGAGATTTTTAAGGCCATCCAATTTATCTCACATTTTACCCACACCAAGGGAACATGGGTGATTGATCGGGGCGGAGACCGGATGGCTTTGTTTGATTACTTCTTAGATCATGGCCAAGACTTTATCGTTCGTCTTACACAAAAGAGGCATCTCTACAAAGGGCCTAAGTCTCAGATTAAAAAGGATGTGCTGGATCTTGCAAGGACATGTCCTCTTCAAGAAGAGCGAGAGATCATCCGACAAAAGAATGGACAAGATGACACCATGATACTCAGGTATGGAAAACGCCTTGTCCGGCTTCCAGAGCGTCCTGATCAGGCTCTCTGGCTTGTTGTGGTGCATGGATATGGAGAAAAGCCGTTGATGATTCTAACGACAAAGGACAAGCCAGCTTGGGATATAGTAGAGGCCTATTTAACCAGATGGAGAATTGAGGAGACGATCCGGTTTGCCAAACAGGCCTTTGATATGGAAAACGTTCGACTTTTGACCTATAGAGAAGGCTTCAAAATATGTACGCTCTCCTCATGGCCGCCCTTAGCTTTAATATGACCTATCTTTCCTTGAAAACAAAGCTTCAGGTCATCTTTACCAAAGCCTTACAGGCCACAAAAACCCTCTTCGGTGTTCCTGACTTTCACTACTATACCCTTGCCTCAGGTCTTGCACACGTCTTCCGCAGAGCTCCAAAACCTCAACTCAAGCCCCTAACACCTCCCAATACTTCCAGCCTCAGCTCCTTTAAAAAAATGGGGAATGTCCTGATCAATCTTTCCATTGACCCCGTAGAGGATAAAGTTCACGAAATTGAGGGAAGGATAGAAGGTCCTTTTGAACCAGGAAAAAGGGTTAAGGCTTAAAAATCTGTATTCATGATCTCATAAGCCAATTTCAGAATTGGAGAAAGGTGACGCCCCGCGGTTTATCCGCGGGGTCCAGGGAGAGCTTTATTCCTGGATCCCGCTATCAAGTAGCGGGACGTCACAGTGTTGGATAAGCCTAAGCTTCCTAACGTCCTGTGATTTAACCGTAGGGTTGTAAAGTTATTGATTCATGAAGACAGATTCTAAAATTCCAGGATGGCCAATTCATAAATTTGGTGCATTCCAGTAAATTTGATAAACAATAAATATAAGCTGGGAAAAATGTGTTCTTATTCATTTCACCTCCGCAAAATTTTTGCGGAGGTATTGTTGTTTTAAGCATCATAAGTTCTCAATAGTTCTCGATATACGCTTCCATATAACTTACCTTAGAAATATTTTT
>MEMA01000037.1 GCA_001767835.1 Alphaproteobacteria bacterium GWC2_42_16
CCTTAAATTCCAATTTGGGTAGAAAAACACCATCGTGTTAGCTCAATTATTTAACGTGGGAATCCAGGCTAGCTGACTAATTGCTAATACTATTTAACTCAGCCAACCATGCATTGTTCCCGCGCATGATTGTCAAGGCGCAAGACGGACACATAAAAAAGTCGACTTTCCTTTAAAAGCTCCCGCAAGCGTGGGGGAATATCTTTGTTTTCTTCAGACTCTGCATCGAGGCATTCCTCTCCCTGAAGAATTTTGCAAGTTTCTGAAAGGATCTCCTCGCGTGAAACTTCTTCCTCAAGTACAGCCTTTTGGAGCATTAACCATGCAATGATTTGCGTTAAACGAACCGTCACGCGCATGGACTCAGAACTGAGCAAAAAGGTGAGGGGAGGCTCCATATTATTCATGTCCTTAGGCGCTTGCCATTTGATGTAATCATGGGTTGCGCCAAGAAGGCGCTGGGCCTTATCAATTTTTGAATCAATAAAGGCGAGAGACTCAAGCATAAAAATGACCTCCAAAAGTATTGTTGTATACTTTTAGAATAATGCATATAGATTAATAAATTATTGATCTCGTCTTTATTTGAAAGATAAAAAGCTTTATCATATGACTTACAAAAGCAAATCAACTACGAAGAAAAAATTCATCTCCCATCATGACGTGATAGGAGATGAATTAGAAATTCTTGAACCTATTTGCCGGTATACTTGCCGCCGCATCCTGTAGCGCAGCTCCATACACTACTATCATTATTATCGCTACTAGCATCTTTAGGTTGCTCTTGCCAAACACACACGGCTTGATCAAATCCTTGTCCGTTGCATAGATAGTACTGACCCGGAGATGGTTTTTGTTTTGCACATTCAGCAGCAGTAGTTGCTTTTGGGCAATCTGCACTAGCCTCCCATGCGCTCCCTAAAAGGCTGATGACGATTACAGTGGCTTGAAGAATTTGTTTTGACATGGTGTGCCTCTTTCCTGTTTAACTTGGTTCCTAAACAGTATATTTGATATTTATTAAAAAACCGTAAAGACTTTCCGGTAAGACTTTTACGGGACGGAAGTTATGCTGAAGCCTTTTCCTCCTGGGGGAGGGGAGCGTGAATTTTCCGCCAGACTTTTTCAAAGACGCGACAAAGGGCCCCATTCGCAATCACATTGGTGCTGGTGATAAGAGGATCCAAAAAGACATTCAAGGCTAAGATAATAGCAATCATTTCTGGGGTAAAGTTAAGGTAGGATTCATAAATAGGCAGCATGATAAAGATAGCGCCTCCTAAAACGGCTGCTGTGGCAAAGCGCGCAAGTACGAACACAATGCTAAAGCTGCCCCATGTTATGAGATCTGGATTCACGCCATAGAAATGGCGGTAAATGAGAAAACATAAAAATGTATTGGCGATACAATCCCCAATTTGTTGAATATTGGTTGTTGCAGGAATAATACCTTGGGCCAAATTTGGATTTTCAAGGTTTTTAGCAGCACCTTGAATGGTCCACGGCATGGTAGATAAACTGCACCCCGAGGTGAGCGCAATCCCTCCAGCAGGCAAAAGATTCTTTATATTCGCGAGAACTTTTGTAAAGGAAGGCCCTGCACCTAAGGTAAAAAGGAAAAGGAGATATATAAAGAGAAAGGCCATGAGCCAAAGTACTAAAACGGAATAGTGAGCAAAAACATGGGTGAGAAGATTTGTTTGGTACATTTGTGCTGCAAAGCCGAGAATAAAAAGAGGAATTAAACGCGCAAAAACCCGCGTGAGGATCCATTCTAGAATTCCCCGCCCTTGGGTGATCAGCTGAGTCAGCTTAGCTGTAGGCTTCAGCGCATTAAAACACCCCAAAACTAGCCCGAGAATTGCACCCTTTTCAGCCGACCACCAGCTGGGTTTAACAACAGGGAAGCGCCAAAGAGCTGTAAACTCGCTGGAGAGGTTTGATACACCAAAGGAAGGCAGAATTTCGGAGGCGAAGGTCGCACATCCATAGGCATACCAAACACTCATAAAGTTCGAGCAAGCTTCAAAGAGAAGGAGGATTAAAATAAAAAGAGGCGCCTTTTTCTCAAAGGATTGAACAGCATAAGCAATAAAAAAACCCACCGTGATGGGCATGACCCATATCAACATATCCTTGATGAATAAGCTCAAGGTGTAAAAAAATTGATGCATGACCTGTGGGAGGGCTTGAGCGAAAATAAGGTAGGTAGAGAGCACCAGAAAAACCTGGAAGCTGCGATGCTTAAGAAGAGCTGGGATAAGACTTGAGGCTGATTTCATTGTTTTTCCATTTTTATTCGAAATTCCTACATGCTCACCTTCATATCAGATTTAAAAGCTAAAGGGAATGAAAAAAACACTTCTTTAAAAACTCATGAGATTACCAAACAAATATAAACTTATATGTGAGTTAGCTTTGTTGCCTTTACCTCTCCTGGGCTTAAGTCATTGAGCTTATAGGGTCCATAGTGGGTTCGGATAAGACGGGTTACTGGCCAGCCGAGATGTTCAAAAACCCGTCGAATTTCACGGTTTTTGCCTTCTTTAAGACTAACCGTAAGCCATGCATTGTCGCCTTGTTGGCGATCGAGGGCTGCGGTGATTGATCCATAATGAATACGATCAATGGTGATTCCTTTCTCAAGGGTTTTAAGCTTATGCGGATCTACCTTGCCATGAACACGGACGCGATAGCGCCTGATCCATCCTGTTGAGGGAAGCTCTAAATGGCGGGCCAATTCGCCATCATTGGTCAGTAAAAGCAATCCCTCACTGTTGAGATCAAGGCGCCCCACAGAAATCACCCGCGGGAGATCCTTAGGAAGAGCCTCAAAAATAATAGGGCGCCCCAGCTCGTCCTTATGGGTTGTCACAAGGCCTTTGGGCTTATAATAAAGCCACAGCCGTGGGGGTTCTTTTTGAGGGAGGGGCTTCCCATCCACAACGATATGGTTTTTAGGGGTTACACAAAAGGCGGGGGAGTCTAAAACCTTGCCATCCACAGAGACGCGTCCATCACGAATCCATGTTTCTGCTTCACGCCTTGAACAGAGACCTGCTCGCGCCATGACCTTTGCGATGCGCGTTTCCTTATTCACGACAGGCTTGGATAAAGGCTTTAAAAATCTCATTTTCTTGAGGGGTGATGAGAAATTCGGGGTGCCATTGAAGGCCGAGACAAAAACGATAGTGGGGCGCTTCAAAGCCTTCAATAATGCCATCAGATGTGCTTGCGTTAAGAATAACTCCAGGAGCAAGATCTTTTACAGCCTGATGATGGACGCTATTCACATCAAGCTCTTCTGTATTTATAATCTTATGTAAGAGTGTTCCTGGGAATACTTTTACCTTATGGTTTGGATGATGACGTTCTTTTTCTTGGTAATGGTTAAGGGATCCAGGCGCCTCATCAGGAATATGTTGGATAAGGGTTCCTCCTAAAACCACATTTAAAAGTTGTTGCCCCCCACAAATTCCAAAGACAGGCATATTTTTTTCAAGAGCTCTTTTGGTGATTTCTATTTCAAAGTGCATGCGCTTTGGTTTAAGGGTGACAGAGGGGTGAACCGTTTTCATTCCATAGAAAGCAGGGTCAACGTCGTGTCCTCCTCCTGTTATGATAAGTCCTTGAATAAGAGAAAGGAACTCCTCCACAAGATCTATCTCATGGGTAAGAGGTAAGGGGATGCCTCCTGCCTTTTGAACGCTTGTGCAATAGTTCTCCCTCAGTGCATACCATGGATAATTGGAATATCCTCCGGGATCACGAGAATCCAACGTAATACCAATGAGGGGTTTTTGGGTCATAATTAGCCTTAAAAAAACGTGGTCTTACTATAAACCCTTTATTTATCATTTAAAATGGGTAAAGTGGGAAAAAATTTCGCGGATTAAAGTTAAAATGGAAGATATTCGTTCATTAGCCCAAACATCTCTAGCGTGGCCTTTTGAAGAAGCTCGCAAGATTCTTCATCGTCTTCAAGGGAAAAAGCCGGACAAGGGATTCGTTTTATTTGAAACAGGGTATGGTCCCTCGGGACTTCCACATATTGGGACCTTTGGTGAAGTGGTGCGCACCACCATGGTGCGTCAAGCATTCTCCTTGCTTTCTGACATTCCCACAAAGCTTTATGCTGTTTCTGATGACATGGATGGCTTGCGTAAAGTTCCCGATAATATTCCAAATGTAGAGATGATGAGGGAACACTTGGGGAAACCTTTAACGCGAATTCCTGATCCTTTTGGCACCCACGAGAGCTTTGGTCATCATAATAATGCTCGTCTTCGGGCTTTCCTGGATACTTTTGGTTTTGAATATGAGTTTTTAAGCTCATCAGAATGTTATAATTCAGGACGCTTTGATCCCATGCTCCTTTCTGTTTTAGCCCACTATGACGAAGTTATAAGTGTGATCTTGCCTACCTTAGGAGAAAAGCGGCGGGCTACTTATAGTCCTTTCCTTCCTATTTGTGCGGAAACAGGGCGTGTCCTTCAAGTGCCTGTGGTTGAGCGTGATGAGAAAGCCGGCACCATTGTCTATAAGCGCGATGATGGAAAGCTTATAGAAACAAAGGTAACGGGGGGACTTTGTAAGCTTCAGTGGAAGGCGGATTGGGGCATGCGTTGGGCTGCTTTTGATGTTAATTACGAAATGTCCGGCAAAGACCTCATCGATTCCGTCAAGCTCTCAAGTCAGATTTGCCGCATTCTGGGACATCAATCGCCAGAAGGTTTTAACTATGAGCTTTTTCTAGATGCGGATGGGACAAAGATTTCAAAGTCCAAAGGGAATGGGCTTACCATTGAAGAGTGGCTTCAGTATGCTCCTGAAGAAAGCCTTGCCTATTTCATGTATCAATCACCACGTAAGGCCAAGCGCCTTTATTTTGATGTGATTCCCCGCGCGGTGGATGAATACTTGAATTCTCTTGAAAAATTTCCTGATCAACCTCTCGACCAAAAACTCGGCAATCCCGTTTGGCATGTGCACAATGGAACGCCGCCTCGAGAAGAGCTCCCCTTAAGTTTTGGCATCCTCTTAAACTTGGTAAGCGTAACGAACACAGAGAACAAAAAAGTTCTGTGGGGCTTTCTAAGTCGTTATTCTCCTGGTGCTAGCCCAGAAACTATGCCCATGGTTGATCGCTTGGTAGGCTACGCACTTGCTTATTATCGTGATTTTGTGAAACCAGAGAAACATTATCGGGCTCCCACGGATAAGGAGCGTGAAGCTCTTCAAGACCTTGTGCGTTCTTTGAAGAAAGTTGAGAATACACCGGAAGCCATTCAGAAAGAGGTTTTTGAAGTGGGAAAGCAGCACAACTACACAAATTTGCGCGAGTGGTTTAAGGCTCTCTATCAAATCCTTCTGGGCCAAGATGAAGGGCCCCGCATGGGCTCATTCATCGCCCTTTATGGTATTGACGAAACGATTCACCTTATTAATGATGCCTTGAAGAAGTGACTACTAATCGATATAACCCATTTTCTAGTCAAAACAATGAAAAGAAGGGTATTGTTAAAATATTTTTACTCTCTATATATAATATATGTTATATGTTTATAGTTTGATACTAAGAGAAAGATATGAAGCGTTTTATTGTAAATCTTGTTTGTTTTTCAATTCTTTTTTCAAATCAATCATTTGCACAGCCTCCAACAGACGATGAGGTAACGGATTGGTATATTAGACAAACGAAAAGGTTTCATGGAATTGACTCTGATTCCTATACAAGAGACCTTTTCCAAATCGAGGACAAAACTTGTACAATCGAAACAATCCCTTCCCGATCCGAAGAACATGAAGTAACGAGCGTTTTATTTAAACCCAAAGCTGAGGGGCGTCATCCCTTGTTTGTGCACTTACATGGCGGAGATGAGAAAAAAGATGCTTTCAATAAAAGAAAGTTTTCCCTCCTTATTTTGGAAATGCTAACAAGGGGTTTTGCCGTTCTTTGCCCAAACTTCACAAAGGAAACACCGGCTTCTGATATTAAAAGTGTTTTGGATAAAATCAAAACCAGAGATGATCTAGACCCTAATAGTATGTATTTACATGGCTTTAGCAATGGCGCAACCGTTGGGTTTCGAGTCCTCCCTCAATTAGCCAGCTATTTTTCTGGTGTTCACCTACAAGTTGGTTTTTTCTCTGAACTTCATGATTATGACCTTGACTCCATTCCTAAGGAGTTGCCACTCTTTTTTTCTGTTGCTGGTAGGGATGAAGAAGCCTCTCCTGAAAGAGCTCTGACCCTTATTGAGGCACTTCATAAAAAGGGGAACAATGTTGATTTCCATATGATGAAAAATGGTGGCCACCATATGGTTGATACGTCTTTTATAAAGAAAGAAGGAAGCACGTATCATGTTTCAAATGAGCCAAACCAAGGAACTCCTTACTATGATTCCCTAAAAGAGTTTGTGGCCTATAAAACCAAGGTTTTTGGTGATTTTAAAAAGAAACCCACCCGCTTTGATGCGAAAAAAACAGGAGAAAAACTAACGGCGGCTCTACAATTTTTAGGAAAGGAGGAATCATTTGTTCCTTTATCATATTCTTTATTCCCTATAAATAAAGAAGAGAAAGGTTGCTCTTGGTGGACGAAGTACGTATCTTTTGGTAAATTATTAAAACCTAGCGTTCCCCCAGAAAAGCCTGCAGTTCCCTTGGTTATTGTATGTGACACCGAAACTTCATGGCAGACGTTAATCGGTCACGATGGCCTTAAAGAATACTTAGATAAGGGATATGCTCTTTTTTTCGCAGAACCCAGTAGAGCTTTTAGTGTTGGTAATATTCTTGAGGATTTAAGACTCATTAAAGAAAAACTTGCGAACTCTAATGAAATTAATTTTGCTAAGATACACCTTTATGGATTTAGGAAGGGAGTTCCTGCTGTCCTCAGAATGCTTTCAGATCTGACGAGGGGTCTTTCTAAGGAAGAAAAAGAGCTATCTGAGTCAATCCGGGCAGCATATTTTCAAAACCCCATTTTTGGTGTTGCATGTGATCTTGATCCAAAGGAAGGGATTGCTTTTTCAGCTCTTCCCACGCACCTTCCTTTTATCTTTTCAGTTGAAGACAATTTCCCTTTTACTTATCAAACCCTCTATGCCATCAAGCGCCTCTGTTCCTTTTGGAAAACGGTCGATTTAGAGACCTCAACTCAAGTCCCTGATATGGGGGAGGGTGCGGGAGATCCTGCAGCAGGAGCTCGCAGGGCGGAATTCGATATTGCAAGTCAAGCTTCTACCTCTCTTGAAAAGGCCGAACTCTCTTCTGTAGAATCTATCGAAGCATTTTTTGGTTTACTTGATGAGGCCTGTTCTACTCGGGAGGAACCTTCTGCAGTCTTTCTTAAAGCAGCCAGAACCTTGCCTCCCCCAAGTAAGACTTATTTAGAACATTATACTGGCAGACGCCTACTAAAGTCGGCAGATCTAGACCCTGCAATTAGAACCCTTTTACCTATGCTCAAAAGAGAAAAAACATATTCGGTTGCCGAAAAAGCTTGTACAGTGGAAGAGCGACTTTTATCTCAATTCGGAGATAATGTAACGGTACTCTATCATAGTGCTCCAGCAGATGTGGCTTGCTTTTATCTTATTATCTCTGCATTTGAGAGAATCTTAACAATGAGCGGGATAGATTCACCTTTTACTCGACTCCGTGCAACAGACCTTTTATTTGGCACTCCTTTAAGTCAAGTCCTACAAAACTTTGACGTGAAATTTCAAGGGCTTGCAAAAAAAACAGGTGATAAGGTTGTTTATAATAATATGCCAGACTATCCTGAACTTATCACCTCTTGGTCCCCGTGGCTTTTTGCTGGGCATATGGAACCTATTACCTACGAGAAAGAAGGTATCGGACGTGGTCTAACGTTGGGGCTCTTTGATGATGAGATTTCTAATACGGAGTTTTATCTCTACGAAAAGTTAAAAGAGTTTTTTTCTCTCTTAGGAATAAATGATTCTGCCCGAGCCCAGAAATACAGCCACCTTTCCGATGGGAACCTCTCTCTTCTCCTTCAACTCTTTATTCCTTTAGATGTACTCGATAAATGTGGCTACATGTGTGAAATGTGGGGAGAGCGTGTTGCGATTCGTTTTAATACGGGAGAAAGTCCAACCTATCAACCTTCTCGTTTTATTCGAGAGCTTTGTCAAGATCCAAAGAAGCTTGAAGGCATCCTATGCAGCCAAAAAAGTACTTTCAAAAACCCAAAACAAAGAGAGAATTTCGGATATGTAGGATACATAGAAGCTCTTCAAACACGCCTTTATATGGATATGAAGAGTATGGGTGATAGAACCCTTATCATTCCTTACGTTGATAACAAGGAAAAATTTCTTCAAATGTCAAGAATAATTGAAAGTTATGTAAGAAGTGACGTAGCAGATCTTCTTTTAAGAAATGCGTCTTTACCACCAGGAATTTATCATAAACCCCTTTCTTTGGTTGAAAGGTATAGAAAGGGAGATAAAATTTAAAAAGAATCAAGAGTACCTCTCGCATTCATCCGCGGGCGGACATTCCTCTTCAATACTCCACTCGTCTAAATTTGGATTAGGATAAGGGCGGGGGTAGGTGATGGGGGTGCCTTCACTTGGTTTTGGGGGGAGTTTTCGACCACATCCTGCTAAAAATCCGCAAAGTGAAAAGAAACAAAGTGTGATTTTAAATGCGTTCATGTTGAATCCAAAGCAAGTTTAACGTATAATTATAGAATTAAATTCTTATTTTTGGAGAAATAGCATGCCCTTTTGGAAAAAGAAAGACAATCTGATTATCACTGCTTTTGTTATTGTGTTCTTTGCAGGGCTCGCAGTCTGGCTTGACCTTTGCTGTGTTAAGGCGGCCTTTTTCTCCCAAAGCTCAGTAAACCCTTCTGACGTGACATTTATTGATAAGGATCAACAATCACATACCCTAAAGGATTTTAAGGGGAAGCCTTTAGTAGTTAATATCTGGGCCACATGGTGTCCCGTATGTGTCAAGAAGATGGGGGGATTTCACAGCTTTGCGGAAAAGTTTGAAGCAGCCGGTGGGCAGGTTTTAAATATATCCCAAGATAATAGTATGGGAGCAGTGCGCGCCTTTTATGCCCGTCAAGGATACAACTTTCCCATTTACTTAGATAACACGGGACAATTATTGGATGCTTTTAATGGCACAGGGCTTCCTACTTCCATCTTTATTAATGCCCAAGGCCAAGAAGTTGGCCGTATTCGCGGTGGCTTTGACTGGGATAGTTCTGAAGCAGCTAGCCGTGTACAAGAATATTTCGGGTTGAAGATTGCAAATTAAGTAAATCACCCATGTCAAAGGAAGAATGGGCTAAGAAAGTCAAGGCTGAACTCAAGGATCGGGATCTGCAACAGCTCATCTGGCATACGCCTGAGGGGCTTGATATTAAGCCCCTTTATACCCCTGAAGATTTAGACAAAATTGCTGATATACGCTCATATCCTGGCTGTTTCCCCTATCTCCGGGGGCCACGAGCCACCATGTATGCTAACCGTCCCTGGACTTTACGACAATATGCAGGCTTTTCCACAGCTGAAGAGAGCAACGCCTTTTACCGCGAGAATCTTAAAGCGGGCCAACACGGTCTTTCCGTTGCTTTTGACCTGCCCACCCACCGGGGTTACGATTCCGATCATCCCCGCGTTTTAGGAGATGTAGGTAAAGCAGGCGTTGCTGTTGATACGGTCGAGGATATGAAGCTCCTCTTTAAGGACATCCCTTTGGACCAGGTCAGTGTGTCCATGACCATGAATGGAGCTGTGATCCCTATTATGGCAGCATTTATTGTGGTTGCAGAAGAGCAGGGGGTCAAACCTGCCCAGCTCAAGGGCACCATGCAAAATGATATCCTCAAAGAATTTATGGTGCGCAACACCTATATTTATCCCCCAGAGCCCAGCATGCGCCTGGTGGCCGACATTATGGAATACACAAGTCAGTACATGCCCAAATTTAATTCCATCTCCGTCTCGGGCTATCATATGCATGAAGCGGGGGCAACGGCCGTGGAGGAGCTAGCTTTTACCTTGGCCGATGGTCTCGAGTACGTGCGTACAGCCCTCAAACGGGACTTGCCCATTGATGCCTTTGCGCCGCGCCTTTCATTTTTCTTTGGGATTGGCATGAACTTTTTTATGGAGATCGCAAAGCTTCGCGCCGCACGTGTTTTGTGGGCAGAGTTAATGGAACCATTCAAGCCCCAAAACCCGCAGAGCCTTATGCTGCGAACCCATTGTCAAACCTCAGGCGTGAGCCTTACAGCCCAAGATCCTTTGAACAACATCATTCGGACTACACTCGAGGCCTTATCAGCTGTTTTAGGCGGAACGCAATCCCTTCATACGGACTCTTATGATGAGGCCGTGGGGCTGCCTACTCCTAAATCCGCGCGAGTGGCCCGCAACACCCAGCTCATTTTGGCGGAGGAAACGGGAATAACACATGTGGTAGACCCTTTGGGTGGGAGCTATTATGTGGAAACATTAACCCATAGCCTCAAAACTCATGCTAAAGCCTTGATCGATGAGGTAGAGGCGCTGGGTGGTATGACCAAGGCTATCCTTGAGGGCATGCCTAAGCTGCGCATTGAAGAGTCGGCTGCCAAACGTCAGGCGCGCATCGATCTGGGGCAAGAAACCATTGTAGGTGTGAATAAATATACCATTGAAGAACCTCCCCTTGAGATTTTGGAAATTGACGCCTCTAAGGTCCGAAAAGGCCAAATTAAGTGCTTGAAAGAGATTAAGAAATCCCGCAATGGGAGGTTGGTAGAGCAGCTCCTGAACCAGCTCATAAAAGCGGCTAAAGAAGGTGAAAATGTGATGCCTCTTGCCATTGAAGCCATGCGCGCGCGAGCAACGGTGGGGGAAGTTTCATCTGCCCTTGAAGAGGTTTTCACCCGCTATGAAGCGTCTACGCGTACAATTCATGGGGTTTATGGCTCCCTTTATGGGGAGAAAAAGCCTCAAGAACTTGATGATTTTCGTAAACGCGTGGCCTTTTTTGAAAAGGAGACGGGGAAAAGACCTCATCTTATGGTGGCGAAGCTGGGACAAGACGGCCACGATCGGGGGGCTAAGATCATTGCAAGTGCCTTTGAGGATTTAGGCTTTCAGGTGGATGTGGGGCCCCTTTTCCAAACCCCAGAAGAAGCAGCCCGCGAGGCTGTTCAAAAACACGTTCATGTCTTAGGATTATCGAGTCTTGCTGCTGGGCACCACATTCTGGTACCTCAAGTGCTGCAAGCTCTCAAAGAGGCGGGAGGACAAGACATTCTTGTGGTGTGCGGGGGCGTGATTCCGCTTCAAGATTATGAGGAGCTCTATGCTCAAGGAGTAGCCGCCATCTTTGGCCCCGGAACGCCTTTATTAAGTGCGGCAGAGACGGTTTTAAATTTATTAAAGAAAAACGTTTCAGCCTTAAACGGAAAATGAACTTCCACACCCACAAGAGGAGCTGGCCTTAGGGTTTTTGACTTGGAAGGAAGATCCAATCAACTCCTCAACAAAATCAACTTCGGCGTCTTCAATAAAGGGAAGAGAAACCTCATCGATCACAATCTTAACGCCTTTGTCTTCAAGGACTTGGTCATCTTCTTTTATGACGTGATCCATGGAAAAAGCGTATTGAAAGCCTGCACACCCCCCGCCTGCCACCATAACACGGAAAAAGGCCGTTTCAGGGTTGGGCTCCATTTCAATTAGGGCCACAATCTTTTTGGCTGCACTCTCAGTTAGCTTTAATGACATCTCAAATCCTTGCCTATATCGTATTCATTATAATTCAACCCTTTTCTTAAAGATAGCCCATTGGAGGAAATTGCCACGTATGATACAAGCATTTAGAACAGCATTTATATGGTGAATGAGATGAATTTTTTCCATACTTTTCGGGAGGAGGTTTTAAAAGCTATTGAAAAGCTTGTCCAGCAACGCATCTTGCCCGAAGGCCTTGAGTTGGACAAAATTACAACAGAACCGCCGCGGGATCCAAGTCATGGAGATATCGCCACTAATGCGGCCATGATTTTATCGAAAGCCGCAACCAAAAAACCGCGGGAAGTGGGTGAACTCATCGCTAAAGAACTTAAAGCCTTACCCTTTGTTACAGATGTCTTCGTTGCGGGGCCAGGATTTATTAATTTTCGCCTTACACCTGACTTTTGGTTCAGAGAGCTTGAGACCATCTTAAAAGAAAAGGAAGATTATGGCGCCTCTTCAATTGGCCTGGGAGAGAAAATTAACTTGGAATATGTATCGACAAATCCAACGGGTCCTATGCATGCAGGCCATGGGCGCGTTACTGTTATGGCGGATGTTCTTGCAAATCTCCTTGAAAAGGTCGGCTATCGCGTTTTACGGGAATTTTATGTCAATGACGCAGGAGGGCAAGCCGAAAAACTCGCTCAATCAACTTACCTCCGCTATAAGGAAGCTCTTGGCCATAAGATTGGAGAAATTCCAGAAGGGTATTATCCAGGGGATTATCTCAAAGAAGTGGGAAAAGCTTTAGCCGAGCGTGACGGGGACAAATGGCTTTCAGTGCCTGAAGGAGAATGGCTTGAGCCTTTTCGGGAATTTAGCATTAATGCTATGATGACCATGATTCGGAAGGATCTCGCCCTGATGGGGATTACCCATGAGGTTTTTACCTCCGAAACGGAACTACGCCGTATGGGCGCTATTGATGCCGCTATTAAAACCCTTCAAGAGAGAGGACTTATATATGAGGGCGTTTTAGAACCTCCAAGGGGAAAAGTCATTGAAAATTGGAAGCCGCGGAAACAACTTCTCTTCCGTTCATCCGACTTTGGGGATGATGCGGATCGCCCTCTTCAAAAGGCAGATGGATCTTGGGCCTATTTTGCAGGAGATATTGCCTATCATTACGATAAATTTCGTAGAGGTTATCCCAACATGATTAATGTATGGGGAGCAGATCATGTAGGAACTGTCAAACGCCTCACTTCGGCTGTTAAAGCTATTACAGAAGGCAAAGGACACTTGGATGTGATCCTTTGCCAAATTGTAAACTTTATGGAGGGAGGCAAACCCCTTAAAATGTCCAAGCGTGCAGGGACTTTCATTGAGATTAAAGAAGTTATTGATAAAGTTGGAAGAGATGCTTTTCGCTTTATGATGATTAGCCGCAAGAATGATACTCATCTGGACTTTGATTTTAAAAAGGTTTTAGAACAAACACGAGATAATCCCGTTTTTTATGTTCAGTATGCTCATGCGCGATGCCATTCCGTCATGAAGATGGCCGAAGCCATATTTCCTAAATGGGAGGAAACGCCTTCTGGCCCTCTTGAGCTTCTTAGTGATTCAGATGAAATGCGCCTTCTTAAACTTCTCGCTAGCTGGCCTCGTCAGGTTGAAATTGCAGCGCTTGCGCGGGAGCCTCACCGTTTGTGTTATTTCCTCTATGAAATTGCACAACAATTTCATATGCTTTGGAATAAGGGAAAGGAGAATGCAGTGTTACGTTTTATTGTGGCTGGGAACAATGACCTGACCCGTGCACGCCTCGCGATGGTTCAAGGCGTTGCAACAATTATTGCTTCTGGTTTTCAGATCATTGGGATTACACCCCTTAAGGAGATGAGAGAATGACCCTTTCCCCCAACAATAATGATCGCTTTTGGAAGGAAGAGAAAGTAAGGGGCTGGTTTCGTTTTTCCTCTCCCCTTCGCTATCTTGTTTTTCTCCTCATTCTTGTGGCTCTTGTCGCTGGAATTTGGTATTTCTTCACCCCCGCTCGTCAAAGTTATAACGTCAAAAACCTAGCACTAATAAGAGCTGATGACGCTCCTTATAAGGTTAAGGCAGAAGACCAATCCATTCCTGGGATCAAGCATCAAGACAAGCTTGTCTATAGCCGCATTCGGAGTGATGAAAATTCTCCGCCCGTTGAGCATATCCTCCCTGACCCTGAGCCCATTCCTATGGATGGGCCATGGGGCTCTTCTCCTCTAAAAATGGAAAAACCATATATACCTGAAGAAGATCAATCGGAAAAGGTTGTAGAAGAATCAGATGAAGACGCTTCCTCATCCATTGCCTCGATTGAAGAGTTAATCGAAGAGACCCCCGAAGAAAAGCCTGCTCCCCCCTCCAGATCAAAACAACAAAATATTTTAATCCAGTTGGGCTCGCTGAAAAGCCACGACCTTGCTCAGGAAGAGTGGAAACGCCTTTCTCACAAGAATAAGGACCTTTTAGGAGAATTAGAGCCTACAATTCAAAAGGTGGATCTTGGGGCGGAAAAAGGTATTTTTTATCGTTTAAGGACAGGCGTTGAGGACCAAAAACAAGCTAAACAAATTTGCTCCACACTTAAAGAAAGAAAGGTAGATTGTCTTGTTGTTCATTAATTCAGCGTCTCCTGTAGTTTTTGGATGCTCTAGCTTTACCTTAACGTCTGATGAACGCAATTTTTTTGAAAAAAACCAACCCCTTGGTTTTATCCTTTTTCAAAGGAACGTTAAAAACAAAACTCAAGTGAAAGCCTTAATTGAAGAATTAAAATCAACTGTCAAACACCCCAATCCTCCCATCCTCGTTGACCAAGAAGGAGGTCGTGTTGTCCGCTTAAAAGCCCCTGAGTGGTTTAATCCCCCCTCAAGTGCCGAGCTTGCCAAAGGCGACATAGAGACGGCCAAAAAAAAGGTTTACGAGGTCTATAGCCGCATTGCAGCCGACTTAAGTGAGGTTGGCATTACAGTAAATTGCGCACCTGTCTTGGACCTCTATGTTAGAGATGCAGATCCCATTATGGGAGACCGTACCTTTAGCTCTAATCCAGAAGTTGTTGGGGAATTGGGGCAAGCTGCCATTCAAGCCATGGAGGAGGGGGGGATAACCCCCGTCATGAAACATATTCCGGGTCATGGAGCAGCAATGTGTGATAGCCATGAGAAGTTACCGGTGATATCCCTTTCCCTTAAAGAACTCCGTTCCCATTTTGATCCTTTTAAAATGAATCACCTTTGTCCTGCTGCTATGACAGCGCATATTATTTATTCGACCATTGACCCTTTAAATCCAGTCACTCAATCTCAAGTCTTCATTGAAGAGATTATTCGTTGTGAAATCGGCTTCCAAGGTTTTCTCATGAGCGATGATTTAGGAATGAAGGCTTTGACAGGGTCTTTTGCCACAAGAGCACATGCAGCTCTCAAGGCGGGCTGTGATGCAGTTTTGCATTGCTCGGGTAAGATGGATGAAATGATTGATGTTATGAAGGGGGTTGCTCCTTTTTCTCTCTTCTTAAAGGAAAAGGTTGAGTAATGAAAGTTTTGATAAACATTCTTGTTATTGGGCTTCCCATTCTTTTCGCTATTACCCTTCATGAAGCTGCTCATGGATATGCGGCGCTTCGCTATGGAGATGATACGGCTAAACGTATGGGACGTCTTTCCCTAAACCCGCTCCGCCACATTGATCCCCTCGGAACGGTATTGATACCAGGGCTTTTACTTTTAACTGGCTCACCCATACTTTTTGGCTATGCCAAGCCCGTCCCTGTTAACTTTAGCCGTCTCAATAATCCTCGGAGAGACAGCGTTATCGTTGCGGCCGCAGGTCCTGCAACAAACATCCTTCTCGCTTATTTATCGGCGCTCCTCTTTCATTTCCTTGTTTTCTTTCCTATAGGGGCTCAAACTCTACTCCAAGAAATGCTTAGTACTTCTGTTCTGATCAATGTAATGCTTGCCGTTTTCAATATGATCCCCATTCCTCCCCTCGATGGGGGGCGGGTTGCTGTAGGTCTTTTACCCGATGTCGTGGCCGTTCCCCTAGCGCGAGTTGAACCTTTTGGATTCTTTATCATTCTCGGACTTCTCTTTATCCCCTATATGTTGGGCTTTAGTTTCATTGCTTGGCTTGTTTTATATCCTGTGAGAATCATTATTGATTTTATATCACTTTTAGCTGGACTATCTTAAAATATTGAATATATATATTAATGAAACTTATTAAAGGAGCCAATGATGGGATTAAGTTTAAGCCATGTTCTTCTTGTTCTTGTTGCCGTTTTACTTGTCTTTGGCGCAAAACGTCTGCCTTCTATTATGCAAGACTTGGCAAACGGCCTTAAAGCTTTTAAAAACGGTCTTAAGGATGGAGAAGAAAAATAATGAACCTTGCCGGTTGGACAGAGTTTCTGTTCATTGCTTTACTTGCGTTTATTATTATTGGACCTAGGGATTTACCAAAGATCCTCTACGCCTGTGGTCGCTTTTTTCAAAGCCTCCGTCGTTTATCGGATGAATTCATGGCTGAATTTGAAGCCATCAACCATCTCAAGGAGCTTGAGGATTTAAAATCACCTAAACGAAAGGATAACAAACGATGATTAAAAAACTTTTCTTCGGTTTCCTTTCTAAACTCCATTAAAGGCATGCCGTGACTCAAAAACCTCTCCTTGAGCATTTATTAGAACTACGGCAACGCCTTATCTATAGCCTTCTTGTTCTAGGACTAGCTGTCGGGGTAAGTTATCCTTTTGCGCCCATGCTCTTTCAGTTTTTAACGGAACCTCTCTGGCATGCCATGGGAGAAGAAGCGGGGCGACGCCTCATTTATACAGGGCTTACGGAAGCTTTCCTTACCTATTTGAAGCTTTCCTTTTTTGCTGGCTTTATGCTGGCCTTTCCTTATCTTCTCTGGCAAGCCTGGATGTTTGTAGGCCCTGGTCTTTACGATCATGAGAAACGCGCCATCTGGCCCACACTTATCGCAAGTCCCCTTTTGTTCTTAGTAGGAGCTGCGCTTGCCTATTATGTGGTCTGCCCTTGGGCGTGGCAATTTTTCTTAAGCTTTGAAATCCAACCGTCTTCTCAAGGTCTTTCCCTTCAATTAGAAGCCCGCATGAGTGAATATCTCTCCCTCATGATCAAACTCGTCACAGCTTTTGGGGTGTGCTTTCAATTGCCTCTTATCCTTTTAGGTCTTGCAAAGCTTGGCGTTCTAAGTCTTGAAAGTCTCAAACGTCAGCGTAAATACGCATTCCTGATTATTATAATTGTTGCCGCTCTCATCACCCCTCCCGATCTTATTAGTCCTTTAAGTTTGATTTTTCCCCTTTATACCCTCTATGAAATTTCTATAATTTTGGTAAAAGTATCCTTGAAACAGAAAGGATTAAATCGTGTTGGACACCAAATGGATTCGGGAAAATCCGGAAGCTTTTGATACGGCCCTCAAAAATCGAGGCCTAAAGCCACTTTCTCAAGACATTATTGCCCTTGATGAAGAGCGCCGTTCAGCTATTCAATCTGTCCAAGAAATGCAAAACCGCCGTAATGTGCTGGCTAAAGAAATAGGGACTCTCAAAGCTAAGGGCGAAAACGCAGATGAACTTCTAAAGGAAGCTGGGCACCTGCGCGATAAACTCCCCCAAGAAGAAGAAAAGGTTCGCCATTTAGAAGAAAAACTCAAAGCCCTTCTCGATGTCCTCCCCAATGTCCCATCCAAGGATGTTCCCATTGGAACGAGTGAAAAAGACAATCAAGAAGTTCGCCTCTGGGGAGAAAAACCCTCTTTTTCCTTCACCCCAAGGCAACACGATGAGATTGGTGAAGGTTTAGGATTGATGGATTTTGAGGCCTCTGCCAAAATGTCAGGGTCTCGTTTTGTGGTGCTTAAAGCTGATCTTGCCCGCCTTGAAAGGGCCCTAGGAGCCTTTATGCTGGAGGTCCATACTCAAGAATATGGTTATGAGGAAGTCTCTCTCCCTTATATTGTGCGCCCTCATGCTATGTATGGAGCAGGTCAACTGCCTAAATTTACAGAAGAGGCTTTTGTCACAACCAATGATTTCTGGCTTATCCCAACGGGCGAAGTTCCTCTTACTAATTTGGTTGCTGGTGAGATTCTTGATCTTGAAAGTCTCCCTCTTCGCTTTGTGGCCAATACGCCTTGTTTTCGTTCTGAAGCTGGTGCTGCAGGTAAGGATACCCGCGGCATGTTCCGTACCCATCAATTCCATAAGGTGGAGTTGGTCAGCATTACAACGCCTGAGGCCTCAGAAAAAGAACATCAACGCATGCTAAAAGCCGCTGAGTCTATTCCTGAACGTCTCAAAATCCATTACCGCACCGTGATTTTATGCACAGGCGATGTAGGGACGTGCTCTCAAAAAACCTACGACATTGAAGCGTGGCTCCCTGGCCAAAATATGTACCGAGAGATTTCAAGCTGCTCAAACTTTGGGGAATATCAAGCCCGTCGCATGAACACACGTTTCCGTGATGCCGCTAAGAAAACCCGGTTTGTTAATACACTCAATGGCTCTGGGCTTGCTATTGGACGGACTCTTATCGCTATTTTGGAAAACTATCAACAAGAGGATGGATCTGTTATCATTCCTGATGTATTAAGATCCTATATGAGAGGTGAGGCTCTCATCAAAGCGGAAAAGGTGAAGAAATGAAGTTTAAAAGTTTAATTGGTGTTGTTGGGTGTTTCTTTCTGTTGAACTCCGTGGGATTTGCGGAGCCTGCTCAAAAAACAGTTGTTGTTGGCCCCGATGATACCGTGTACGGAGTTGCTTATAATAATGGTATTCCGACGCGTTCACTTATTTCTGCAAACAATTTAAAACCGCCTTATACTCTTAAAGTGGGGCAAACTCTTATCATTCCTATGCCAAGCCAACACATTGTAGGGAAAGGTGAAACGTCTCAAAGCATCGCTGAAACATATGGGGTTAATGTGGACGTATTGGCCCAAGAAAATAATATCACCAATCCTTCCTATATTGCACCGGGTACAGCGCTCATTATTCCTTCCCGAGACACAACAACGATGACAAAAGCGCTAAAACCTCAAGTTGAGGAAGAAATTTCAACCTCTTCTCTCACCCCCCTTCCTCTTGTAAAGACAGAACTCACACCCTTGCGAGAAGAAACTTTCCCAGTAGCCTCAGCCAGCAATGCTGGATTACCCGACGATTTAGCCAAAGAACTCGCAGCAGAAAAAACTGAAATCACAGCTCCTCCGCTGATGGAAAATCTTGCTGAAAAGAAAGATAAAAAGCCTGTTGCTAAAGCTGAAAAAAAGAAAGAAAAAAAGGTCACAAAAAAATCGGAAACAGAGAAAAAAACCTCTAAAGAAGTTGCATTTGACTGGCCTGTCAAAGGTGAAGTCATCAGCAGCTTTAGCCCTGGCGACAAGAATGATGGTATCAACATCAAGGTGCCTGAAGGCACCCCTGTCAAAGCCGCAGCAGATGGAACAGTTATGTATGCCGGAAATGAGCTCAAGGGCTTTGGCAACCTTCTTTTGATCAAGCATCGGGATGGGTGGGTGACAGCTTACGCTCACAATTCGGATCTTCTTGTCAAAAAGGGAGATAAAGTCGTACAAGGCCAGGCAATTGCTAAATCAGGTACACCAGATGCCATAAAGAAAGGTGATGTACCAGAACCACAGTTGCACTTTGAGATTAGAAAAGTTAAACAACCAGTTGATCCCTTGACCAAACTTAAGTCATAAAGGGATCACTCATTCTTAAACGATAACAAAAGGAAAAAAAATGACCCTATTTGATTACCTTATCTCTCCTGCACAGGCCCAAGCCGCAGCAAGCCCCTTTGGCTTTGACTTTATGTCACTCCTTCCACTCCTCCTTATCTTTGTTGTTTTCTATTTTCTTTTGATTCGCCCGCAACAAAAGAAAGCCCAAGAGCATAAGGCCGTTCTTTCTTCCTTAAGGCGCGGTGATCGCGTTGTCACAAGCGGAGGCATTATTGGAACCATTACAAAAGTCATCGATGAGCAAGAAGTACAAGTTGAAATTGCGGAAGATGTTAAAGTTCGCGTGGCTCGCCCCATGATTTCAAGCGTGCTCGCAAGGGGCGTGACTGTATCCGAATCTGAACCTCGCAAGGAAAAATCCACTCTTAGCAAGCTGTCTTCAAGAAAAACTTTAACTTCTCAGAAAAAAGTACGTAAATAAGAAGCTGGATTGGGCTGAGCTATGCTACACATTCCTTTATGGAAGACAATTCTGATTGTAGGAACGTGCCTTCTTGGCATCATTTTTGCCAGTCCAAACTTCTTTTCCACTGAGCAACTTGCTCGTTTCCCAAGTTGGTTTCCAAAGGATAAAGTTACCTTGGGGCTTGACCTCCAGGGGGGAGCACATCTTCTCTTAGAAGTTGACTTTGATGCCGTTATCCAAGAGCAAATGACAAGCCTTGCGGATATGACACGTGTGACATTGCGTAAAGACCGTGTCGGTTATGTCGGCCTTACTGCAAAAAAGGATTTTGTCACTTTAACCTTACGCAATGCGGCGGACATTGAAAAAGCAACTGCTCTCATTCACAATGCAGATAAGGAAGTGGAAATCACCTCAACACCCGAGGGGGAATTGACCCTTCGCTTTGATGCGGCATCTCTTCGTGTCCGTAACAAAGCGGCGCTTGCTCAATCCATTGAGATTGTTCGTCGCCGTGTGGATGAAATGGGAACGGCAGAGCCCTTTATTCAACAGCAAGGAGATGACCGAATTCTGGTCCAGCTTCCGGGTGTTCAGGATCCCACACGCATTAAGGAACTTTTAGGAAAAACGGCCAAACTTCAATTTCGGATGGTGGATCTTTCTATTGACGCCCAACCAGGCAAGCCTATTCCCGGCGTGGATATACTTCCTGAAGAACGTGAAGGGCAAACAACATATTTAGCCATCAAAAAACTCACCATTGTTGGCGGAGAAAATTTAGTTGATGCCCAGCCAGGATTTGACGAATATAACCGACCCGTTGTGAACTTAAAGTTTGACTCTCTTGGAGCTAAGAAGTTTGGGGATGCCACAAAGAACAATGTAGGAAAACCCTTTGCTATTGTTCTCGATGATAAGGTGTTGAGTGCTCCCCGTATCAATGTGCCCATTTTGGGAGGAAACGCACAAATTTCGGGTTCTTTTACCGTACAACAAGCGCAAGATCTGGCCCTTTTGATGCGTGCAGGGGCGCTTCCAGCGCCTCTCAAAGTTCTTGAAGAGCGGACGGTGGGCCCTGGGCTTGGAGCCGATTCCATTGCTTCTGGTGAATTTGCCACCATTATTGCGATTTTAATGGTTGCCACCTTTATGTTTATTGCCTACTCATTTTTTGGAGCCATTGCCAATATTGCAGTTATTTTTAACCTTATCCTTCTTTTTGCTGCCCTTTCTGTGACCCACGCTACGCTAACTTTGCCTGGAATTGCGGGCATAGCGCTCACAATCGGAATGGCGGTAGATGCAAACGTTCTGATTAATGAGCGCGTTAAAGAAGAACTGCGCAATGGACGGAAGATGTTAAGTGCCATTGACGCGGGCTATAATCGTGCCATGACGACTATTATCGATTCTAACCTTACAACCCTTATTGGTGTTGGGTTATTATATTATTTTGGAGCGGGCCCTACCCGCGGATTTGCTGTAACAACTTCTTTGGGTATTATTATTTCTATGTTTACAGCCATCTCATTAACGAAACAAATTTTGGCGTGGTGGATTCAGTGGAGACGTCCTACCCACCTGCCAATTTAAGGAGATAAACTCATGGGATTACACCTTATTCCATATGGTACAAACATAGATTTCGTCTCCAAAAAGAACATCGTTTTTGCGATTCTTATCGCCATTGCTCTCCTTTGTACGGGATCAATGGTTATGAGAGGATTTAATTATGGCATTGATTTTAAGGGAGGGCTTCTCCTTGAACTCCGCACTCAAGGGCCGGCAGATATAGGAAATCTTCGTTCTAAAATCAACGGCATTGTTCAAGGAGAAATAACGCTGCAAGAATTTGGCGCTCCTAATGATGTGCTTATTCGTGTTGAACAACAGCCCGGCGGAGATGAGGGGCAACTCAAAACTCTCAATAAAATCAAAGAAACACTTGGCACCAGCGTTGAATATAGGCGCGTTGAAACGGTAGGCCCCAAGGTAAGCGCGGATCTCATTCGCAACGGTGTTTATGCTATTCTTTGGGCGCTGGTGGCCATGTTAATTTATATCTGGTTCCGTTTTGAATGGCAGTTTGGGGTGTGCTCCCTCATTACTCTTGCCCATGATGCCATGATTGTTTTGGGCCTCTTTTCCATTTTTGGTCTGGAGTTCAATGAATCGGCTATTATTGCAGTTCTCATCACGATCACCTATTCTATTAACGACACAGTTGTGATTTATGACCGCATTCGGGAAAATCTGCGCAAGTTTAAAAAAATGCCCCTTGGAGACCTCATTAACCGCAGCATTAATGAAACCCTTTCTCGGACCATTTTAACCTCTACCACAACACTCCTATCTCTCCTTGGGCTTTATTTCTTCGGTGGCCCCGTTATTGCGGCCTTCAGTTTGCCCATTATCATAGGCATTCTTGCAGGGACCGTTTCCTCCATCACGGTCTCAGCTCCTCTCCTTCTCCATATGCGTTTGCGTGAAGGTGTGGTTTTGGATGTGGAAGCTAACAAGAGTTAAGCTTGAAAAAGTTGATTTCGTTAATCAAATTTTAATAAATATTCGTTAACCTGTAAAAATGAAAAGAAAGACGGATAAAAAATTTCTCAAAATAGTGACTTTTGTCATGATTTTTATGATTGGCGGAATTCTAAATGAAAAAGGTCACTGTAGTAAATGCAGTTGTAAACGGTACTTATTAGAAAGTCATCAAGCGATGTGGATCATATATGACTCAGAAAAAAAACAGTTTATTAAGTCCCCTAAGAATGAGTTTATCGGATATCTCACTCAAAATCTGTGCTCAAATGCTTTGAAACGAAAGGATATCTATCCTTCGTGTTATAAATAAATTCTTTAATCAACTCTCACTTTAATAAGGGGTGTCTATCTCATCTATTTCTTCTTGCTCATCCAAGATTTTGGCGCGGTTATTCCAGGTGAGAGAAAAGAAGAAGGAGCCGATAAGAGCGGTTAAGATAAAGAGCATAAAACCTCCCTCCCAACCAAATTTTTCAACGATATGCCCAATTCCAACCCCGGCAATTGCAGATCCCAGATAGGCAAAAGCGCCTGTGACACCAGTTGCGACTCCTACGGCACGTTTTGAGGCAAAGTCAGCTGTTGCGATACCATTAAGGACTTGGGGACCATTTAAGAAAAAGCCCGCAATCATCAGGAATAGAGTGTCAAAAAAAGCATAGCCCGGTGGAATTTTCCAGACAATAAGAAGTGAAAGAGCAAGACCAACAAGAAACACAGTCCCCACAGGGCCCCGTCGGCCCCGAAAGAATCTATCAGAAATCCATCCCGCCGCAATACCGCCTATGAGACTCGCAATCTCGAAGCCTACAAGCTGCAGACCTGCAATGATGAGGGTAACTCCTTTGAATTCCTTTAAAAAGGTAGGCGCCCAAAAGAAAATTCCCATGCGAGGGATATAAAGACACATATTAGCAATAGCCATAAACCATACAAGTTTATTAGCAAAAACAGTTGTGATGACTTCTTTAATCGTAATACGTTCATCGTAATAGTGTGAAACGTGGAGGACATCTCCCTTATATTCTTCGACTGGGGGCAGTCCAACTTGTTTAGGGGTATCGCGAAGGCGGTTAAAGAGAAAAAAGGCGAGTCCCATGGAAATAAAAGCAGGAACAATGAAAGCGGATCGCCATCCGTATTGTGCAATTAGAAAACCCCCAATGGCAAAAATGGCTACGGATCCAATTTGATGGGAGGATGCCCAAAGAGACCATTTTGAACCAAGCTCTGTGGGGCTAAACCAATGGGTAATAAGTCGTGCACAAGGCGGCCATCCCATGGATTGGAAACATCCATTTAATCCCCAAAAAACAGCAAAGAAAAAGAAGCCAGACCCTAATCCCATAAAAAAGCTAACAATCGCGGATAGAAAGAGACCCGTGGCCATAAAATAGCGGGCATCAGAACGATCACTGAGGTAACCATTCACAAATTTTCCAACTCCATAAACAATTGAAAAAATTGTAGCAATCCAGCCGAGTTCAACTTTTGAATACCCAAATTCATCCATAATGCCAGGAATGCACATGGAAAAGTTCTGACGAACCAGGTAAAAAGCGGCATAACCTACGATAGTTGCATATAAGGTTCGGGTACGCCAATAGGTGTAACTTCCCTTCTCAGCGGAAAGAATTTTTCCAAACGTTTCTTGTATGTTTTGGGTAATTTCTTTAGTAAGAGTTGCCATTAAACCATCCATAAACTTTTAAAGAGTGCTCAAGTGTAAGCAGGAATTAGAGAGAAGTTCAAACACAATTTATCCTTTAATATCAACAAATTACAAAAATAATCTAGATTCTTCGGGCAGTACGTCTATTTGAACTTCAAGATCAGCGCCACAAAGAAACCCTCCCAAAGCGGATATCTCGGGGAGGGTTTGCATTGAGATTTAAAAAACCTAGGCTACTTTAAGTTCGTGCTCCTTTTCAGCAACCTTTTGGTTATACATCTTGCTCAGTCCGCCGACGGCAAACATCCAGGCAAAAATCACAACAAGCAGGAGCCCACACGTATATGGAGCGATAGTAAGCTGAGTTGCTGTTGCAGAGATGACCAAAAGGAATTGTTGCACAATTGCCCCTCCTGATTTTCCTAAACGGCCGCCAATAACGTCAGCTGCTGCCTTACCTTTGACTTTTAATTCCTGATCAAGAGGGATATAAGACATTTCCTTGGTTGGATCAAAGAGGGAATACTTTGTTCCCTTACTTAAAATATTCTGGGTTGCTCCGATCATGACAGCCATAAAGAGGGGGGTTGTTCCCATTAAGAGGGTCATCCATGAGAGGCTATCACTAAAGATAACGAATGTGAAAAAGAGAACCCCTGTGATTGAGAGGATAAGAGGCGTTAAAATAGCACCCGTGAACCAACCAAAACGGCGGATAATTCCTTTACCCAGCAGAATTAAAGCTATCGTAGCAATTCCTGTAAAAGTTGAGAAGTTCCCCATGAAGGCAGCAAACGCGTTTTCATTTGCATATTGCATTTTTAATTCGCTTTTCCATGTGACTTCAACTAAATTAATGGACATACCATATCCCATAATAATAAGGACAATGAAGCCTAAGTATTTAGAGGTAAAAAGGTATTTTAAACTTTCAATCATGGAAAGTTTTGGCTTTTCCTTTTTCTCTTTTTTAGGCATGGCGGCTGCGTCATAATAAAAAGGATCCGTTAGAACGTTTCGATTCATCCACCAGTAAATCGCGACGGTTGTAAGTCCGGCAACAACAACTGCACTCATCATGTAATTCAAACTAATTCCCCAAGCATCAACTTCAGGGGGATACAATTTACGAATGTCTGATAAATAACGTACTGTTTGTCCTGAAAAGATGAGGCCAATATTTCCTAAGAGAGGGAAGAGGGGATAAAATCGCTTTGCTTCATTGGTGCGTGTAATTTCATTAGCAAACTGCCAAAACAAGAGGGAGACAATCACGCTTCCCCAAAGCTCAGCCATGATATAAAAAATGGAATAAGACCAAGATCCCCACAACGCAAAGAAATACCTTAAGGCAGGGATGGCCTGTTTCATTGCCGTAACTGTATCTGGATTAGGGTGTAGAAAGGCTTTGTTGGGATAAATAAAAAGAGCAAACGCACCAAAAAATAAAATGAAGGGGATGATACATGTGTAAAAGAGGTTCTCTCGTGAGAGGATATTAGATAACTTTGCATATAAAATCACAAAAAGAATTGATGCAGGGGTCACTCCCCAAAACTTGACGAAGCTGATTGCTTCTGCACCAGAAGCTCCGACGACAAGCGTGTCTTTTGTATCCCTTAGAATGGTATAAATAAATAAGATGAAGAACATCATAAGCCCCATCGGCAGGAATTTCTTCATTTCGGTATTCTGAATTGGCCAAATTGCAGCACGAAGCTTTGAAAATTGAGGCTCCTTCTGCGAAAGAGATTTTACTGACATGATTTTTATCCTTTTGTATTACCAAACATGACTGATGTTGCCATAGTTAAATTCACTATCACTTATTTAAGAGGTGCTCCTAAAACAAAAAATCAGTTATCACTTTTTTCAGGATTCGTCAATTGGAGATTTGTTTAAATTTCAGGAAATCTTTGAAGACCTTTCAGTTTGTTGAAGACGATTGAGTAATACGGAGTATTTCCTATCCATTTTCCTTGTTGCATAGATCCAAAGCCAAAACAAAAAGAAAAGAAAAACGATTAAATAAGGAGCAATGGTAAGGTCCGTTCCTTCAGACAAGATAAGTAATCCTTCTTGGATCAACCCGGCTAGAGCTAGCCCTCCTATGTTGCCGAGGATATCTGCTGCAGCTTTCCCTTCAGTTTTTACGTTTCTGGGGAGAGGAATATAGGTCATTTCCTTTGTAGGAAAATAAAAACAACTCATTGAAGAATGCATGAGGGCATTTTGACCGGCTCCAAAAATTGCAAGGAGCTCATGAGAATCTAATCCAAATAAACTGGAGGTTTGTGTCTCTTGAAAGAAAAAAAACAAAATTAAAAAAGGTAAGCCCACAAATAAACTGAGCAAAGGGGTTATATAGACAGTTTTATGCCAGCCAAGCCGGTTAATTAAATTACGGGAAAGAATAGCAAAGAAAAAGAGGCCAACACTATCCAAAAAAACATAGTTTGTTAAAAAATAGTTATAATCCGCAGTATGAGGGTCATAGGCCAGGAGCTCTGCTTTCCAAAGTAAGTTAACGATAGAATAAATATTTTCGGAGGCCAAAAGTGTCAAAAGAATAAAGATAAGATAAGGAGATCTTAAGAGGTAATGAAATCCATTAATAGCGGAGGGATGTACCTCTTTTTGCCTACTTTCAAGGGTTACTTCTTCTGCTGGAGGTGGAATCTTATATTGAAGGCGAAAGAGAAAATAAATGATGAGACTTAAGAATAACGTTGCCACAGAAATGGTCTGAAAGAGGAGATTAAATTCTTGTTGAGTAGATGATGCGTGATACGTATCCACATGATGAATAATCTCTTTTAAAATTGGGATGGCAACAATTCCAGCAGACCCAGCTGAAATAATAAAAAGTGGATAGATGCGTCTAGCTTCCTTTGTTATTGTAAAATGATTAGCTGTTTGCCAAAAAAACTGAGAAAAAGAAACACCCGCCCATATCTCTGTCAATACAAAAAGGATGCTCATCGTCCAATTTCCGTAAACAGGAAATACCCATTTAATCAAAGGATAAGTTTCCATTAGGCTTGCGATAGTATCTGGATTTACGATTAAGGTATTATTGTTGGAGAGGATATAAAAACCAAAAAGTAAATAAATAGATATAAATCCTATATAGTTAATCAAGACAACAGTTGGTTTTGAAAAATGGAGGGAAAGCCAATTGTAGCCAAGTATATACAAAATTCCCAAGGGCAGTTCTCCAAAGATACGTAAATACCCTATAACTTCAGTACCTGAATTAGGAGCCGTAACAAGAAGACTCGTATGAAAAGGTAAAAGAAAGGCGTTAGTGCCAACAATAAGGAAGAAAATAATACACAAAAGAGCAACAGTCTTTGTTTCTTGAGGGTAAACAGGCCAAAAAAAGGTACGAAATGGAGAGAGCTCCTGTTCAGATGAAGGGGATGATGTTGGCATGTGCCTCTTTAATGTTCTTTTTATTAGAGATGCTTAACAAAAATCATTCACTTTGCCAAGAAAATAGAGAAAAACGAGCGCAAATTCCTTAACACTTCCTTCAATTTTTTATAAGATAGTTAATAATATGTCTAACAACAGGTTTTGAGGAGAGGTTTGTGAAGAAAGAGCTTTTGACAGTCGAGAAGATGAAAAGCACTGAAGAAAAAGCGATTGTTGCTGGTGTGTCCGAAAAGGAGCTTATCGAGCGCGCGGGCGGGGCTGTTGTTGATGTTATTTTAGAAAACTTCTCTCCAGGGCCAACGCTTGTTTTTTGTGGTACTGGAAAAAATGGAGAGGATGGGCAGGTGGTAGCACGCTTGCTACAAGAAAACGGCTGGCCAGTTCAAATCATAAAAACAAAACACCTTCCAAAGTTTTCACAGATAGAGGCTGCTCTAAAACAAGCGAGACTTGTGATTGATGGTATCTTTGGCGCCGGGCTTTCTCGGCCTCTTCAGGGGGATATTTTAAAACTCGTTAACCTTATAAACCTTTCTGGAAAAGCAGTCGTTGCCATTGATATTCCTACTGGGATCGAGACCAATTCCGGGCAGTGCTTGGGAGAGGCAATTCGAGCAACGCTAACCGTTACATTCTTTAGGGCAAGACCCGGCCACTATCTTTTGCCTGGTGCCATGTTTCGTGGAAAGCTTTTTGTAAAGGATATTGGGATTTCAGAAAGCCTACTGCCTAAAACCAGATATTTTATCAATGTTCCGTCGCTTTGGATTGATCACCTCAAAGAACCTCAACCCTCTGATCATAAATATTCGCGTGGGGCCTGTTTGGTTATCGGAACGGGAAGTATGCCCGGTGCTATAAGATTGGCTTCCCTCGCAGCGCGACGGGCCGGAGCGGGTCTCGTGCGCTTAATGTGCAAGCAAGAGGATTATCCTATTTTTGCTACCATAGCTTGGGGGGATATTGTAACACCTTTAGGATCAGCTCAGGAGTTCCTGAACTGGATACTAGATGCACATTTCCGTGCGCTTTTATGGGGAACGGGAGCTTTGCCGCATGAGTCAACGCGAGAGCAAGCAGTTCTCTTGCTTAAATCGAAAAAACCCTGTGTTTTGGATGGAGGGGCTTTGTCCAGTTTTGAAGGTCGAACTTCTGAACTAACGCGTCATCTGCATGAGAATGTCATTTTAACACCCCACGAAGGAGAATTTCATCGCCTCTTTCCACACCTTGCGTTTTTGAAAAACAAAGCAGAAAAAGCCCACAAAGCTGCTGTAGAGACTGGAGCCATCATTGTTTTAAAAGGATATGATAGCATTATTGCCTCACCGGAAGGAAAAGTCATTATCAATGCCAATGCGCCGGCTACCCTGGCAACAGCGGGGACGGGCGATGTTTTGGCGGGCCTTATGGTGGGATTTTTGGCTCAGGATATGGATCCCTTCCTTGCTGCAGCCGCTGCTGTTTGGATTCATGGAGAAGCTGGAAGTCGAATTGGCTTAGGTCTCATTGCTGAGGACTTGCTCAACCAAATTCCCCCTATCTTGCATTTTCTGAGTGCGCTTCGTAGTAAAAAACAAGGGTTTATGGGGCAATTATACAGCGATATGGCCAAAAGAAGAATCGAATGAATCTTGACAATTATGAGGGACTTTGCCTAGCATAAGCCGCTAGTTTTTATCATAGATAATATGAAAAAACATTGTTCATAAACCTAAGGGAGGAAAGTTTATGGTCAAGGCAAAGATAAAACCTCGTTGGGAAACGTGGGAAAGCCTTTGTGTCGAAAAATCAATCGAAGAAAAAATACAACTCAAAATTATAGCTTTAGCATTAGGAAAAACGCTAAATGCCGTCAGTAAAAAAATTTCACACTTGGGCCTAAGAGAGCTCTCTTCAAGGCCTGGGCGTGTCAAAGGAAGAGGTCTCTCTCTTAAGGTGAGATCGACTGCCTTTTCAGAAATCAACCGTATGAAGAAAATTCTTTCTTTGTATGCTCCAGAGGGAGCCTTAAAAGAAAGGAATCTCGCCTTAGAAAAGGGAGCTTGGGTTCAAGCGCCACCAGAGTATCACTTGATCCAAGAAAAAAATTTTAGAAAGTCACTGACACAAAGAGATGTAGGGGGATTGCAATACATGACAGCCGAACACATTAAAAAGTGGGCAACATCAGAAGGCTTTCGTCCTTTAAGAGGAAATTTGATCCAGCAAGGCGTTTTTTATTGGAAAGATGGCCGCTATTTTTCTAAAGCTCAGCTTCTCATTTATCTTAATGGACTTCGTTTAGAAAAAAGACTGAGGCCCTTTGCTCTTTATGAAGATGAGGTTGAGTTATGTGTTAAGTACCCTTAAGGCAAGAAGTTGTCCAAACCCTAAAATTATCCACCGCCAAAGGGGGTGAAAAGGGCGGGTAAAACTATCAAGGCCCATAAAAACAGGAATGTAAAGTAGCAGGACGGAAAGGATAATCCAAGATTTGCTGATTGTGAACAAAAGAAGGGATAAAAAGATAAAAAGTGACGAAAGAATAAAAGCAGTTGACAGATGAAGGTGCCCTTTTGCGAACAAAGAGGGGCGGTGATCCGTTTTCCTTTCATAGGGGAGTATTAGCAGATCTCCAGCGATCAAAAGCCCAGAAGTTAAAAGACCCCAAGCTATAAAGAGAGGCCAAGAAAAGGCAACAAGGTTGACCCCCCAAAAAAGGGGACGTAGTGTTTGAATCAGGGCCCAAGGTCGTTTGACTTCTCGAGGGAACACATGGATTTCAGAAGGGGGTTTGAGAGCGGCTACACACCTCAAAACAGCAGGTTTGGGATGAACAACTAAAGCTTTAGAACAAACTTTCCAGATATGTGCATCATTAAGAGAATCGCCTGCATAATCGAAGCCTTGTGGTCCAAATTTAGCAAGGAGAGCATTGCATTTTCGCTGACCTGTCATGTTGGTTTTTTCATCACTTCCAATAACTTCTTGAAAAAGACCAAGGTGATCAGCAATGACGAGAGCGATTTTTTGAGGGCTACCCGTCGCAAGGATAAGCGGGCGTCCTTTTTGAGCTTCTTCTCTCAAAAAGTTTAAAAGGGTGTTGTTATAGGAAAGTATGGAAGGGTTAAGGGTAATTTGTTCCGTAAGGTGAACTTTGGCAAAAGCCCTGCCTTTCCACAGCCAAAAGGGGAGAAAAAGCAAAATCCACGGTCTTTGTCGAAGGGCTTGAGCCATCATTTCATGAAAGGTATCTGTCCGTAACACTGTACCATCTAAATCGAGGACAAGAGGAAGAGAAGGGGGAGGGGTTAACAACACCCGTACCTTTCGTGCTTAAGGTTTTTTTTGTTCCAGAGAATGCCGCTCATAAAGAGAGCAAGACACGCATAGAGAAGGTATTCGTATCCTAAGTAAGCAGAACTTGCCATGCCGATAGCCGCCGTAGTTGCGAGAGCAAGTGGATACCATTGCCCATGATGAATGTGGATTTTATAGGCCATAAATCCAATAGTAATAAGGGAAAAGAGCATCATTATGGGAAAAAAGAATTCGTGAATTTCCGTAAGCTCAATGCCGATAAGGCTTAAAATGCCGGCATAAATCGGAAGGCAAAACGGACAGGCTGCACAAGAGAGAAGGGATGTAATAACTGTTCCTGTGCCGCTAAGAAGGTCACCCCAATTTTTCATGATACCGACTCCATTAATTTACCATAACGTACTTTCTAAATTTAGGGAATCTCGTGGTTTATTTCAAGGGGATCTCTTCAAGTTTTAAGGCGCCCTTTAAAAGTTATTGAAGCTCAAGGAGAGGAGAGTTACATTAATATCCATCGTGACTTATGTTATGGGTTTTGGGAAGACCCCCCACCAGGAAGATTTATATAAGGTATGTTAGAGCTTTCATCAATTCTCCCTGAATATACAGTTTCAGAGCTCTCTCAAACGCTTAAAAAAGTGGTTGAAACAGGATTCCCATTTGTGCGCGTGCGGGGTGAGATTTCAGGATTGAAGCGCCATACGTCGGGTCATGTCTATTTTTCTTTAAAGGACGATGACTCGGTATTGGATGCCGTATGTTGGCGGGGAAGCTTTCAAAGCCTTTCTCTCACTCCTCAAGATGGAATGGAAGTCATTGCCGTGGGACGGATTACAACTTATCCTGGGCGTTCAAAATATCAAATTGTTGTTCAAGCCATGGAGCTTGCAGGTGAGGGGGCTCTTCACAAACTTTTGGAAGAGCGAAAGAAAAAACTTGCTGCAGAAGGCCTTTTTGACGAGGATCGGAAAAAACAACTTCCCTTTCTGCCAGAAAGTATCGGAATTATTACCTCTGCGACAGGCGCTGTTATTCAAGACATTCTCCATCGTCTCGCAGATCGCTTTCCAGTTGCAGTGATCTTATGGCCCGTTGCGGTTCAAGGAGAAGGTGCTGCCTCTCAAATTGTAGCTGCTATAACGGGCTTTAATACCCTTGAAGTAAAGCCTGATGTTCTTATTCTTGCGCGAGGTGGTGGGAGTTTAGAGGATTTATGGGCCTTTAATGAGGAAAACGTTGTAAGAGCTGTGGCGACAAGTCAGATCCCAGTTATCTCAGCTGTGGGCCACGAAACAGATGTGACCCTTGTGGATTTTGCCGCAGATAAACGGGCCCCCACCCCAACAGCGGCAGCAGAGTTTGTCGTGCCTGTGAAATCCCAGTTGGCTCAAACACTTTTACACTATGACGTTCAATTAACCACGCGCTTTAATCACCTTCTTTCCCTTTATGAGAGTCGACTCGAGGCCTTGCGTCGTGGCCTTCCTCCTTTAGGAGCATGGCTTGAGGAACAGACTCAAAAATTGGATGATTTTTTTGAACGCTTGTTTAAGGGAGAAATAAGGCTCATCCAAGAACAAACCCTTGCCCTTGAGAATTTAAAAAATCGTGTGAGCCCAGCGCTTGGTCATCTTTTACACAAAGCTGAACAACGTTTTGACATCTTAGCTCAGCTTTTAGAAAGCTATAGCTATTCACGTGTTTTGGAGAGAGGCTTTGCTTTTGTGACGACACAGAATCAAGATCTTATTTCTTCAAAAACCATGACAAAACCACACCAAAAAGTACAACTCCACTTTCATGATGGTACGGCCAATGCGGAAATCTATTAGATATTAACCACTTATTTTGAAATTGTTAGATTTCCCGGTATATGCTGAAATAATGATGTAAATCATCTCAAATTTTTGCTAGTATGTTTAGGTTAAATAAAGAAGAGAGGAAAGCTTTATGAAAACGACGACTCTTACGCGTGCGGATATCTCGGATACTCTCGTCAGAGAAGTCGATATGCCTCGTCAGCGGGCCAGTGAATTTTTAGAAGCGGTTCTTAATAATGTGATAGAGTCCCTTGTGGCGAAGGGAACCGTTAAGGTTTCATCCTTTGGATCCTTTAATGTGCGTCAAAAAGCGCGGCGAGTCGGGCGTAATCCGAAGACCGGTAAGGAAGCTATAATTTCTCCCCGTCGCGTGATTACTTTCAAGCCTTCTCAATATATGAAGGAAAAGGTTCAAAGAAGAAAAGAATAAATATTTTAAGGCTGATTTGCGGTCTTGGAGGTAAAATGGAACGCCAAGGCACCGGTTTTAAGTAGTTTAAGTTGAGTTCAAGAGCCGATTACCCTAAAAAGAGAAAAATCATTGGACAGTGCCCCTAATCTTCTACTAGGTTGTCCATAAATTGAATCAATAGGTAATTGGTGAACGCATGGTGTTTCCCCTTTTATTTTTAAAAGGCGCCCTAATTGGCTTCTTGATTGCAGCCCCGGTAGGACCTATTGGGATTTTATGTATTCGGCAAACGCTTTCAGGACGGTATTTGCTAGGCCTAGTAACCGGCCTAGGAGCTGGCGTTGCTGACACTTTTTATGGCGCGGTTGCGGGGTTTAGCCTCGCAACCATTGCAGACTTTATCACTGAATATAATGTTTATCTACGTTTGTTTGGGGGGATTTTCCTTGCATGGCTTGGCTTTCATATCTACAAAGTGCCCCCGCCTCATAAGAACCTTGAAAATGCCTCACGTGAAACCCTCATACATGGCTTTATTTCCGCCTTTTTTTTAACTGTTTCTAATCCAATCACGCTGCTTGTTTTTGCAGCTGCCTTTGCTGCAGTAGATGTCTCTACCGTTAATGACTCATTTGTACAAGCCATAACGCTTGTCACTGGGGTTTTTATAGGCGCAACGGCATGGTGGTTTTCATTAAGTACGACCGTTCAATTAATGCACCATAAACTCTCAGATATCCAACTTTTATGGATTAATCGTTCCAGTGGTGTTTTGCTTGTTGGCTTTTCAATTTTTATGCTTTTAAGCCTTATTTAGGTTGTCAATTGGTTGATTTCTGGATAACCATGACAGAATAAATTAGGAAGAGGGATATTTTGCCAAAATTACTTTCTGAGAAAGAAGCCTTGAAAGCTTACCGTGACATGCTTTTGATCAGGCGTTTTGAAGAGCGCTCTTCTCAACTTTACGGCATGGGCCTTATTGCAGGGTTTTGTCACCTTTATAATGGTCAAGAAGCTATAGTTGTAGGAATTCAAGCTGTTTTAAACCCCGTAGATACGGTGATTACAGCTTACCGCGACCACGGGCATATGCTTGCATGCGGAATGGATCCAAAGGGCGTTATGGCAGAACTGACCGGGCGGATTGATGGATATTCCAAAGGAAAAGGTGGATCCATGCACATGTTTAGTCGCGAGAAGAATTTTTTTGGCGGTCATGGTATTGTAGGTGCCCAAGTTCCTATCGGCACCGGCCTTGCTTTTGCCCATAAGTATAAGGAAGATAGGGGGGTTAGTGTCACCTTTATGGGGGAAGGAGCAACAAATCAAGGGCAGGTCTATGAATCATATAATATGGCCTCTCTTTGGAAGCTTCCCATTGTGTATATTATTGAAAACAATCATTATGGTATGGGAACTTCCCAAGAAAGATCCTCTGCAGGGCCTAACTATTATGGGCGTGGGCAAGGGTGGAACATTCCAGGAGAACAAGCTGATGGTATGGTTTTGCAAGATGTTATGGAAGCCGCAAAAAAAGCATTAGACCATGCAAGATCTGGAAAGGGGCCTTATATTCTGGAATTTGATACCTATCGTTATCGAGGCCATTCTATGTCTGACCCTGCGAAATACCGCTCAAAAGAAGAGGTGGAAGAGGTTAGACGTCATCGTGATCCCATTGATCAGTTTAAGGCTTATATATTAAAGACTCTGAAAGTTAAGGAAGATCAAATCAAAACTATTGAAGAAGGGGTTAAAGCGATTATCCTTGAGGCCGTTGAGTTTGCTAAAAACTCCCCTGAGCCAGATCCTTCAGAGCTTTATACAGATGTACTCAAAGAGGTGACCTCTCATGTTTAAGTCTCTGACTGTTAGAGAAGCCCTTCGTGATGCCATGGCTGAAGAAATGGTACGTGATGAAACCGTCTTTTTGTTGGGTGAAGAAGTCGGAGAATACAACGGCGCTTATAAGGTAAGCCAAGGGTTGTTGGATACTTTTGGAGCAAGGCGAGTCGTGGACACACCAATTACAGAACATGGATTTGCTGGGCTTGGCGTGGGGGCTGCCTTTGGGGGCTTACGTCCCATCGTGGAATTCATGACCTTTAACTTTTCCATGCAAGCCATGGATCAAATCATTAATTCAGCGGCGAAAACTTTATATATGTCCGGTGGTCAAATGGGATGTCCGATTGTCTTCCGGGGACCCAATGGTGCTGCATCTCGAGTGGGAGCTCAGCATTCTCAATGTTATGCCAGCTGGTATGCTCACTGTCCTGGTCTTAAAGTCATCAGCCCTTATAGTGCGGGAGATGCGAAAGCTTTACTGAAAGCTGCGATTCGGGACATGAATCCCGTTATCTTTTTAGAAAATGAACTCCTTTATGGCCAAACCTTTAATGATGTCTCTCAAGATCCAGACTATGTCCTTCCCATTGGAAAAGCTTTGGTCAGGCGAGAAGGGAAGGATGTCACTTTAACGGCTTTCTCACTTATGGTTGGCAAGGCTTTAGAAGCTGCAGATCGTCTGGCAGAGGAGGGAATTGAGGCAGAAGTCATTGACCTGCGGACCCTTCGTCCTTTTGACGTTGAAACGATTGTAGTTTCTGTTATGAAGACCAATCGCGTTGTATCAATTGAAGAAAGCTGGCCTTTTGCCGGCATTGGCTCTGAAATAGCGGCTCTTTTGATGGAGCATGCTTTTGATTACTTAGATGCGCCAGTAATGCGGGTAACGGGGGCAGATGTTCCTATGCCCTATGCGGCTAATTTAGAGCACTTAGCACTTCCCCAAGTTGAATCTATAGTAGAAGCTGCTAAAGCTGTGTGTTATCATTCTTAATAAAAAAAGGATTTGGGATGCCCATCGAGATTTTAATGCCGGCTCTTTCTCCTACAATGACTGAGGGAAACCTTGTCAAATGGCATAAGCATGAAGGTGACCAAGTGAAGGCAGGGGAAGTTCTTGCTGAAATTGAAACGGATAAAGCTACCATGGAAGTGGAGGCGGTAGACGAAGGAAAAATTGGAAAAATCTTTGTCCCGGAAGGAACGGAACATGTAAAAGTGAATGAAGTTATTGCTCTTCTTCTCGAAGAAGGAGAAGCTGCTTCAGCTCTTGATAAGTTTAAAATAACGAGAGCACCTGCTCCTAACACTGCGCCGACGACTCCTGAAAAGAAGCCTGAACTTAAGGTTGTTTCTCCTCAAACGCCTCCACCCCCAACAACTGGTGGTGATCGTGTTTTTGCAACACCTCTTGCAAAGCGCATTGCTGAGGAAAGGGGCTTAAATTTGGCCTCCATTCCTGGCTCTGGCCCGCGGGGGCGGATTATTCGTGTTGACGTTGAGTCTGCAGGGCCAGCACCTCTTATAACTTCCAGCGACGTTCTTACAGGGTTTGAGCCAGAGTATAAAATCGTCATTCCTTCAAATGTGCGGAAAGTCATTGCAAAGCGTCTTGTGGAAGCCAAATCAACCATTCCTCATTTTTATCTTTCTGTGGATTGTCATATTGATGTTCTTTTGAGAGCACGAGAACAAATTAATATTCGAGCAGATGGAGCCTATAAGCTTTCTATCAATGACTTTATTATCAAAGCCTGTGGATTGGCCTTACAACAAGTGCCAGAGGCTAATTCTTCTTGGATTAATGATAAAGTCTATCAATATGCCTCAGCAGATGTTGCTGTAGCCGTAGCTATCGAAGGAGGCTTGATTACGCCTGTGGTTCGCCATGCAGAGACAAAAAGACTTCTTGAAATTTCAAATGAAATGAAGGACTTAGCAATGCGTGCCCGCGAAGGGAAATTGAAACCTGAGGAATTCCAAGGCGGAACCTTTACTCTTTCCAATATGGGCATGTATGGTATTAAAGACCTTTCAGCCATAATCAATCCTCCTCAGAGCTGTATTTTAGCTGTAGGGGCAGGAGAAAAACGTCCCGTTGTTCAGAAGGACGGGGCTCTCGCAGCAGCAACGGTTATGACGTGTACGCTTTCCGTAGATCACCGGGTTGTAGACGGGGCCCTTGGCGCTCACTTCCTTAATGTTTTTAAGGAGTTGATTGAAAATCCTGTTATGATGGTCTTGTAAGGGATATCACAACTCCAAATAAACAAGTTCTAACCCATAAAAAAAGTTGCAATTCTGAATTAATGATACTAAATCTAGAATATCATTTAAAAATGTTATGAAGAGTAAAGTCAATTGTTTGGTTTTAAAATTAAAGAAGCATCAGCCGTGCTCACAGGGGGGTTTGCCATTTTTGCCATGTTTTTTGGGGCAGGCAACCTTATCTTCCCGCTTCTTTCAGGAAAGCTTAACACCAGTGCCTTTCTCCCCGCTTTTTCAGGGCTTGCACTGACTGGTATCTTTGTCCCCCTTTTGGGATTGATTGCAACCCTTCTTTATAATGGAAATTACAAGGATTTCTTTGATCGTTTTGGCAAAGTCCCTGCCTTTGTGTTGATCTTTTTTCTTCTTCTTTTGATGGGACCCTTTGGAGCCTTACCCCGCTGTTTGACTGTTGCTTTTGGAAGCTTTTCCGTCTTGATCCCTAATGCTTCCTTGATGCTTTTCAGCATGGTCATGACAGGTATTATCTTTCTTTTATGTCTGAATAAAAACCAAGTGGTACCTCTCATAGGAAGCATCCTTGGTCCAGCAAAAATCATCTCGGTTGGATTGATTCTTCTTTTTGGGCTTCTTTTTGCGACAACGCCAGAGATAAGTACAGTCTCGTCGCTTGTTGCCTTTGAAGATGGTTTTTCGAAGGGCTATCAAATGATGGACCTCCTGGCCTCTTTCTTCTTTGCAACGGTTATCGTACGCCATTTTCAGGTGAATTTTTCTAAGGAAGGGAAAACCTCTGCTTTCTGGCTTTCGCTTTATGCCATTCTCATTGGATCCGGGCTTTTATTCCTCATATATTTCGCCTTAATTTATTTGGGGGCTACCTTTGCAAATGCCCTGGGCCAAAACGCTCCTGAACAATTTTTAAGTATCATTGCCTACCTCACCTTAGGAAATTTTGGTGGTCGAGTTGTGTCGGTTGCTATTATTCTTTCCTGTTTGACTACCATTGTTGCCCTTACAACTGTTTTCACAGATTACATTTATGAGCATATTGTAAAAGGACGCCTACAACGTCTCTATTGTCTTGGGTTGACCTGTGTTGTAACTTTTTCCATGTCTAACCTTGGGTTCAGTGGGATTGTAAGCTTCCTTGATCCTATCCTTACTTACCTTTATCCTTTGCTAATTGCCTTGACTCTTATCAACATTGGCACTTGGATATGGCGGAATTCTCGTACACTAAAAACTTCAAAGTCAAAAAATGAGGTTTATTTAGGATAGGTTTTCGCTTATTCTGTCCAACTTGCGTTAGACAGGAGTTATGATTGTGCAATCCCATTCCCCGCCCATCTCTTTAAGAACGTGGATAGTTATTCTCGCCGTTGGGGTGCTGATCTTTATTCTCAATATTGACTACACGGCTGTAAACCTAACTCTTGTACCAATCTCTGAAGAAATCCATGTAGACCTCAACAATTTGCAATGGCTTTTAAGCGCTTATGTTTTGGTCTGGGCTGCCTTTGTCGTCCCCGCAGGACGTCTTGCAGACCTTTATGGAAAACGAAATGCGCTTATCGGAGGGCTTCTTATATTTATGGTAGGATCTTGTCTTGCTGGAATAGGTCAGTCCATAGAAATTCTTATTTTGGGTCGTGTTCTTCAAGGGATTGGAGCTGCCGTATTCTCAGCTCCAGCTTGGGCTTTTATTTTCACAAGCGCCTCGCCTGAACGACAAGGTTTTGTGATGGGTGTTCTTTTATCCTTTGGGGGCTTTGGTCTTGCCACAGGTCCAACGCTCGCAGGATTTATCATCGAAGCGGTAAGTTGGCGCTGGATTTTTTACATCAATATCCCTTTAGGGGTTTTAGTTATTGCCACTCTCTTAGTTTTTTCCGATAAAGATGTTTTCGCCCAAGTAAAACAAAAGATTGATGTGTTAGGGATTCTCCTTTTAAGCAGTGGTCTTTGTATTTGTGTATATGCCCTAAACCAAATGGAAGTTTGGGGTGCTACAAGTCCCAAGCTTCTTGGAACAGCTGCTTTTGGCGTTTGTCTTTTAGGGGCCTATTACTTTTGGGATCGCCTTCAAGAATTCCGTATGGTTCCCCCGCAGCTTTTCCGTAATAAAGCCTATATGGCAGCTACCTTTGGTGAATTTTTCATGGCCATTAATTTCTCTATGGTCCTTGTATTGATGGGGCTTTATCTTCAGAATACGCTTCACTACTCCACTTATGAAGCAGGGCTAATCTTTATTTCTATGACTATTAGCATGGGGTTTTTGTCACCAATTGGTGGAAAGCTAATTGACGCCTTTGGCGTTCGAAGGCCAATGATTTTTGGAGCTCTTTTGACCGCTTGCGGTCTTGGTATGATGACTTTTCTTAACACAGACCCAACCTTAGGCTATGTCATAAGCTCCCTCTTCCTTGTAGGCACAGGTTTGGGAACTTATTTTACAGCAACAAGCACCGCTATGATGCGCTCTGTTCCTCAGGAAGACTTAAATGTGGCCTCCGGCGTTTTCATGATGGTCATGATGGTGGGAAATACTCTCAGCATCATTCTTTCAACAAGCTTTGTGGTGATTTTTGGGCGCAATTTTCTCTTAAAAGTCACACAAGAAAACGGGTTTCATCTCTCCTCCTGGCAGCAAAAGCAACTCACGGATGTTATCGCAAAGGTTGAGCATTCAGCTGCTCAACTCACTACCTTTTCCTCCGAACAAGTTCCTTTCCTTTTGCAATGGATTGATCAAGCGTTTGTTTATGGATTCTCTTTGAATATGATGTTTGGAGTCCTGTGCGCCCTTATCGCAGTAGGCCTTACCATTTGGGGGGTTAGAAACAAAGACAAAACCCAACCAAAGATTGCCGTTCCCAACTGTCATTGATTTTTTTATGCTTTCCTTTGTTTTCAACTTATTATATCATTCTAATTGAATGAGAACTAAAACATTTTAACAACAAAAAAGAGGGTTTATTCAATGACATACAAAACATTCACAGCCGTTGCTTTTGCACTCACTACGTTTACACTTAATGCAAATGCCGCCTGTCCTTGCGCAAAATGGTTTCCGCCCACTGATTGCAGCAGCGAATATTCTAAAGTCAGTCCATCTTATTATGCTTGTCTAGCAGTTAATCAAGGAGTTAGTATTGTTTGCCAAGGGGTAATGATGTGCACAAGTCCTGGGGCCCTCTCAACAACAGCAGAACCAAACTGTATAGGTAAAAACGCTAATGAGGCTAATTGTGAACGCGACTTGGAAAAAGACGTAAATGAAGCTGTAGGCAGAGCATATGGTGTGCCTATAGACGCGGCACAACTTAAAGGGTTAGCAGATAATGAGGCAAAACTCTGTATTGACCAGCCAGATAAATGTGGTAAACAGTAAGACACGTTTTCTTTGGGACTCTAGATCAGGTAAGCGTCTCCTTTATTTTAATTGAACTTATCCACAGGGTGTGTTAACTCTTTTGCGAGTTTATGAAGAGTGGGGTGGGAATGCTGCAAAAAACATATGACTGGATTTTAGCCTTTGCCAACCACCCATATGCCATTTATATGCTTGCTGCCGTTTCTTTTGCAGAAAGCTCCTTCTTTCCAATCCCTCCCGACCCTCTCTATATTGCGATGCTTCTCGCACGCCGGGAGCGTAGTTGGGAGTTGGCACTCATTTGTACCCTCTCGTCAGTTATTGGGGGATGGCTTGGGTACGCTATTGGATATGGTCTTTATGAAACTCTCGGGGAATTCATCATAGAAACCTATGGCCTTCAGGCAGCTTTTGATCGTTTCCAAGAAAGCTTTAATGAATGGGGCTTCTGGATTGTGGCCTTAAAAGGCCTTACCCCCATCCCTTATAAAGTTGTCACCATTGCTTGTGGTGTGACGGGGCTTAACTTTACCTCTTTTACCATAGCCTCACTTATGGCGCGTGGCTTCCGCTTTTTCTTGCTGGCTGCTCTATTTTGGTACTTTGGGCCTCCCATAAAAGACTATATTGACAAAAACCTGACTTTTGTCACTCTAACTTCACTAGCCCTACTTGTCGGCGGCTTTGGAATAATTTATGCTTTAAGTTAAATCATATAGGGAGAAGCTTATGTGCATAAAATATATCCGTTGGATCTCACCACGAATGTTGCTGGGGTTTTTGGGAGTTGTTTGCGTTTCAGTTCTCATTGCTTCTTATGTCCTTGAACACTTTTTCCAAATTTATCCCTGTCAAATGTGCCTTTATGAGCAAGACGTTTTTATAGCTGCAGGTGCTTTTTCTTTTCTCTCTTTTCTCTTTGTTCCAGCACATTTTCAACACTACGCCGTTTTAGTTGTCAGCGGTATTTTCTTATTTGGCGTAGCGCTTGCTGGCTATCATGTGGCCATCCAGTATCATCTTGTAGAATTGCCAGCCTTTTGCGCCTCAAATGATCTTAGTGCTTTTGACTCTATAGAAGCCCTAAGAGAACAAATTTTAAAAACGCCTTTTGTGCGCTGTGATCAAGTCACGTGGAGCCTTTTTGGCCTTTCCTTGGCGGCGTATAATGCCTTAATGTCCCTTTCCCTTTCTATTTGCTGTTGGATTTGGTACCGCTGCCGTTGAAGAATTCCGTTTTTCAAACTAGGATCTTTTCAACTTAAGTTGTTCATGAGCCACTTTGTGGCATCTTTTTCAGGCAGAGCGGGGCTAATTAAATAGCCCTGGGCTATGTCACATCCCCATTGAGCTAAAAGGTCAAATTGGTTCCGCGTTTCAATGCCTTCAGCTGTGACCTCAAGATTCAACTGGTGGGCCAGAGAAATTCCATTTTTGACAATGACTTCAGCAGCTTTGTTATGAGAAACAGATTGTACAAACATCTTATCAAGCTTTATTCCGTTGATGGGAAGCTCAAAAAGATATTGTTGTGAAGCTTGTCCCGTTCCAAAATCATCAATAAGGACTCTCATGCCAAGTTCCCGCAGTCTTTTTATGGGTTCTATGATCGAAGCTACACTCGAAGCAACTGCAGTTTCAGTTACCTCGATTTCGAGAAAGTGGGGAGAAAATTTATATTTGACAAGTTGGTCTTCTAAAAGTTTGAAAAGAGCGGGGTTTGAAAAATTTCTGATGGAAAAGTTAATGCTGACAGGAACCAACAGGCCGTTCTTATGCCAAACACCCATTTGGCTAAAACATGTCTCGACAACCCATTTTGTAAAAGGATTGATAAGAAGGGTGCCTTCAATAAGGGGAATAAATTCTTCTGGGGAAACAGAACCTAAGATGGGGTCATTCCAACGAACAAGGGCCTCGAAGCCCATGACTTTTTCAGTTTTAAGAAAAACCTTTGGTTGATACTCGAGAATGAAAGAATTGTTTGTTATGGCTTCTTTTGCTTGATGTAGGATCATTAAGTTTCGTTCAGTAGCCAGGGAAATGTTCTCGTTAAAATAACTCACATGTTCTGCTTCCTTTGCCGCCAAACTAATAGCGATCAGGGCCTTTCGGATGAGATGGTCTAAGCTTTTATCATTTTTAGGAAAGTTGGAAACGCCAAAATGCGGCTCGATAAAAAGAGGAATAGAATTGACTTGATAAGAGATATCAGCAAGAGCCGCACATTTTTTTAAGTTGTCAAGGCAGTGACTTTCTTGAGAGACAAGAATAGCAAATCGATTGTTTTGGATATAACCAAGGACGGCGTGTGTCCCAATAATTTCTTTTAAGTGCGCGGCTATTTGTTTGATAAGGGCATTACCCCCTTCTAATCCAATAGTTATGTTGATTTCTTTCATATGAAAAATTTCAACGACAATAACTGTAAGTTCTTGGGACGAGGACGTTAATTCCGAAAAAATCTTCGTGAGTCCATAGAGATTTGGGAGTCCCGTTAGAGGATCTGTAGTGTGTTTGTTCTCTAATTCCTTAATATAAGATTTAAAGAGAGAAGTCCCAGAGCCCGCAAGCCACCCCACGATGCAGAACATGATAAGACGGAAAATCCATGAAGAACTGGGATCATATAGATCACGCATAATACTTGTAGTTGATAAAGGCCCCATCAAAATACCTGCTATGAGTCCTGTAAGGATGCCTCCCCAGATGGAGAAAGTAACGCCAGCAAGGATAATAGGAATAAAAAAAAGATGAAGGTAAATGGCATAATTTATACCGCCGGTCCATTCAATGAATATAAGTCCTATAATAAGAAAAGCTATAATGACGAACACCGTTATAATTTTCGTCGGAGTGGATGGAAAAATAAGTTTCTTAAAGGTCTTTGAAAAAGCCATTTGATGAGCCCAAATTATTTTTTATTTCATTTTACACTTATTTGCCTCCACTCAAAAACACTTTTTTTCTTTGTATATAAGACTGATTAGCCTTAAGCTAAAGACGTAAGTAAAAAAGGAGAATTGAGCGATGAGCGTACTCGTTGGAAAAGAAGCCCCCAACTTCAAAGCGAAATGTGTGGTCAAGGGCCAATGCAAAGACATACAACTTAAGGATTATAAGGGAAAATACGTTGTTTTGTTCTTCTATCCCCTTGACTTTACTTTCGTTTGCCCCACAGAGCTGCACGCCTTTCAAAGCTGTCTTAAGGAGTTCAGCGATAATAATTGTGTTGTTTTAGGCTGCAGCGTTGATAGCCATTTTTCTCACATGGCCTGGCTCAACACCCCAAAGGAGAAGGGAGGAATTGCAGGGGTTACCTATGGTCTCCTCTCCGATTTAAGCGGGAATATTGCCCGAGATTACGATGTGCTGAGTCCAGAGGGAGTGGCTTATCGAGGCCTCTTCCTTATTGATTGTGATGGAATTGTGCGTCACCAAGTGGTCAATGATTTGCCTTTGGGGCGCAGCGTGGATGAGGCCTTGCGCATGCTTCTTGCTTTACAACATACGGAAAAGTATGGGGAAGTCTGTCCAGCCAACTGGAAAAAAGGCGGTAACGCCATTAAGACAACCACAGAAAGCGTGGCCGATTACCTTATCAAGATTGCAAGCTAAATTATTTTGCAACTCTACTCAAAACATAAAAAAGCCCGCCTTTAAGAAAGGGCGGGCTTTAATGTGATCAGATAAATTTATTGACCATCAGCAGGACAGTATCCTTTAGGGCAAACATTCACACAAAAATCTACTACTTCAGGATACTTTTTACAATAATCTTTCACACATAGCGCAGGACAAATGTCGCTATCGAGTATTTGCTTGCCAGCTGCTTTAAAGCCAGCAAAACAAGCTTGTATATCGTCGGGATTATTACAGTCCGTACATGCAGCTATAGGTTTCCCCAGGCCGTTATTAATTGTTACTAAGATTTTACAGAGCTGTGTAGGATCAAATGATACAGAGCTATCATTCCTTTGCGCATCTGCATTTCCTCCCAACACAAACAGGCCAAGAGCAAGCATTAAACTTATGATTTTCATTTTTATCTCCTTCTATTGTTATATTGTTCACCTACTCGTTAGGTTCAGAAGATTACCAAATTTTTAAGTGAATGAGAAGACCGTTTTGTAAATCTTGCATCGAAAAAGTAGGTCGACATAAAAATTGATATCAAGAAATAACCCGGCCAATATTTGACATTTTTTGCTTTAAGTGTTAGTATTAATAGTAATAACACGCTTTTGTGTTATATAACATTATACAAGGGAGTATAAACTATGAAATATTTACATGTATTAATTCTTGCCCTGCCGATCCTGTTCATTGGGCAAATGGTATCTGCGCAAATAGGGGGGATAGATCCGGATCCTAGAACTCAACAGCTTATGACGCCTGGGGGAACTGTACTCGTTCCACAGGCTGTTCCTTTTAACGCTGTTCCACCTGGTTCTGATCTTGACCCTAGTGGGGATTTTTAAAAAATAGGTTTGATAAAACACGATAGGACGAGGAGTGAACTTCAAAAACTCACTCCTCGTTCTGCGTAAAACTAACGTAATAGATTCAAAGCCCTCTCCTGTTAGCTCCAGTTTGTCTAGTATAACGTTTCGTAAAAACCTATACATTTTTGGTAGTTATTTCTGGATTGCTGCGGAGCTTTTAGCTCCTCGCAAAGACGCTGTTTTTTTGTCATTGCGGAGCGAAGCAATCCATTTTTTAGTATAAATTAATGTAAATGTTTTTACGAAACGTTATACTAGGCTTCCTTTATCATCGCACCAAATTGCACCATATTATCTATGTTTACCTGGTGCGATTTGGTGCAATATGGTATCATAATAATATTCATAGGAATTTAAGGGGTATGATATGCTGTCTTTTTCTCCGTCAGCTAAATTGGAAAAGGCTCTTAAGAAACTTCAAGTTGACATAGTCCTTCTCGCGCAAGAACTTTCAACAATGGATCAAGCTGAAAAGGCCTGGCTTCATAAGTCCGTCCTGATCAGTACAATTGGGGCATCCACTCGTATAGAAAATGCAGCGCTAACGGATGCTGAAATTGAATGGGTTGACACAACCTTAACGGAAGAGGGAAAGACAACGGCTTACGAGTCGAAAAAAGCAGTTATTCTTAATAAACTATCGAAGGATCGTGAACGAAGCATAGAGGAGGTTGTTGGCTGTCGAGAGGTTCTGACTCTTCTTTATATTCAAATTGAGGACTTCTTCCCCCTTACAGAAAGTGCTATTCGCGGTATGCATAAAATACTCCTTGACTACTACCCCGAGGCCTCAGCCTATGCAGGGAGATATAAGCTAAATCCTAATCTTGTTATTTCTGTGAACCATGAATCCGGAGAGCGGCGGACCGTTCTTGAACCTTCACCTCCAGGTCCTCTCACAGAAGTTGCCATGAAAGATCTTATTGATTGGTATAACAATAGTATACAAAATTATCCGTGGACACTTTTAGTTGCAACGGAATTTGTCTTCCGTTTTCTTGCCATTCATCCCTTCCAAGATGGGAATGGTCGTCTTGGCCGCGCTCTCTTTCTACTTGCCTTGATGCAAGGAGACGATCCCGCTTTAAAAGAAGTTGTTCGCTTTATATCAATAGATCGACAGATTGAGCGCAATCGTCCCCTTTATTATGCCGCTTTGAGAGCAGTGTCAGAGGGACGTTATCAAGCAAATCCAGAAAACTATAAACTCGAACCTTTGGCTTGGTTCTTCCTTAAAATGACCAAAGATGCGATTAACGAAGTTACTTTGCTTCGTCAACGTTATGCAGCAATGACAAGACTATCTGAGACAGCTCATATGGTGCTGACTTGTTTTAAATCTTCTCCAGAAAAGCGTCTTGGCCTTTCAGAGCTTATAAAGGAAACGGGCCTTGTTCGTCGGACTGTTCAGAACGCCCTTGTGAGCTTGGTAAAAGCAGGTTTTTTGCAACGTCTCGGCCTAGGTCCTTCCAGCCGATATCAATTAATTTTTTAAAGAGGGGTCACTTCATAGACGCAAGCATTCAGACGCTGAGCAGGTGAGCAATGGGAGGCGTTACAATTGCTTTTGCAAGAATTGATGCAGCCTCTGCGACAGTTTTTATTGAGCTTGCAACGGTCTTGGCAAGCCCAGAGAGTATCCATCATTTTGCTAAAGACTCGAACAGAACATTCAGCATTTAGAGTCGTTGAATTCGACAAGCCGTATAGCGCTATACTGATTATGATGAGGTGAGTTGCTGCTTTCATTTTTTTTGCCTTCCTTATGAGATATGAACATTGTTGACCACGTGAGTTAAATTTTCGTAAATGACCAATATATTTTCTTTTGTATTCCTTAAAGTTCTATAGAATGGGGCGAAAGGATGAAAAAGTGGGATGAAGCTCAACACACGGAATCAAGCCGAACTTGACCATTTTAAAGGCCACAGTGCGACATGGTGGGATGAAAGAGGGCCATTTTTTGTGCTCCATGCTCTCCTGCCTTTGCGGTTGGCCTTTATCAAAGAGAAAGTGGGCGTTCATTTTCAAGCTCCTGATAAATCCTCTCTCTCCCTTAAGGGCTTGCGGATTTTAGATGTGGGGTGTGGAGGAGGGCTCCTCTGCGAACCGCTGGCGCGCTTGGGCGCAGATGTGACGGGAATTGATCCTGTGAAAGAAAACATCCTGATTGCTAAGAGGCATGCTAAAGATAGAGGCCTTAAGATCTCCTATTTACCTTGTGCGGTTGAGGACTTGCCCGCCAATACGAGCGCTTTTGATGTGATTGTGGCTTCAGAAATTATCGAGCATGTGGATCATCCCGAGGAATTTCTTAACACTTGTGTAAAGCATCTTGCTCCTCACGGGGGAATATTTATGACTACCTTAAATAAAACTCTAAAATCATACATTTTGGGAATAGTAGCCGCCGAATACATTTTAAGGTGGGTACCTCGCGGGACTCATAGTTGGGAGAAGTTTATTAAGCCTGAGGATTTAGTGAAGATGCTAAAGAAGCTGGGGTTTGGGATTCAGGAGATGGCGGGGGTTACTTTTTCACTCTCTACATGGCGCTGGGAGTTTACGCCATCGTTGGATGTAAACTACTTCTTGTGGGGCGCGCGGCACTAAGCTTGTATTTAGCCTCATTTTTTGCTTTAATAAAATAAGAAAAAGGGGGCTCAATGTGTAAATATTTTCTCATTATACTTAGTATTTTATTGCCGCTACTCGTAGGATGTAACAAGATAAGTCCTGATAAGGAGGGAGAGGTTTGTGATCCAAAAAAGGCAACAAAGATTCCTCGAACAGTTACTTGAATTTTATAAGAGGGCCATATGCCTATTATAGATGAAAGTAACCTTCTGTCGGCCGAAGAAAAAGAGACCTATGGCAAGCTCTTGAAAATCCATGGCCACAAACATGAGCATTTCCTTTTGGAAATTTATGAAGATCAGGGGTCCATGGACATGAACGATCTAAGCTATGTGGTTATTATCAATACAAAAGCTACCCACATCAAGCATCAGAAAACAAAAACCTATCGCAGTCGGGCCGGCTCTGGTTCTTGGCTTGCTGAATTTGAGAAAGACCTGAAAAATGGTTTTTTTAATAGGACTTAAAAACTGGATATCAGGTCCGTTCAACAGCGCAACGATACCTTACCTTTGCAGGTCATTTACAAGGGTTTTCTGGGGTTGGCCTTCGAGGGCGCGGTATGGGGCAATGTTTTCTAGTACGCGCATGACGTAATTGCGGGTTTGACCATAGGGAATAAGCTCAACCCAATCCACAACGTCACCTTGGCATGGATCTCCAAATTGTTCCACCCAACGATGAACAGGTGTTTCTCCAGCATTATAAGCAGCTGCTGTTAAAAGATATGAGTTATTGAATGCTGATAATAAATGGGACAGGTGAGAGGCGCCTAAGATAAGGCTGTATTGGGGATCGGCGAGCTTTTTGTCTGAATGTTTGATCCCTAAGCGTTTAGCCTCTTGTGAAGCCGTTGAGGACATAAATTGCATCAAACCCATGGCGCCGGAAGAGCTCACTGCGGTGGGATTAAAACGACTTTCTTGATAAATGACCGCCATAACTAAGGCCTTTTCAGGAATCATTTGCCCGCGTTGAGGAATTTTGCATGTAGGATAGGCTTTCGCCAGAGTAACGGGCTCCTTAAATCCCGCTTTTTTTGCGGCCCAAACAACGTCGTAAGGCGATAAAGAATCGGCCAAAAACACAGATAATTCACCTTCGCCTTTTGTTTCAGCCTGTTCTGCAATGTGGAGAAGAAACTTGCTCAACTCACTCGCTGCAGGTTTCCCCAATCCCTTTAAAATATAGGCAGCTTGGACAAGATCCTTTTGTTCAAAACGCCGCTTCTCTTTTGGCGTTGCAGAAGTGGCTTTCGCAAGAGAAGGATAGGACTTGTCGCGTATTTTTGCTGAAGCCAATTGGCCATAGTAGGTTGTTTTATATTTTGCAGCTTTAGTGTACCAGGTGGCCGCCTGCTTGTTTATTTTCTGGGCTTCATAAACGCGCCCCATCCAATAGGCCCCGCGGGCTTTACTGATAGCGCCTTTGGCATCGGTTAAAGTTTCAAAATGCCGTTTTGCTTGATCAGGGAGCTTTAAAAAGCGGAGAGACAACCATCCCATAAGCCACTCCGCATTGACAAAGTCTTCTGTTCCCGGTTTAAGCCGATGGTTTTGAAGAATCTTGTAGGCTGTTTGATAGTCTTTGGTTGCGATAAGTTCTCGCGCAAAGTAATTGCGTTCCTTCCACCACTGTGAGGCATGATCGGAGCTCATAGAAGCTTTGAGGAGGATTTGAGTTGCGGGCTCTACCTCATCTTTTTGTCGATGGATTTTGATCTTCTCATATAAAAGACCTTCATTCTGGCGAAGTTGCAGAGGCAGAGATTGCATCTTTTTGAGAGCCTCAGTTGTTTTTCCCTCCAGAAACGCGAGACGAATCTCTGCAACCTTCCGAACAGAAACGGGAATATGGGGGAGAAGGCGCTTTGCTGTTGAAAGCTCTCCTGACCACAAGAGGGTATTAAGGCGAGCTAGTTTTTCTTTTTCTTGGAGGAGGTGGCCAAAGGAGGTAATAAATTTGCTTTCCTCATCCTTTGTCATATCCATGGTCTTCCAGGCATTTACAATGACCTTTGCTGCTTTTGTCTTTTCCTTAAGACGCATCAGGGTTTTTGCGTAAGCCAAGGCACCAAGCGGTGTTTGAGGCGGATGCTTTTCAAACCAAAGGAATATTTCTTCTGGAGATTCTTTCTTTGTAATCGTTTCTTCCGCTAATCGGCAGAGTTTCTCATGTTGGGGCCAATGGCTGTTTGCATTGAGAAAAGTTGCTAATTCCTTAGGGGTAAACTGATCTGCATCCCTTAAAATGCCGAGCCATGTTATCAGCTTTTCTGCGAGAGGGCAGCCCGTGACCTTTATACGCTTATGTTCATTTAATTGAGAAAGAAGAGCCGTCTTACAGTTTTGCAGCTCCACTTGCGGAGAGAGGGATAAAAGAGGTGTTGAAAGGCATAAAATGAGGGAGAATGGCTTGTAGAGTTTTTGAAGGAGGAGTAATGTTAAACAAGTAATTCTCTTCATTTACGAGGTGCTCCATGTTCCAAGGGATCTATACAGCCATCATTACACCATTCCAAAATGGGAAGGTAGATGAAAAAAAGTTAGAAGAGCTCGTTTCTTGTCAAATCAAGGCGGGAGTAAGCGGCGTTGTGCCTTGCGGGACAACGGGAGAGTTTTTGTTCCTCACTCCTTCAGAGCAAACGCGTATTATTGAAATTTGTTCCAGTGTGTGCAAGGGAAAAGCTGAGGTTATTGCCGGTACGGGAGCTGTTTCAACTGAGGAGACTATCTCGCAAACCAATCTGGCTCAAAAGGCTGGAGCGACAGCAGCCCTTGTCATTAATCCTTGGTATGTGAAGCCCTCTCAGGAGGGCCTCTATCAGCACTATAAAAAGGTGAGTGAAAACACCGATTTGCCCATTGTTATTTACAATAACCCTTCTCGGACAGGCGTTGCGATGACCGCTGATACGCTGGTTCGTTTGATGGATTGCCCAGCCATTCAGGGGTATAAGGATTCATCCTCAAACTTTGTGATGGTTTCTGACCTGAAGAAACAATTAGGGAATCGTCTGAGTTTGCTTGCGGGCAATGATGAACCTTTGGCGGCCTTTTTAGCCATGGGGGGCGATGGGGGGATTTTAGTTGTATCAAACGTAGCGCCTTCTCATTTTGTTGAGTTAATGGATTTTTGGAGGTCAGGCGATCTTCCCCAATTCAAGGCGCAGTGGATGAAGGTTTTTCCACTCCTCATGGCATTGGGTCGGGAGAGCAACCCAGCTCCTATTAAATACGCCATGACTCTGGTGCATGACGTGTCTCCTGAAAATCGTTTGCCTTTCGCATCCCTTCAAGCGTCGACCAAGGCAGCGATTGAAGTAGCCTTAAGGGATTTGAGGCTCTGGGAACCTTTGACTGTTGTGAGAAAGCATGAGTTCTGAGAAAAAGGAGAAAAAGGTTGTTGCTCTCAATAAACGGGCGCGCTTTGATTATTATATTGGAGAAACGATTGAAGCAGGTCTTGTTCTTCAGGGGAGTGAGGTGAAATCCCTGCGTCAAGGGCAAGGAAGTATTACAGAATCCTATGCCACCGAAGAAGAGGGAGAGCTTTTCCTTATTAATTCATTTATTCCTGAATATAATGAGGCTAGCCGCTTTAATCATAACCCAAAGCGTCGTCGGAAGCTTTTGGTGAAACGTCGCGAATTAAACCGTATTTTAGGAGCGATACGACGCAAAGGAATTACACTTGTGCCTCTCAAGCTTTACTTCAACCCTCGGGGAATTGCTAAAATTGAGCTGGGCTTTGCCACAGGTAAAAAGCAAGCAGATAAGCGTTCCACAGAAAAAGAACGGGATTGGCAACGTCAAAAAGGCCGCTTGTTACGGGCTAAAGGGTAGTTTATTAGGCAGCGTGAACATTCGTAATAAATGGAGAGTCCAGGCCTACCTTGGGAGCCTATTTACAAAATATTAATAAATCTCATGTAATCTGTCGATCATATGTTGAAGTTAAGTGCAGAGAAAAGAATAACGTCACTAACTTAAGAGACGAAAGTTAACAAGAGGAAAGGAACAACACATGTCAAAAAGAGTGATCCACATCTTAATATTCGCTGCTTGTGTCAGCGTGATCGAGACCGACGTTAAAGCTGCGTCGCGAAATGGGACTTACAAAACAACGTGTTTTGCTTGCGTTGAGTATAAAAACCCTTTTGTGACACCCAAACATCAGATGCTAGGATGTATTTGTAGGGCGCTGAATAATATTGAGATGAGAACAGAATTAGATTTGTCCGAGTGCCCAACAACGTCTGATGTGGCGAATTGTAATGGGAAGCTGACTTGCGGTTCCTGTCAATAAATTGCGAAGGGCCGCGACAATCCATCTTTCCTTGGTTTTCTGGATCGCCACGCCCCCTACGGGGGCTCGCGATGACGGTTTTTGGTGATAGGTATACTTTTCTTAACCTTACCCTAGCAAGTATGGGAGTCAACTGCCTAGCCCCGAAATTATTTCGCCACCTGTAATGCATTATGTGCATCACAGGTGTCTTGAAAATAACCACTCTAAACCAACAAAACAAATCCATCATTTGCATTCTGGGAGTAGGTTAACTTTAAAATGACCTTTTCTGTTACGGTACCCGTAAATTTTACGGGGCAAAGCAAGATAAGAAAAATTTATCTCAAACTTGACTTGTTCTACTAAACTAGGTTTTTATAAGAAAGGAGCGAGGCAAAAATGTTGACACGCGCTAGGCACAATCTAGAGTTTATAAAATCTATTTGTGAAAAAATTAAGCCTTTAACAGAGCCACTTGGTCAGATTTACAAAATTAATACCTTTGGCTATCGCAAGTTTTTTCCTGATGGAACCGGATTTAACATATCTACTAACTTTGCTTGGACAAAAATTAATCGTGAAAAATTTTCACATATGATTATTCCTAATTATGAAGAGGAAGTTAGGTCTACCCTAATGAGAGGGGAAACTCATTTTTTTCGATTTGGCAAACCAGATCGTAATAATCCATTTTTAAATGCTATTTACAACTTTGACATATGGAATACTTTATCTATTTATAGAAAGACTGGCGAATGTGTTGAAGCATTTTATTTTACTTCAACCCGAGAAAACACTAACTTTATTAAAGAGTATAACCGTAATATGATTTTGTTTGAAAGATTTTCTTTTTATTTTAAAGACAAATTCTCTGACATTATTTCTCCAGAAATCATTAAAAAAGAAAGTTCGCCCATCGTCTCTCCCCACATTTTTAAACTAAACGAGTCTATGACTTCGCCGAATGATCGATCTATTCAAAATTTTATATCAGATACTCCTATTCACAAATTTTTTTTAAATATTGATGGGAAAGAGATAAGACTATCTCTTCAAGCTTTTAAGTGTTTGGCTTTGTTAAGTCGAGGAAAAACAGCTAAAGAGATCGGGCGTTTTCTCTCTATTTCTCCAAGGACTGTTGAAGGTTATATTGAAAATATAAAACACGAATCTAAGGTTGGATCTCGGAGTCATCTTATTGATTTGTTTTTATTAAATTATACAAATGATTTGGATTTATTAAAAAATCTTGAAAACAAAACCAAGAAAATGTAAGGATAAAATAATTTATGCGCTTCAATTTTTATTTGGCGGTCTTCATGGCTCAATTTTTATCTTCTTCTCTCTCTGCTTTTGATTTTCCAAAAGATGAAGATACTCCCTTTGGTGTCTCTGCAACGCGCGTAGATTTGCCTATTGATAAAAATCTCCACATTCCAGAACCAGAAAAAGATGGAAGATTCCAGACGTTAAATCAAACAGGTTTTATGATCCAGGATCAAAATCCTTATACTGAAAAATTTATTGAATTCGCAGCCGAAACAAACCATCCTGTTCTGGAAATTGGGGCGGCTTATGGCATTACAGCGCTAGCTGCTTTACGAAAGGGTGCCAAGGTTATTGCAAATGACTTAGAGGCAAAACACCTTCTTTTGCTCAATGAGCAGGCCCCACAAGAGTTACGATCAAAGCTTATTTTAAACAATCGAAGATTCCCCAATGACACAAACTTTCCAGATAATTCTTTAGGAGCTATCTTGGCGTGTCGAATCATTCATTTCCTAAGAGGAGATGAAATAGCACAAGCGATAGAAAAAATGATGAGGTGGCTTGTTCCTGGTGGACGTATCTTCATTATTGCAGTAAGTCCCTACTACCATTCTTTTAGTAACTTTCTTCCAATTTATTTAAAAAATGTTGACGTTAAGCTTCCTTGGCCAGGAGAAATTGAGAATGCACATGAATATGCTCCTCATCGGGCACAACAAATTCCAAAATTTTTACATTTAATGGAAACGCGCTCACTCGGAAAATTTTGTAAAGAAAAAGGATTAAACGTTGTATACCATTCTCCAATGAAGAAGCCTTATTAAAGGCACGGAATTCGTAAAAAAAGATAAGGAATCTGTGATATAATCGTTGTAATTTAATAAAA
>MEMA01000038.1 GCA_001767835.1 Alphaproteobacteria bacterium GWC2_42_16
GTATTCTAGGAGATCTTCATTTTATGTAAAACTCTTTGAGTCCTCCAGCATAGCTGGAGGCTTAGCATCTGGGATAGTTAATGCACCTGGTAAGATGAGAATCTATCGTCATGATATTGTGCATCGCGTGAAAAAGTGGACAAGAGAAAATTATCTCTGCTCCATGAACGGTGATTTTTATATTGTGTCTTTTGAGAAAGTTTGGCACTCTTTTGAAAAACTGCTTAAGGAACATAAGATACATATGAAAAGCCAAGATACACTGGTTGTGATTCCTTCGCGCCTGGCAGCCACTCGCCTTCCCAATAAACCTCTCGCTGACATTCATGGAAAGCCTATGATTGTTCATGTTTGGGAAAAGGCAGTTCAGGCAGATCTAGGCCCCGTTGTGGTCGCATGTGCTGATGAAGAAATCGTCCAGGCCATTCAAGCCTTTGGAGGGGAAGCTGTTCTCACCGACCCTGCGCTGCCTTCAGGAACAGACAGGGTTAAGGCAGCAGCAGATCTTTATGATGCGGAAGAAAAGTATCATTTTATCATCAATATTCAAGGAGATCTTCCCACCATTGATGCTTCCATCATTCCTCATGTTTTAGATCCTTTTTCAAATCCCGCGGTTGACATCGCAACTTTAGGGACACCCATTAAGGATCCTAAGGAATTAAAAGATCCGGCTACCGTGAAAATTGCTGTTTCACGAGAAGGAAATGATGGTGTGGGACGAGCCCTTTATTTTAGTCGAAATCCAATCCCCTCTGGTGAAGGAGAGCACTATCATCATATAGGACTTTATGCTTTTAAGCGGGATGCACTGAATAAATTTGTGAGTTTGCCTCTTAATGCCTTAGAGCTGAGGGAAAAGCTCGAGCAACTGAGGGCGCTTGCTCATGGCATGCGCATTGATGTGAAGATTATTGAGACAGAAGCTCCCTTTGGTGTAGACACAGCTGCCGACTTAAAGAAAGCCATTCAAGTTATTGGTGAGAGTTATATGTGCAAGCCTTAGCCACCAAGACGGTGTAAAGCCTGCTCTAGTTTTTCACTTGTCAGTCGCGCACTTTCTATACGTTTTTCTTGGGTTTCAACAATATGCTGAGGGGCGCGAGAAGTAAATTCTTTGTTGGAAAGTTTTTTCTCGATCTCTTTAATTTCTGAACCCACTTTAAGGAGTTCTCGGTGGAGTCTTTCCTTTTCAGCTTCTATATCAATTGTACCAGCCAGAGGGATTAAAAAAGTTGAGTTACCAATAACTCCTTGTGCTGCTCCTCTCGCGTCTTCAATGCTTAAAGATTCTGTAAAGGCTTTGACGTTCTTAAGGCGGGCGAGCTTTATAAGTAGATCTTCATGCTCCCTAAGGCGGCGATGGGTTTCTGGATTTGCATCATAAAAGCTTAAAGATAGGAAAGAACCAGGAGGAATGTTCATTTCTGAGCGAATGCTGCGTACTTCAGAAATGACTTGAATAAGCCAGTTTATGTCTTCGCTTTGTTCTTGATACCTTTTTTCTAGGGTCTCGGGCCATGAGGCTCCCATAAGAAGGGTTGATGGGGGGTGTAAATTTTTCCAGAGAACTTCTGTGACAAAGGGCATAAAGGGGTGAAGAAGTCTTAAGATGTGATCCAAAACCCAAGCTACAGTTTTTTGAGTTTCAGCCTTTTCTTTATCGGTTCCTTCAAATTTTGGCTTAGAAAATTCCAAGTACCAGTCACAGAATGTTCCCCAGATAAAGTGATAAAGGAGGTGTGTCGCTTCATTAAATTTGTAAGATTCGATAGCTTCGTTTACGTCATGACAAAGGGATGCGATTTGATCCACAATCCACTGGTTGATAGGAACCTCAAGAGCAGTTGGTTGGTATTTAGGATCAAAGATGCAGCCATTCATTTCTGAAAAGCGGGCTGCATTCCAAAGTTTTGTTGCAAAATTTCGATAGCCTTCGATTTGTGACGCTGAAAACTTTACGTCTCGTCCGGGTGCTGCCAAGGCGGCCAAGGTAAACCTTAAGGCATCCGCGCCATACTTCTCAATAAGGTCTAAAGGATCGACAACATTTCCCTTTGTTTTTGACATTTTTTGTCCCTTTTCATCCCGAACAAGGGCATTAATGTAAACGGTTTTAAAAGGGACTTCCTTTGTGAAATGCAATCCCATCATCATCATCCGAGCAACCCAGAAAAAGATAATGTCGTGGCCTGTGATCAAAACGTCAGTTGGATAATACCGTTCAAATTCCTTTGTTTTCTCTGGCCAACCAAGGGTTGAGAAAGGCCAAAGGGCAGAGGAAAACCAGGTGTCTAATACGTCTTCATCTTGTGTTAAGGGAACCTCTTCCTTGTAAAAACGAATTGCATCCTCAAGAGCCTCGTCCTTGGAGAGAGCCACAAAGGCTTTTCCATCTGGGCCATACCATACGGGGATTCGATGACCCCACCATAATTGACGAGAGATACACCAGGGTTGAATGTTATGTAGCCACTCAAAATACGTATTTTCCCAATACTGAGGCACAAACCGTGTTTTGCCATTTTCAACAGCTTTTAAGGCGGGTTGAGCCAAAGTCGCTGCATCAACGTACCATTGGTCCATGAGCCACGGTTCAATAACAACCCCAGATTTTTCTCCATGAGGTGTCGGGATTTCTGCAGGTTCTTCTTTTTCAAAAAGTCCAAGGGCTTTAATGTCTTCAACCACCTTTTGTCGTGCCTTGAAGCGATCCATTCCTTGATAAGGCGTGGGGACGTTTTCATTCAGGCAGGCATTTTTATTAAAAATATTGATGAAGGGAAGATTGTGGCGGTGCCCGACTTGAAAGTCGTTAAAGTCATGGGCAGGTGTTATTTTAACTGCCCCTGTAAATTTTTCAGGATCCGCGTGGTCATCTCCAATAATAGGAAGTCGTTCCTTTGTTAAGGGGTGAAGAACAAATGTGCCTATGAGAGCATTATACCTCTCATCCTCAGGATGAACGGCAATCGCGACGTCACCAAAAACAGTCTCCGGCCGGGTTGTCGCTATGGTGATAAATTCCTCCTCTTTTTTTTCGAGAGGATAGTTGAAGTAATATACGGAACTTTTCAGAGGAAGACTTTCAACCTCCACATCCGAAAGAGCCGTTTGGAGTTTTGGGTCCCAGTTAATGAGGCGCTTATCTTTATAAATAAGCCCTTGTCGATAGAGTTCAACAAAGACATGGCGTACGGCTGCACTTAAGCCTTCATCAAGGGTAAAACGTTCACGACTCCAATCAGGAAGGGCTCCTAATTTCCTCAGTTGGTGGGTAATCATTCCTCCTGATTTGACCTTCCACTCCCACACGCGTTCGAGGAATTTTTCTCGTCCCAGGCTTAGACGTGACTTGTTTTCCTTATCCAACTGTTTTTCAACAACCATTTGGGTTGAAATGCTTGCATGGTCTGTACCAGGTTGCCACAGGACATCTCGGCCTTTCATACGATAAAATCGGATGAGGAGATCTTGGAGCGTGTAGGAAAACGCATGTCCCATATGGAGACTTCCAGTGATATTGGGCGGCGGCATCATAATAGTATAGGGAAGAGCGCCAGGGCGGCTGCCGATTTGACCGAGTTGAGATTTTTCCCAAGTCGCATAAATTTTATCTTCAAAATGGGAAGGGAGAAAGGTTTTATCTAGCATGGGTTTTTATAACTATAACTCTAGGGTATTGATACTAATAATTTTCACGTTGCGAATAATGTTGGGAGTGAGAAACATCGACCCGCTCCACAATTTTTTCAAGTTGCTCACGGACAAGGGCTTGAACAATCTTGGGGAGTTGTGCATCAAGCCACTCTTTTAAAAGAGGCTTGAGCATGTCTCTGATAAGACTTTCAATGGTTTGCCCCCCAATTTCTCTTGAAACTCGTGGTAAGGGTGAAGGGCTATTTTCATGGGCTAATTTCCTAAGGGAATCAAAGGCCTCTACCGTTTCATTTATTGTTTTTGCTGAAATAAAGGAGTCATCTAAAGGATCTTTTAAAGAAAGGACTTGATCATCTTGATGCGTGGGTGAGATGTGAGAATTCATTGATTTAAGATGTTGATTTTCTTCAGGAAGAAGCTGAGTGAGATCTAAAATATCAGGTTCCCCCCCCCCCTCGTTTTTAACTTCGGGGATGTCGGTTGAAATGATTTGGCGAATGGATGCTAAAATTTCATCCATTGAAGGTTCGGAGATGTTGGAATCTTTCGTCATTGCGAATTACCATCCTTTACATAACGGTAGTCCTTACCTTGCCAGAACTGAATCCAGGCCTCCTTATACTCGTTGTAATAAGCATCAGGATCATAATAAGTTACATTAAGGTGCAAATCACGCGCAGTCAAACGTCCCATAGCTTGCAAAACCTGATATCCTGCAATAATAAGATTTTGTTGAGCGTTCGCGAGATCAATTTGGACATTGATAAGGCGTTGTTCAATTTGAAGGACATCAATGATTGTTTTTGTCCCTACATTGACTTCTTCATAAGCCCCTTCGACAGCCACCTCTTGAGCTTTGACTGATGCGAGAAATCCTTTGAGGCTTTCTCGTGCGGCAATAAGGTTAGCCCAGGCTATCCGGGCAGCTTCAACGACTTCTCGTTGGGCCCCTACAAGGCTGACCTTCTGCTGGGCTACTTGTTGGTAGGCTTGGCGGATCTTGGAGTTAGGAATACCTTGTAGGTAAATAGGCACATCGACGGTAGTTGAAAAACCTATGTCCGTTCTTTTTGTAGTTTTAGGAGTATTGGTGGAGACCAAAGCTCTGTTGTTTCCTACGTTTGCTCCAACGTTAACTTTAGGTAATAGTCCTGACATCTGAAGGTCAACGTTATAAAAAGCTGCTTCCAAGGCATAGCGTGCTTTCAGAACAATCGGGTTATGGGCTTTTGCAATTTCTAAAACCTGGTCATACTTAGCGGGGATCGGAACAATAACGTTTCCGGGTGACAAGTTTCCTGGAGGCGTCCCAATTTGCCTGAGATAGGCCGCCTTTGACTTATCTAATTCACTAAGAGCGCGATCGAGTTCAGCCTTTGCAGCTTCATAGTCACCCTTAGCGGCTTCAACATCTGTGTAACTTCCCAAGCCAACTTCGAATCGAGATTGAGCAAAGTCTTGTATTTTTTTATAGGCTTCTTCATTCTGCTTTCTGTAATTGACAATCGCCATATTTTTAAGAATGTCCGTATGGGCTTGAATTGCTTTTAAAAGAACAGATTGCTCTGTATTGAAGAGCTCAGCTCTGCCGGCGAGAACGTTGCTTTCCGTTTGACCAATTGTGGCATCCGTTTCTCCGCCCTTATAGATGTTTTGCGTAATTGACGCTTGATAACCGGTGGTAGAGGTATGCCGTCTGACACCTTCTCCGATAAGATAAGTTTGACCGAGTTCTTCACTTCCACGAACCGATAAGCTTGGTCTCCAATCCCCGATAGCTTGAGAAACAGTCTCATCGGTGGCGCGCAGGCCTGCCCGTGCCGCATCGAGGTCTGTATTTTGCATATAAGCGTTTTCCATTGTCTCTTGAATGGAGATAGCATCAACATCTGGAGCATCGCAGGAGTCTGTCTCTTCAGCGATTATATCTTGAATGGCCTCATCATTAAGAGACTCATCTTCACTGGGACCGCAGGCGTTTGTCTCTGCAAAGCAAGTGTGAGTGGAAGCTCCCAAGAACATGAGGAGGGCTGTAAACTGAATAATTTTATGATGCTTAAGGTTCATCTTTTAATTTGCTGTTAATATATTCTTTTCACCATACACGGAGTTCCGCCATTTTTCACTAAAAAATAAACGGTTTCTGTTTTTTAAAGACAAGAAGTTTAGGGGCGAAAGCATCAAAAAGGCTCATTTCCGTCAATGTTGAGTCCTCCTTAACGTAAAGGATACCTTTTGTTTCTTTTACTGTTGCAATTTTGCCTCCCTCGTTCAATTGCTGGAAAAGAGAGTCTGGAAGAGTCTCAATACATCCTTCAATCATTATTTTGCTGTAGGGAGCATCGCCTGCCCAGCCGTTTTCAAGAGGGCCTAACACAATGTTTATGGAAGTAAGGTTCAACTCTTTAAGGATGCGTTCAGCTTCTTGAGAAAGGATTTCTTCTGATTCCAGCGCAACAACTGTAGCTCCCATGGAGCTTAAAAGCGCTGGCCCATAGCCTGATCCGCCAGCAATATAAAGAATCTTATCCATTGAAGACGGATTTAAAGCTTGTAAAAGCCTTGCCAAAGTTGCGGGTCTTAAGAGGATACGGTCTCCGCTGATCGGAAAATTAGAATCCATGTAGGCCACATGAGAAAGTTGGCGTGGAACAAAGATTTCCTTTGGTATGTTTGAAAAAGCCTTGATAAGGCTAAGATCCGTAATACCTTCAGGAAGAAGTTGGCCCTTTACCATGTTTTGGCGCATCAAAGCAAAATCAGACAAGTTTTCCTCCTTTTGTAATGGTTGTTGAGTTTCTTTTAGGTAAAAAATCCAGGGTTCCATATTTCTTTATAGTCACATAAATAGCATCTTCAATTTTTATGGTAATGAGGAAAATATAAAGACCTCCAATAATGTCGATGAGGTAATGCCCTCCTTGAATGGGTATAGAAAAAATCATGAGAAGGTTGAGAAGAATAAAAAAAAGAAATAGCCCTATTTTCTCATGGCGAAAAGTATAAAGGTAGATAAGGCCCAAGGTTGTATGAAAGGATGGAAATATGATAATCCCATGCTCTTGTGTTAAATCCAAAATTCCATGTCTAAGCCCCATAAAGTAATCCATGGCCTTTTGGAGGAAATCAGGAGGGGGAAGATTAAACGTAATGTTAGGGCCAAGGGCAGGATAATAACTGCCTAAAAGAATCGTTGGAAGAATGGAAATCATATACATCATAAGAAATCGTTGAAGGTAAATTGATCTTCCAAATAGGCCAAAATAAACAAATACAAATATGTTTTGATAAATCAGTGAATGATAAATAATTGTGAAAAAAGTATCCCAAGCTTGATGTTTTGAAAACCAATAATAAAAATATGAAAAACTAAATCCTAGCCTCGAGTCTGTAATACTAAGAGCAGAATCCATTAAGGGGTTTAAAATTGTATAGGCTAAATAGGATAGAATTAAGGCAGCAGCAGTGAAAGTTATAAGGTAAAGGGTTGAAATAAAAAGAAGTCCAATTTTTGTATCGACACGAATTCTAGTATAGAAAAGATAAAGAAGGTAAAGAAAAAGAGAAACCCCTAATATCTTGAAAATGAGATAGGAACTATAAATGACTTTAAGGGAAGAGAACGAAATCCAGATAAAATCAACAAGAAAAAGAAGAAGGATTATAGCTCCTTGTATCTTTAAGTATGTCACGAATAACCCAATCCTTTTATATTTTTTTGGACTATAACTTAAACTCTTGTCTTATAAAAGAGGTCCTCTAGAAATGTGAGATGTATTCCTTCCTTGAAGGAGGGCAGCTTCAAGATTGACAAGGCCTTGGCCAAAAGTTGTAGAAACTAGAGGAATTCCTTCTAACGACACTTTTCGCGCCGATGTTAAAAGAAGGTTTGCAATCAATTCCGGAGGTAAGTTTGGAAAGGCTTCTTTGAGAAGACACAAAGCTCCTACAACCATGGGGGTTGCCATGGAAGTCCCAGATTTTTCCCCAAAGCGCCCCCCTGTGATCGTTGAAAGAATATCTTCCCCAGGTGCGGTTATAAAAAACCTTTGCGCAGCAAGGTTATTGCCGGGATAATTACTAAAATTTGCTAGGGTTTCGGTTCCTTCCTTATAGGAGGAGGCACCAGCTAAAATAAGGCATCCTTTTATCTTTGGATCATGGGCAAGTTCAACGAGACTTGCGGTATAAGCATTCCCCATGAGTGGTATGCCTTCGTTTCCCGCCGCTATAACGATAAGCTTTCCGCTTTGAGCCAAGTCAATAAGGGCATTATAAACATTGGGACTTAAGCTTTGTCCCGTGTGGCTTAAACGCAAGGAGATATTCACCACATGGGCATGACTTTTGGTGGCAATTTGAAGCGCTTTGACAAAGGTCTGATCGCCCTCAAATCCCATCACTTTAATGGGAATGACTTCTGCGTTAGGGGCCACCTTTGCAATAATTCCAGCAACATGGGTCCCATGGCTTTCAAAGATGTATTTTCCTTGCTCAAAAATAACAGACTCAGAAACATCCCTTCTTTCATTGGATGTATTATAACGATAGGGGCTGAGTTGAGATTTTAAGGCGTGGTGGTCAGAATCAAACCCCTCATCAAGCACAGCAACTGTGGCTCCTTTCCCCTCTAGGTGCTGTTTATGGGCATAGGTAACTTCCATCACGGAAAGGGGGGGAAATGCATTTTTTTGCCAAAGTAGTTTTCCTCCATAGAAAAGGAGAATGCAACTGCCTGCCATAAATAAAAATCGGTTTAACATGCTCTAAACTACCACTCATAGGGTTATAATCAATATGGGATTTTTAGGAGGAAAAAGAAAGTGCCTTGCCTTTAAAAAGCCTTATTCTGTCGCAAATAAAGCCTTTATAGCTCCTGTGTTCACTTTAACAGGGTAGCGAATTCTTAACGCATTCGAATACCCTATGAAAATGTCGTTTTTATATTGGGCCAAGAGCTTTTCTTTAAAAGAACTTATCTCTTTCTCTTTTGTTTTTGCTGGGGGATGCGTGATTTGTTTCAAAACCACCACGACAAACCCCTCCTTCGTCTCTGTGACGCCAGCCTTATTGGGCCTTAAGGAAAATACAAGTGTTTTTACCTCATCAGAAACATTCGGAGAAGGTTCGGAAAGTGATAACTTAGGAAGAGGTGTCATTTTCACGACTTGCGGTTTGCCGAGGTTAACGGCCCTCACAAGTTCCTCAGCCTTAGCTTTTGCAGCCTTAAGTTGTTCTTGTGTGATCCAAACCTTGAGGACGTGCTCCGTAATTTCAGAAAAGGCGGGAAGAAAAGGAGGCTGAATTTTGTCAACGCGGACTATATAATACTCCCCATTTTTGGCTTGGGTAAAGGGGATATCGGAAGCCTCTTCAAGGGTAAAAGCGGATCGAAGAATTTCTTGAGAGAGTTCATTGTTTTGAGGAAGTTGAGCAGAAGGGATATCTGTTGAATCACGCCCCAAATGCGTGACATTCTCTAACGTGATAAGTTTACTGCTTTCAACAGTTGGAGCGATTTCTTCAACTGTGGCTCCTCCAGCAATTTTATCATCTAAATCTTGTGTGAGGCGAAAGGTAATTTCATTGGCCTTTTCCTTTTGAAGTTCAGCAACAATTAGAGGCCGCACCTCTTTCAGGGTTTTGTTACTAAAACTTTCTTTTTTAGCCTCATAAAGAGATTGGATTTCTTCTTCGGTGAGTGGGATGTTTTTGGCAACAAGACTGGGATCAATGATAAAGGCCGTAAAGGTCCGCAGCTCAGGTATTTGAAAGTTTTTTTGATGATCATTATAAAAGGCCTCCAGAGACTCACGACTGGGAGAAGGGGGAGTGGGTATTTCTTTTGGCGAAATCACAAGCATGGAAGCAAGCCTCGTTTGATACTGTGCCTCAAATAACCGCTCCACCATAATATCAGGAACGGTAGCCCCAACGACAACCGCATCAGCAAGCTGTTCACGGGTAAGTTCGCCTCGTACTTCCTCGATAAAGGAATCTTCAGACATGTTAATAGATCTGAGAATTTGGTCAAAGCGGTTTCGATCGAATTGACCTTTCTCATTTTGAAAGATTTTAATAGATTGAATTTGGGTGCGTATAGCTTCATCACTGACTGTAAGACCCAAGTGTTTGCTTTCAAGATTCATAAGTGTCTCTTGAATCATTTGACCTAAAACCATTTGAGGCCCGCCAGCATTAAGGATATCTTCGCGGGTTGCAGTTCCCCCCGATTCCGCCATAAGGCGTTGGATTTGTTGTTGGACCCTTTCAGCAAATGCATACCGGCTGATGGCAATGTCACCTACTTCTGCGACAACTGCGTGAGGATCGCGATGGCGGAACCAATTTCCCCCTCCGAAAAAAACCATGAAACTTAAAGCTACAATAGCAAGAAAAACCTTGGCAACTCGCGATTGGGAAAATTTTTGAAAAGCTTGAATCATATTTTACCTTAAAGAAAATCCATTTTTGAAGATCCTACCTATTCTTGAGCCATCGTGCAAGACAAGAAGCTTGACGCTTTTAAGACAAATCTATAGTTGAAAGGCATGAGGATGGGTGGCCGAGCGGTTGAAGGCACCGGTCTTGAAAACCGGCAGACGTGAAAGCGTCTCGTGGGTTCGAATCCCACCCCATCCGCCATTTTCTTGATACTCTCATCAAGAACTTTCTCCTCCGCGGGACATTCATGGGACATTAAGAGGCAACAGACGGGCATAATGTGAGCCCCTGTGCACATAGGTCTTTGCGCCAAAAGATAGGCGCTTTACTCTAAAATTCTCTCTCAAATGTCCCTCCATTGTCCCATATCGCAGAAGAGAATCAATAATCTACTTAGTTTCTTGAAGAAATATAAGATTGCCCATCGGTCCTTCTGTCGGCCGTTGCTATTTTTTGCAGCTCGTTATAGACTCTCCTAACTCGACTCACGGGGATTACATGGCGACAATCGAAACGCGACGAAATGCAGATGGCACGACTGGGTACAGAGCGAAGGTCCGACTCAAAGGGTTCCCCTCCGAATCGGCCACATTTGAGCGAAAAACGGATGCGAAGGAATGGGCCAAACAAACCGAAGCCAGCATGCGCCAAGGGCGGCATTTTAAGACGGTCGAAGCCAAGAAGCATATGGTAGGAGATCTTATTGATCGATACCTTCGTGAAATGGAGAAGAAAAACCCTAAACGTTTTGTCGATGTCAAAACATTGTTGGGGTGGTGGAAAGGAGAAATCGGCGTCTACCTTCTTTCAGATGTATCCCGTGCGCTTATTATCGAACAACGAGATAAACTCTTGAATACCAAGGGTCGCAATGTGGAAAGACGCAAAAATTCTACCGTTAACCGCTATACGACAGCCCTTGGCAATGCCTTTACGGTGGCAATGAATGAATGGGAATGGATCCATGAAAACCCCATGAGAAAGATCTCCAAATTATCAGAACCCCGAGGACGGGTGCGCTTCTTAGACGATGAGGAGCGAGAGCGGCTTCTGGAAGCCTGCCAAGCCTCAACGAATCTTCAACTCCACATGCTTGTTGTCTTGGCTCTCAGTACGGGGGCAAGACATGGGGAGCTCATCAACCTACGCTGGAGTGACGTTGATTGGCAGCGTCGTGTTATTACCTTGCATAACACAAAGAACAAGGAAAGACGCTTATTGCCGCTCGTTCATTATGCGCTACAACTCATGGAAGAGCACAACAAGGTTAGGAATATAGCCTCTGATTTAGTTTTTCCTTCTCCATCTCATCCAATGAAGTCCTGGGACAGTCGCTCGGCATGGTTGTCCGTTTTGAAAAAGACGGATATTCAAGACTTTCGTTTCCATGACCTGCGACATTCAGCCGCTTCCTACTTAGCCATGAATGGAGCCTCCCTTGCGGAAATTGCCGAGGTACTCGGTCACAAAACCCTCCAAATGGTAAAACGCTACGCCCATCTTAGTGAAGCCCATACAGCTAAAGTTGTCCAAAGCATGAACGAAAGGATCTTTGGGTGAATAAGCCGTTTGCACAAAAAATACATGAAGAGGATGTGGATTCTTGCAAAAAGTGGCTATGTGACACACGTCCCATAAATGTTAAAAAGGGGTTACGTTATATAGTTTCTCTTAACAGTCTATATGGACCTCTCTGCGATGACCAAATAATTAACCTAAACAGTAAGCTGACTATGGATATAATGTCTGCAGAGAGACTTCTTACAAGAGGACAGGAGTCGTCTTCTGAAAAAGAAGATAGAGATAGACTTTTCGCTGCAGATGGAATTGTAACCATAGACGATATTGTCACAATTGATCCAAGTGATTACGCACCTTATATATTGTATCATCGTATTAGATCTCGACCTAAATTTGTAAAACTGATTTATCAATATATGTCATATTTTCCGGTCGCACTTTTTGAGGCCTACACAGAAATCACTGGGGAGAATTTAATATTAGATGACCTGTCTGTGGTAAGAGAATTTTATAAAAATTGCTCTTCTTTTGATTCATGGACCACTCATCAGCTCTGTGCTATCATTAGTCATTGTGATCCAGAAGTCTTGGATTTCATTGCAGAGAATCCAAAAGAAAGTTCTGTGAAATTTTCTCGCATCTTTACGAGATCAGACCTTTACGAGAAGAACTTGCCCTTGGTGAAAGCCGCTGTTCTTGGAGAGGCCTTTGAGTTTATCCACGTTGATCGCGATAATTGGGTAAAAAGCTCTCTAAAGCCTAAGAAGGGATTAGAATGGGCAATCCAGAAGGGGATTGATTATCACCCTGCCCTTGGTGAGTATCTTCTAACTTTAAATACAACACCTGTGATTTCTTCAGGATATACCACTCCTTACTTAGAGATGATGAAAGAGGTTATCAGAGAATTGGAGATATCAAGAGAAAATCAGGAAAAAAAAGAGGCCATAGCCGCTGTATTTGAAAAAAAACTTAATGATCATAAGCTCACTCCGCCCAGCCAAAAACTAGCCGATGCGATGGCGACTTTAGTCCGCTTGCCTGAATCTCAACAAGGACGAGCCAAACGTAAGGGGTGACCCCATCGAAAATCGTTTATGCGCATCCTTTTGAATTTAAACACATTTTTGAAGGGGGAATGGGTTTCCCCCTTTTGCCTAGACCCCTATTCATATTTCTTTTCTCTCAAAATTGATTCTTACTCCAAGTAGGCAGCAATAGTGCTGCTTCTTATAACTTAATGGAGTAAAAAGAATGCATACTCATAATGAAACTAAACAACCGTCACTAAGTGTAGACGACTTCGTCACCATCAGACAACTCACCACGAGTAACCCGGCCTTCACAGAAGGAGGAATTCGAGCCCTTATTTTTCGTTCAAAAAGCAATGGCTTTAACAGGTGTATCCGTCGGATAGGGCGGAAGATTCTCATCTCTAAAAGCGCTTTTTCTTATTGGATTGAAGCCCAAAATGGAGACGTGCGATAATGATGAATGGGAAAATAGAAAAGCCCCTCTTTGAGGGAGAGGGGCTAACCAAAGGGTTACAACCCATTTTTAACATCTCCAATCTTGCCTCTCAACAAATTAGGCCCTCTCCCACGTCTTCTTTCAACTCATTCCCGCCAGGGAACTATGTCGAAGACTTTGTGCAAGCCATGCATAAGGCAGGGATACATTTTAACGGAAACATTATAGGAGATGGTGCTATCCATCGCTTTTCTACAGGCAGTAACAAAAGTCACAAGGACGGATGGTATGTCTTTTATGGCTTGGCTGGAGCCTTTGGGGATTGGGGTCAGGATATTCATCAGAAATGGAGTCTCAGTAATAATCATACTGCTGGCTTGGACAAAGAGCAAATCTTTGAACAAATCGATAAAGCAAAGGAAGCAGCCGAGGAAGAAAAGCAGAAGAAGCATGAAGAAACTGCCACATTAGCTTTAGAAAAATGGGAAACTTATGCTGAAGTTGGAAGCTCTCCTTATTTGGAGCGTAAGAAAGTAAATTCCTTTGGTGTTCGATTCCATAAGGAATGTGTGATTGTGCCTTTAGGGGATATCAATGGCAAGCTCTGGAGTCTTCAATCGATTCAGCCGGATGGCACAAAACGGTTCCTTCCTGGGGGTAAAAAGAAAGGATGTTTTCATCATCTGGGTACTTTTGAGAACGGCAAACCTATCCTCATTTGTGAGGGCTATGCCACAGGCGCAAGCCTTTACATGGCAACCAAGCAGACAGCTGTTATCGCCTTTGATGCAGGGAATATAGAGCCCGTTGTTGAAGAATTAAAAAAAGCCTATCCCAATAGCCCTCTCAAGATTGCAGGGGATGATGATCGCTGGAAAGAAACGAATACCGGCCGTACCACAGCAGAGAACACAGCCCTTAAACATGGCTGTTCAGTTGTGTTTCCAACATTTAAAAATACGGGCAGAAAGCCAACTGACTTTAATGACCTCCATGTGTTGGAGGGGCTCGAGGAGGTAAAAGCACAAATTGATAAAGCAACCCAACCGCACCAAACCGAATGGCCTGATCCTACTCCCCTCAAGAGCATCAAGAAGGATCTTTCTCCTGTCATAGCCCTCTCTCCAAAACTCATTCCCGAGCCCTATCAGGACTGGATCACAGATATTGCTGAGCGTATGCAATGTCCTTTGGATTATGTGGCAGTTGCTGCCCTGATTGTCACAGCTTCCTTAATTGGTGCAGGGTGTAGAGTTCGCCCAAAGCGTCATGATTCTTGGTCCATTGTCCCCAATCTTTGGGGAGGAATTGTGGGGCGACCGAGTACATTGAAAAGCCCGAGTCTGAAGGAAGTCATCAAGCCTTTAAAACTTCTAGAGGAAGAGGCTTACTTGGCTTTTGAAAAAGAAAACCAGGCTCATGAAATCGAAATGGAGAGCTATAGGGTTCAAAAAGAGGCCATCAAGAAGAGTATGGGAAAGGCTGCTGACCTTCGCAATGCGCTTGACATTGGGCTTGCCAAGGAAGAGCTTAAAATGCTCAAAGAACCTCAATCACCTATTTGGAAGCGGTACTATACAAACGATACAACCATAGAAAAAATGCATGAGCTTCTCTCTCAAAATCCACGAGGGTTGTTATTATATCGGGATGAGCTTATGGGTCTATTGACCACGTGGGACAAGGTAGGCCATGAGGCGGACCGTTCGTTCTATTTAGAGGCTTGGAATGGAGATGATTCAAAGACAACTGACCGTATCGGCCGCGGGACAACACACACGAAGAACCTTTGCATCTCCATACTCGGAAGTACACAGCCCGATAAAATGTTATCTTATTTTCAGCAAACTTTATCTGGGTTTTGTAATGATGGGCTGCTGCAGCGTTTTCAATTGTTGATCTATCCTGATGACGTAAAGAACTGGACGTTAATCGATAAAAAGCCAAACATTACGGCTCAAAGAGAAGCCTCCTCCATTATGAAAGAAATTTCCACAATGAGCTTCTGTGCCTATGGGGCCATTCAGGAAGGGGATGATCCCCCCTACTTTTGTTTTACGGATCAGGCTCAACATTTCTTTTACACGTGGGTAACGGATCTTGAGTGCGAAAAACTTCGTGCTGAGGAAGATTCTATTTTCATTGATCACTTGGCTAAATATCGCAAGCTCATGCCCTCACTCGCTTTAATCTTCCATCTCATCAATATTGCAAATGGAAAGGAACGCGGAGCCATCCCACTTGATTGTGTAGAACGAGCTGCTGCTTGGTGTGACTATTTGGAGATGCATGCGCGCCGGATTTATGAGATGGGCCTCAGCCCTGGGTATCAGGCGGCAAGAAATCTTGCAAGGCGGATTCAGGGGCGTGATTTAAATGATCCTTTTGATGTAAGAGATGTTTACCGAAAAGAATGGGCCTTTTTGAAAACCAGGGAAGAAGTTGAGGCGGCTTGCGAGCTTCTTATAGATTTGAGCTGGCTGAGAGAGGGAACTCTTTCAGAGGGTCGAAAAACAAAAAGAGCTTTCTTCGTTAATCCTAAAATCCTTAAGAGAGGCAACCATGAATAAGTGGCTGACCCAATTTTTGCAAAAACCCGACATTTCCGACCCGACAGATTCGGCTCCAATATGAATAGGTCGGGTTTGTGGAGTCGTCCTCAAAGGGTTTTAGGGCTTGAGAAAAAATAAGTTAAATGATTATGGGGCTATCGTATAGTTCCATTCAG
>MEMA01000039.1 GCA_001767835.1 Alphaproteobacteria bacterium GWC2_42_16
ATATTTTTAAGATTTGGATTTTTTTACTGGCCGCTCATTGAGGGAGGCGGCCAATTTTTATGGGCGAAAATGGATCATTTTTAGTGGGCGTTGAGGGAAGAGAGGCATTATGACAAAGCTAAAGAACTTCTAGAAAAAAGTTTAGCCATTCACACTAACGTATTTGAAGATAATAACATTAGAACAGGGTTGGTTCTTTTTCATCTGGGAAACTTATATAAAGATATGGGAGAATTTGAAAAAGCAAAAACCCTTCTTGAAAAAAGTCTTATAGCTCACGAACAAAATTATGGCAAAAATCATATCGAAACCATGCGAGTTTTAAGAAGTCTTGGGCAGAATTACCTTTTGAAAGGACATCTGCCAACAGCACAAGAGTACCTATCTAAGGTAGAAGAGATATTTCAAAAAAATAACCATCCTGACGTTTATATGGTTTTTGAAGATTTAGCCGAGCTATATCTTAAAAAAGCTATGCTTGAAGCAAATAAAGGAGATACAAAACAATCCCAAGCCTTTCAAATCCAAGCTACTTCCTACCTAAAGCAAGCTTTAGAAGTTGTAAAAACTCATTTTCCAAAAGATTCTCCTCACATTCTGAGAATTCAAAACAAGATTGAAAAATTAAAAGGAATGAATTCTTTATTACAGGAAAAAACGATAAGACCAAAAGTATACCCGGCGTATACCCGCTACATTTTTTGAATTTTATGAAATCTCCAAACCCCTTGATTTTCCTGGTGGGCGCTGCAGGATTCGAACCTGCGACCCGCTGATTAAGAGTCAGCTGCTCTACCAACTGAGCTAAGCGCCCCACAAAAAGGAAGATATTAAAAATAATCTTAAGTTTTATCGTGAGTAAAACTCAACCACAAGGTTCGGTTCCATTTGTACCGGATAAGGCACTTCCATCAACGTTGGGGTTCTTACATACGTCCCCTTCATTGCCTTATGATCGACTTCTAAGTATTCGGGCACATCTCTTTCTGCTAATTGAGCAGCCTCCATAACAACAGCCAATTGCTTGGATTTCTCCCGAATTTCAATCACATCCCCTGGGCTTGCAATATAGGAGGAAATATTAACCCGCTTTCCGTTAACAAGGACATGGCCGTGATTTACAAACTGACGAGCCGCAAAAACCGTTGGAACAAATTTCATACGATAAATTAAAGCATCCAAACGAGATTCTAAAAGGCCGATAAGGTTTTCACCCGTATCTCCTCTGCGTCGGATAGCTTCCGCATAAAGGCGACGAAACTGACGCTCTGTGATATTTCCATAATATCCCTTTAGCTTCTGCTTCGCTGTTAATTGAAGGCCGAAGTCAGAGGGCTTGGAACGACGTTGACCATGCTGCCCCGGACCATAGGAACGCGCATTATAAGGGCTTTTTGGACGCCCCCATAAGTTTACACCAAGGCGCCGATCTATTTTGTGTTTGGATTCAATTCTTTTACTCATTCAAAAATTTCCTTTGGGAGTGAAACTCCACGGGCATAATCCCGTGATATTTTGCCTCTCTTCGTCGGGGTTCACCCGCTAAAGCTGCCACCCACCTCCATTCCTAAGCTCACGCTAGGGGCTTTGCGAAGGCGGATAAATGCTGAGGAGACTATAATCAATAAAAGCTTCTTGTCAAATCGTTTTCACAACGCAACTGTAAATGTATCCGCATTAAAAAACCTTTCTTAAAGCATCCTCAAAGGACAGCTCCAGCTTTTCTCCTGTTTTGCGATTTTTAAGCTCACAATACCCTGAAGAAACACTTCGCGGACCCACAATAATTTGCCAAGGAAGTCCTATAAGGTCCATATCAGCAAATTTAGCCCCTGGTCCTAAATCTCGGTCATCATAAAGAACCTCAACGCCATTATTCAAAAGCTTTTCATAAAGATCGTCACAAAGGCGCTTACACCCTTCATTCTTAATATTTAAATTCAAAAGCCCCACTTTAAAGGGAGCCACACTCATCGGCCATTTTATACCATTTTCATCATGATGTGCTTCAATAATCGCCGCTACAAGGCGGGAAATTCCAATGCCGTAAGACCCCATTTCCACAGGAACCTGCTTACCATCAAGGCCCATCACATAAGCCCCTAAAGGAATAGAATACTTTGTTCCAAAATAAAAAACATGCCCCACCTCAATACCACGGGCCGTCTTCAAGCGCTCCTTAGGCACAGGACAATTCTTTGGATCATGGAGTTCATCAGAGGCTGCATAAAGGCTTTGAAGGCGATCAAGGGTCAAGGAATTGACGTCCAAATTTTCGTAGTCAGCGTCATAAAAAATCTCGCTCTCGCCTGTTTCCGCAAGGATTTGAAACTCGTGGCTCAGATCACCTCCAATAGCACCTGAAGCAGCCCTCACAGGGATGGCGGTCAGATCCATACGCGAAAAAGTTTTAACGTAAGCTTCAAGCATAGCTTGATAAGAAGCTCTTGACCCTTCTATGGTAAGGTCAAAGGAGTAATTATCTTTCATCAAAAATTCCCGGCCGCGCATGACACCAAAACGAGGGCGAATCTCATCCCGAAACTTCCATTGAATATTATAAAAACGCTTGGGAAGGTCACGGTAACTCTTAATAAAACGCGCGAAAATATCCGTAATAACTTCTTCCGCCGTAGGGCCATAGAGCATCTCTCGTTCATGACGATCTTGGATACGAAGCATTTCCTTGCCATAATCATGATAACGCCCACTTCTTTCCCAAAGCTCGGCGGGTTGAATTGTGGGCATCAAGACCTCAAGGCTTCCGGCTTTATCTTGCTCTTCCCTTACAATTTGAGAGACCTTTTGGAGGACTTTTAGCCCTAGAGGAAGCCAAGTGTAAATTCCCGAGGTAACTTGGGAAATCATTCCACCACGGAGCATCAGGCGATGGGACATAATTTGGGCTTCTTGAGGTGTCTCCCTCAAGGTTGGATAGAAAAAAACTGAAGATCGCATATATCTCTCCTCCCTTAAAGTTTAAATTTCTCCCCGAGGTAAACTTGACGAACTCGCTTGTCAGCAACAATCTCCTCGGGTGTTCCTTCTTTTAAAACAAGACCTTCATTAATAATGTAGGCTCGATCCACAATGCCAAGGGTATCGCGCACATTATGATCCGTAATTAAAACTCCAATGTTCTTTTCCTTCAAATGGGAAATAAGGTCACGAATCTCCCCAACGGCTATAGGATCAATGCCTGCCAAAGGCTCATCAAGCAACATGAAATGGGGGCTACTCGCAAGAGAACGGGCAATTTCTGTCCGTCGTCTTTCACCACCTGATAAGGAAAGGGCAGAAGATTTTCGAATATGTTTAATGGAGAATTCATCCAAAAGCATTTCCAGACGCTCTTCTCGATGATCATAATCTGGCTCTACAAGCTCAAGAATGGCTCTTATATTGTTCTCAACTGTAAGCCCACGAAAAATGGACGTTTCTTGAGGAAGATATCCGATGCCAAGCCGTGCTCTTCTATACATAGGGAGGGCTGATATATCATGGTTATCCAACAATACAGAACCAAAATCGGCCTTAATCAAACCTATAATGATCGTAAAACAGGTGGTCTTTCCTGCACCATTTGGACCTAAAAGGCCAACAGCTTCTCCACGCGTTACCGTAAGATTTACATCATCAACAACCACACGTCTAGAATAGGATTTCCTTAAATTCTTTGCCCTAAGACCTTCAGCTAGTGCAGGTGTTGCTTGAGAAAGTGACGTCATACCAAATTACTTTACATTTATTGAGACAATGTTTCAGATTCCCTTTTAGCAGGGAGTGGAAGGATCTGTCTATCCTTATGCTTGGCGGAGGTCTCTTTTAGAGGGTCTTTCTTCTTCTCCTTTATATTCTTAGCATCCTTTGGAATAATAATGCCAGAAATGCGTTTTTGAGCTCCGGATTGGGAGCAGCCTACAGGTTGGGCAAACATTTCAGCCACATTTGTTTTTAAATTATGACGGGCATAGCCTCCTTCAATGATGTTATCTCCTTGCAAAATCCTAACGTTATCAAAGACCTCAACCAGGTGATTTTTTGCATAATAAACCCCGCGATCTCCTGTCACGAATCCCTTTGGACTGGAAGCAAGCATGTTGCCTTCGGCTTCGAGGCGATCGATAGAAAGCTTTTCCTTACCCTCTTTCTTTTTTCCCTCAGAGGGGCTGAAATAAGCGGTCAGCGTATCAGCTTCTATCAGTTCTTCTTTTTCAGGAAAGGTCGCCACCGCTTTCCCACGAGCAATTCCTTTGTTTTGCGCATGCCAGTATTCAAGCGAATCTCGCGCTGTGATGTTTTCTTTGGAGGTCACGATTTTTAAGTTTCCCCCTGTCAAAAGAACACGATCAAGGGCAACGTCATAATGGGCATGATCTCCATAGGCTTTTTCTGAAGGCGTTTCCATAACTACATGACCATCTGCCATCATAGCAGTGATGTCGCGCCCTTTCCCCTCTGTAAAGAAAACCGTTAAAACATCCGCATAAATCGTTGATGTGCCTTTCTTTGCTAAGGCGTTTCCTGTAGCCACACATTTATTCATTGTTTCATCACACACGACAGAATTTTCAGCTTCAATAATAATGGGAGTCTCCTCACTATCATTCCTTAACCGATCTAACATCTCTCCGTAACATAAGGTAGGTATAAGAAGGGGTAAGAAAAGGAGTTTACTCAAGGTCATCGTTATCCTTTTTTCTTCTTAAGAGAACCCCGATTAATTTCAATACGAGAAGGCCCCTTTAATGTAATGACCTTCTTTCCTTCCGAGCGATTTTCAATTTTAAAACCATTCTGTCCATAAATTTTCCCTGCGGGCCCTTCTCCTTCTATGGATAAATCCCCTTCAATGACTTTGTTTTCAAGTGTTATACGGGCCTTTTGGGTATGCACATGATAGCCATCCGTACTCGTCAATGTGACGTCTCCTTTTAAATCTAAGAATTTACCTTGATTATCGTAATATCCTTCCTTTGCCTCAAGGTTAAAAGTTTGACCCTCTTCAACTGTTATAGCTCCCGATGGATTTGTAAGATCTGCAATACCCTCTGTTGTTTGCTTTGCCCAATCCGCATCCACATGAAAGGGCTGGTCTGTCTCATCGGTTGAAACATAGTGGGGGTGAACCATTCTGTTTTCTTGAATTTCAGGACGAGAGGCATCAACAAGAACCATATCCTCTTTACCCAAAGACATGATATAAGGCCATCCAAAAGTAAAGCCAAAAGCCAAAACGATTCCTATAAGCAGGGTCAGTTTTATGAAATTTACATAACGTGAATACGTCTTTGGAAATAAACTCATCTTTAAAGAAGGCCCTCTCGCAAACAGTCATGAAGGCGTAAAAGCCCGACGAGTTGATTTGTTCCTTCTTCCAAAACAAAAAGGTTCGTAATTGAATTACGATTCATAAATCCAACGGCTTCAGTCGCAAAGGAAGAGGAAAAAATCGTTTTCGGAGATGCTGTCATTACCTTTCCAACTTTTTCACTGAGAAGGGTTGAACTCATGTGACGACGCAGGTCTCCATCTGTCACAACTCCAATTAATTGCCCGCAATCATTTAAAACACCTATGCAACCAAACCCTTTCTCCGTCATGATAACAAGAGCTTCACTCATCAGAGTTTCTTTTGAAACAAGAGGAAGCTCCTTATAAGGACGCATTAGCTCTGATACATGCAATAACTTTTTTCCCAACCGCCCCCCAGGGTGAAAAGTTTTAAACTCTCGCTCAGAAAATCCTTTTCTCTTAAGCAAAGTGACCGCCAAGGCATCTCCAAGAGCCAGCATAAGAGTTGTCGATGTTGTTGGAGCAAGCCCCATCGGGCACGCTTCTGTAAAAGAGGGAAGGAGGAGCGTATGGTGGGCTGCTTTTGAAAGAAGGCTCTCAGCTTTACATGTTATCGCTATTATAGGAATTGCAAAACGCTTTGCATAAGCAATCATGTCAGAGAGCTCTACTGTTCCCCCGGAAAGGGAGAGAATGATAAGCGTATCTTTAAGGGTAACCATTCCCAAATCCCCGTGACTGGCTTCACTGGGATGAATAAAAAAGGCGGGAGTTCCTGTAGAGGAAAAGGTCGAGGCAATTTTATGGGCGATATGACCGCTCTTTCCAATACCAGAGAGAATAACACGTCCTTCTGTTTGCATAAGGAGATCTAGAGCATTTTTGAAGGTGCTATCCAAGCTTCGTGCTAGAGTAAGGAGCGCCTCTGCTTCAAGATGTAAGACGCGATAAGCTTCTTCCAGGTCATCTTGAGAAACAAGTGAATTTGCGTTTGCTTGCTGCATCAATATATTCTGCCTTAAAATTTAATAATTACTTTTCTTTATACTTAATGTTGGAAAATATCAACTTCATTCCACCCTTGAATATCCAATTCACATCTGGCAGGAATAAATTTGAAGCAAGCCTTTGCTATGGACTCCCGTCCCTCTCGTTTTAAAAGTTCTTGCAAGGCGGCTTTGAGACGATGGAGGTAAATAACATCACCGGCAGCATACTCCATTTGCTTCTCGGATAATTGTTCCGAGCCCCAGTCAGAGGTTTGCTCTTGTTTTGAAATCTCAACATTTAAAAGCTGCTTACATAAGTCCTTCAAACCATGTTTATCCGTATAGGTTCGTGAAAGACGGGAGGCAATCTTTGTACAAAAAAGCGGGGTTACATCAACTTTTAAATAATACTTTAAAATTGCATAATCAAACCGTGCAAAATGAAATATTTTCTCCAAACTCTTATCATTGAGAACAGCCCTTAGATGCGGAGCTTCATAGGATGATTTAAGAGGGAAATGAACCATGTGACAGTCTCCCCCACCTGAGGCTAGTTGCACAAGTGTTAAGCGATCACGAGGTATATAAAGTCCCATTGCTTCCGTATCAACAGCAATAGAATGCTCAAATTTAAGGTTTGGAGGAAGATCTCCGCGGTGATAATGAATTTTCATATTTTACTTTCATGTCATTTTACTGACATAAGTATACTCCTGAATGGTGCCCAGGAGAAGACTCGAACTTCCACGAACTTTCGTTCACTAGAACCTGAATCTAGCGCGTCTACCATTTCGCCACCTGGGCTTCTGTTTCTCGTTACTGGTCTTAGCCCCAAAAGTCAATGATTTAGCTCAGTGTTTTTCCTTAAAATCTGATATACTTTTAAAAGGGGAGAAAAAATGAGCACTGTTACCATATTTGGCGGCTCAGGATTTGTTGGCCGATATATCGTTGAGAAATTTGCAGCTAAAGGCCACTTAATTCGCGTAGCTGTTCGTAATCCCATCGCAGCGAATTTTTTGAAGCCCCTTGGAGAAGTTGGACAAATTACACCCATCCAAGCTTCTATTCTTTCAACAAAAGATGTAGAAAACGCAATGGCCGGGTCAGACATCGTGATTAACCTTGTAGGGATCCTTTATGAAAAGGGCTCGCAAACCTTTGAAGCCATTCATGTGGAAGGGGCCCGTTGCGTTGCGGAAAAAGCTGCTGAATTGCACATTCCCGTTTTTCTTCACATGTCAGCCTTAGGAGCAAAGAAGAATTCTCGCTCTCGTTATGCTTCAACAAAAGCCCGCGGCGAAGAAGTCGTTTTAAAGCATTTCCCAGAAGCTACTGTTTTTCGCCCCAGTGTTATTTTTGGACCAGAGGATGCTTTCTTAAATAGATTTGCCGAAATGGCCCGTTTCTCTCCTTTTCTCCCCCTTATTGGTGGAGGAAAAACACGTTTCCAACCCGTTTATGTAGGTGATGTAGCGGAATGCTTTTTGAAAGCCGCCTTCAAGAAAGAATCCCGCGGGAAGACTTATGAGTTGGGAGGGACTGAAATTTATACATTCAAACAACTGATGGCGTACCTTTTAAAGACTATTTATCGAAAAAGGCTATTACTTCCCGTCCCCTTTAGTCTTGCCAGAATAATGGCAACTTTTGCACAGTTCTTACCAACACCGCCTCTAACTCCCGATCAAGTTGAATTGTTAAAATCCAATACAACTGTTTCTTCAAAAGCCCTCATAGCGAAAGATCTTGGTGTTCATGTCAAGGCAATGGAAGCCTTAGCGCCTTTTTATTTAAAGAGATATCGTCCAGGAGGGAAAACCTAGCGCCTTGGTCTTTCAGCGTCTGGATCTTTTCCATTAAAGCGGCCCACATTTCCAAATATCTGTTCGACAACGCTAAAGGTATGACCCGCAGTGGGTGTTGAACGTTGAATATGCGACACAACCTGTCTGTCTTTTTCGGAGAGGGAGTCAAGGGCTACCACCCTTCCCTGATCATTAAAATCAATGCGTGTAATATTACTTTTTAGAATGACGGGGTTAAAAAAGGCCCGACGCTGGGTCACCTCAGACATATAAAACCACGTGTTATTGCCAAAAGTAGAAACAGAAGAAGGTGTGCCTAAGAGCTCTGCAACTTGTTCTTTTTTTGTAACTCCGACTTTAATTTTTTCAAGTTGTACGGGCTCAACAACATGTCCACGATTGTCGATCGTTGCACAGCCCACGAGGATACAGGGAAGAAAAAGCGCTAAGGATTTAAAAGTTCTTGATTTCACAGTCATTTGTTTGTACGTGTCATAAATGCTTCGAAAAATAAAAATTACCATGCCTCTCCTTATCTCCGCTGTCAACGGTTTCTGGAAAAAGCAGGCGCATCTTCAAGGAGAACAACTTTGTTTTTCAGCACTTACGCAAGCGCGCCTCCCCATTTTTTATGAATCTTGGCATGTCCCTGACACCCTTGAAGGACGCTTTGATTGTGCAAGCCTTCACATTGCTCTCATTTTAAGACATTTAAAAGGTCCTGTTGCTCAAGCTACTTTTGATGCCTTTTTTAAGTATATGGATCTGACCTTGCGCGAAGAAGGGGTTAGTGATCTACGCGTTGGAAAACAAATTAAAAAATGCGCACAATATTTTTATGGAACGCTTAAATCTTATCACGACGCCTTAGAAGGAAGAGCAACTTTAGAACAGGCCCTTTCCCGAAATCTTTATGGAGGCATCTACCCCCCTTCTCTGCGAGATATAGCAGCTTATCTAAGAATGTGTGATGGGCTTTTGAAAAAGCATGATTTTGAACATGAGACGCCTATACCATGGCCCCCAGAAGAAACCACAATTTTGTCCTTTTTCAGTGATGACAAATAAACCCAACTCTTATAGATTACACCTTATTCTACAGCCACTCGTAACCCTAGCCTAGAAAAAATAATATGAAAAAGTTAAACCTCAAGATCCTCCCTTCCCTCCTCCTCACGAAAGAAATTCTTCTTTTAATCCAAGACCTTAGTCTCTTAACGGCAAGTTTATATATTACCTTGTTCTTACAATTGGGAGAGAATTTCTATGAGCTTTCCACCTCTGCCCTTGTTTTAAATACTTTCCTTTATACCCTCTTTGGACTTTCAGTTTTTTTAAGTCGACATATTTATCAAATGCTTTTTATCGACTCATCCTGGGGTGAATGGACATCCATCAGTCTTTCTGTCACGTGCATTACCCTTCTCTATCTCCCCGTAACCTTCCTTTTACCGAAGGCCTATACGCTTCCTGATTCAATTCCCCTTGTCAATTGGTTTGTTGCCATTTCCCTTTTAGAATATTCACGATTTTTACATCGACTTTATCGACGATATTTGTCCCCAAAAATAGAAGAAGCTCCTCCTTTAACGCAAAAGAAAGTTCTTGATATTACAGCATTCTTAAAGAGAGACCCCCTTATTATCAATGAAGTTTCCCTTCAAAACTTTATCCAAGGCAAAAGGGTACTTATAACAGGAGCTGGAGGCACGCTAGGCTCTGCTTTTGCAAAAAGAATAGCTCCTTTTTCACCTACTCATCTTTGTTTCGTTGATCAAAGTGAATCCCTTCTTCAGTCCCTTATGCTCGACATGAATGAAATCTGCCCAAAAGTTTTATGTGATATCCTTTTGGGAGACATCACATCCCGCGAAAGAATTCGACATATTATTTCAATGTTCAAACCCGACATAGTTTTGCATGCCGCAGCCTTAAAACAAGTTCCCTTAGTAGAAGAAAACCTCTCACAAGCCATTCTGACGAATGCTATTGGAACACAAAACGTGGCTGACGCTTGTCGCGATTTCAAAGTTGGTATTATGCTACTTCTTTCGACCAATGAAGCCATTCTCCCAAAAAATATAATGGGAGCGACAAAACGTCTTTCAGAAATGTATTGTTTCTCCTTAGACAATCTTGAGCGAAAAAAACCAAACGGAACCCGTTATGTGTGTGTTGAATTTTGTAACGTTTTAGGAGCTGAGGGCTCTGTCATTCCCCTTTTTAAACGTCAAATTGAAAAGGGAGGACCTCTGACTTTAACACACGCCGATATGACACGCTATTTCATCCCCCTTGAAGATGTCGTGAATCTTTCTTTAGAAGCCATGATCTTGTCCAAAGCTCAAAAAACTACTGCTGGAAAAGTGTTTTTGTTGGATATGGGTGCACCTATTAAAATCATAGAGTTGGCTAACTGGCTTATGGATTCAATGGGAGCGGCCACCAAAATTAACTATACAGGCCTTCGTCCAGGTGAAAAAATTACAGAAGAAATTTCTTTAGAAAGCTTTACCCCGTCCTCACATCCCAAAATTCTTCAGGGAGCCTTTCGTACCATGGATCACGGATTTTTAATGCGGGCCTTTCATGAACTGGAGGCTATAGCAAAAAGCCAAGATACAGACTCTATGCGTCGTCTTCTTCAAGCCCTGATACCCGAGTATAAAAAAGAAGCTTCTTATGCAGAAGCCGCGTTAGAAGAAGTGAGTTAAAAGACGCCGCTTCATTCATTAATGATGACTTGTTTTTCCCAGAGTTTTGCAAGGCGCATAAAACGTATATAGGCATAGTGATAGGCAAGGATGAGCCCGTAACGGCCTCTGAGGATATTTCCCCGCGTGAAATATCCTATAAGGAAACTCAATGGGAATTCAAAGGCCAAACGAAAAAGAGAAACTTTTTTCCCCTGGTTAATAAAGACAGTCGCTTGTAGGTTTGTATAAACATTGGCTTTTTCAATCAAATGAGATAAAGAACGAATGCTTTTATGGTAGACATCCCCTTTTAAGGTTATATATTCAGTGCCATTTTTAAGAAGAATCCTATCATGAATAGGGCTCTTAGAATAACGTCCTTGATCAAGATGATAAAGGCGCACAACCTGATAAGTATATGGCCAAAACCCGGGCTTTTTCTGATGAGGATAAACATCCTTAATTTTTAATTTGAAGGCCTTGTTTTTAGGAGGTAGAGTATGAAAAACCTTCTGAATTTCTAGAGCCAACTCAGGCGAAATACTTTCATCTGCATCCAAATTGAGAACCCACTTATTCCGGCATTGCTCTTCAGCAAACCGTTTTTGAGGTCCATAACCTGGCCAGTCTTTTTCAATCACTCTGGCCCCTAGACTTTTGCTAACGCTAACCGTTTGATCCTGACTTCCGGAATCAACAACAATAACTTCACTAACCCAATCCACAACACTTTTAATGCACGCTGGAATTCGATCTTCCTCATCTTGCGCAATAATAAAAACAGATAAAGGAAGCTTTTGAGATATCTTTTGTGGCATTACCGTACTTTTTTAATATTGCACCAAGATGAAACTTTACATAAATACACTTTTCCCAGTCTACATTTTTTATTGTACACATTTTTTCTTAAAAAGCCAGTTTTTGAATTAGTCATATTTTTTAAACCCCACCATTAATCATACTTCCTTTGGTTTTGTATCCCTTAGCCCTCGCAACAAATCTTGTCGGGCGACCTGCGCCAATTTTTCATACTTTGCCTTAATGTGATCCAATTGCGTTTCTGTCAATTCCTCAAGATCTAAAAGTGCATTATGCGCTCCTTCATGGGAACGAATAAGCTCATCAAGTTTGATTTGTATGGCTTCCCCATCACGGTTTTGCGTATTCTGAATTAAGAACACCATGAAAAACGTGATAATGGTCGTCGCTGTATTAATAAAAAGCTGCCACGTATCTGAAAATTCAAAAAGAAATCCTGAGATCAACCAAAGGATTAAAAAACAGCAAGAAAAAATAAAAGCCATTGGTTGGCCTGAAATATGAGCAATATGTCGAGCAAAATTTGAAAAATGTTTTGTGATCTGCATTTTTATTTTCCTTTCATAATTAGCATGGTAATTATTCCTTTTATACAAAGTATAATGCCCTGGAGTTGACATATGGCGCAAGCAGCCTTTAAAGAATCGAAGCCACTCACCGCTCTCACTCCTATGATGGCGCAATATCTCGAGATAAAGTCTCACTACCTTGACGCGCTTTTGTTTTATCGTATGGGGGATTTTTATGAGATGTTTTTTGAGGACGCAATTTTGGCCTCAAAAGCGTTGGATATTGCTTTAACGAAGCGGGGAAAAGGCAAAGAGGGTGAAGACGTTCCCATGTGCGGCGTCCCAGTGCATGCCAGCAACACCTACTTAGCACGACTTATCCGACAAGGATTTCGGGTGGCCATTTGTGAGCAACTGGAAGATCCAGACTCTCGTCAAACAAAAGGTCCTTTAAAACGAGACGTCATTCGCCTTATCACGCCAGGAACCCTCACAGAAGAAGGGCTTTTAGAAGCAAGCCAAAATAATTTCCTCACATGTCTTGTTCCTAGTAAAACAGGGCTAATTGGGCTCGCATCACTTGATATCTCTACCGGCGATTTTTTCGTTGAGTCGACTCCTCTCTCTCACTTAGAAACTGTCCTAGCACGCTTAAGACCTGGCGAGCTTCTTCTTCCTGATTCCTTTTTAAAAACACCAGAGCTTTACGAGACTTTTCAAGAGCTTAAAAAGAAAATCACCCCTCTTCCTTCCAGTCGGTTTGATGATCAAAATGGACTTGAACGTCTGAAAGAACTTTATGGGGTTGAAGCCCTTGATGCCTATGGAGAATTTAAACCTCAAGAAATAGCAGCATCTGGGGCTCTTATTGATTATATTCGCCTAACTCAAAAGCAGGACATTCCCTCTTTAAAACCCCCCAAGCGTCTCAAAGAAGGAGGTAGGCTTGAGCTCGATGCCGCCACGCGACGTAACTTAGAACTTCATGCTTCCCTCGGCGGAGAAAAGCGTGGCAGTCTTTTAGACGTGATTGACCATACAACGACTCCCATGGGAGCCCGCCTTCTCTCGCACCACCTTGCAGCTCCCCTCACACATCTCAAGGATATTCAAAAACGGTTGGACTGTGTGGATTTCTTTTTTGAAAATCCTCAAGTCAATAAAGCCTTACGAGTTGTTTTGACGCATTGTCCAGACTTGGAGCGCCCCTTAGCACGTTTAACGTGGGGGCGAGGCGGGCCGCGTGATTTAGCGGCTTTAAATCGAGGGTTGTCCCTTCTTCCTGATATCAAAAAAATATTTGAAGAACAACGGGTTCCAGAATCCCTAAGGGGGATTGTAAAGCGTCTTGGTTCTTATGATGACCTCACAAACCGTCTTACGCAGGCTTTAAAAGATGAATTACCGCACTTAGCGCGTGAGGGAGGAATTATTCGCCCCGGCTATCATCCCCCCCTTGATGAGCTTCTGGCCCTTCGAAACAACAGCCAAGAGGCTTTAAGGGCCCTTCAAGAACGATATAGCATGGAAACGGGTATTTCCTCCCTTAAAATCAAACACAACAATATCATAGGCTATCATGTTGAGGTCACCAGCCTTCATAAGGATAAATTAGGACCCGCTTTTATTCACCGGCAAACCATGGCTAATGCCATGCGCTTTTCCACAACAGAGCTTGCCGAACTTGAGCAAAAAATTATGGGAGCCCTTGACCAGGCATTAGCGATAGAGCTGCGTCTCTTCCAAGATCTCGTAAATGAAGTAGTTGCAAGAGCATCAAACATTATTGAAACAGCCCATGCTCTCGCAGCACTCGATGTTGCAGCAAGCCATGCCTTTCTTGCAACAGAAAAGAATTATGTCAAGCCAGCCCTTGATGAAACCTTGGCTTTTGACATCATTGGGGGCCGCCATCCTGTGGTGGAAGCTCTTCTTCCCCAAGAAATCCCCTTTATCCCAAATGATTGCCGTCTCAATGGGCTTTGGCTTCTCACAGGCCCCAATATGGCTGGGAAAAGTACCTTCCTTCGTCAAAACGCCCTTATTGCTCTCATGGCTCACATGGGAATGTATGTGCCTGCACAAAAGGCTCACATTGGGATCATGGATCGTATCTTTAGCCGCGTGGGAGCCTCAGATGATCTGGCACGAGGCCGATCAACCTTTATGGTGGAAATGACGGAAACAGCCACCATTTTAAATCAAGCCACCCCACGAAGCTTCATTATTTTAGACGAGATTGGAAGGGGCACGGCCACCTTTGATGGTCTTTCTATTGCCTGGGCTTGCGTCGAACACCTCGTTCACGTGAATCAGGCGCGTTCCCTTTTTGCCACCCATTATCATGAACTCACAGCTCTTGAGACATCTGAAGACGAGGTCAACTGCTACACGGTGAAGATCCGAGAGTGGGAAGATCAAATTATTTTTCTTCATGAAATTGTCAAAGGAACAGCTGACAAATCTTATGGTATTCATGTAGGCAAGCTTGCGGGGCTTCCTCCGTCCGTTGTGAAACGTGCCGAAGAGGTTCTAAGAACTTTAGAAGAAACGAAACCAAAACTGGCCTCAAAGGCGCTTCCCCTTTTTATGGAAGCTCACAGCGCCCCTTCTCCCTTAACAAAAGCTATTGAGGTCTTAAATCCTGATGACTTTTCGCCAAAAGAAGCCTTAGACCATCTTTACGTGCTTAAGAAGCTTTTGAAAGAGAAAAAGTAAAGAGAGTTTAAAAATACAAACAAGCCTTGATAAAAACCACTATGAGACCGGCAGAAAAATGTCTGACGAAGCTGTTGAATCACACCGTTCGATTTCAACCGGATTATGCAATTGGCCATTTTAACATTTGACGAATTTTCATAAGATACAAATATGATAGAGAATCTAGCAAAAAAGGAGATATCTTTGAGAAAACAAAGTGGAGGCACGTGGCATATGACTGAGATTATAACTGACCTAGAAGATTGAGAGATTGGCTTAAGTAGGGCCCAAAGGTTTAGGTTTGGCGGTGATGGAAAATTTCAACTGCTTTTTTTAGGTTTATGGAAAAATTTCCGAGGTGAGTCGGGAAAGGGGGGCTGTTAATATTTTTCCATGACGATTTTATGATGGCATTTGAAATTATAGCGACAATAACCCCGAAAGAAAAATCAATCTTAATCTCAATTTGCTTAATTCCAAAGTATACCCGGCGTATACTCGAAGAATTTTTCCATTTTTATGGAGCTGCAAAACCCCTGTCTTTCCCTGGTAGGCGCTGCGGGATTCGAACCCACGACCCTCTGATTAAAAGTCTTAGATTTATAGGTTTCTCTCAATATTTCTGGTTCTCTAAAAATATATATCTATTTGTTTTATAACGATTTTTGTTCTCACTCATTCTTTTTCATATTGCCAAAATCTTTTTATGCTGCTACCTATGTGCTACCTAGAATGAAAAATAAGGGCAACTGATTATGCAAAAACTGACTAAGAAAATTGTTGAGTCAACTCTCCCTCAAGATAAGGATCTTATCCTATGGGATTCTGAGATCAGTGGATTTTTTTGTAAGGTGACTCCTACTGGGAAGAAGAGCTATTTTTTGTATTATCGCACTCAGGATAGAAGACAACGAAGACCAAAAATTGGCGATCATGGAATTATGACTTGTGAGCAAGCCAGGAATATAGCCCAACGGTGGCTTTTGGAAGTGAGCCAAGGGAAGGATCCTTCCGGAGAAAAACAAGAGGTGCGCCAAACTCCAATACTCAAAGAGCTTGCAGAAAAATATATGAAAGAACATGCCCCCCACAAAAAATTGTCAAGCTGCAAAGAAGACCAACGGTTGTGGAATCAATTTATTCTGGCCACTTTGGGTTCATTAAAAGTCTCATCTATAGAGAGAAGTGATATCGCCAAGCTTCACCACTCACTACAACATCTTCCGACGACAGCCAACCGCGTGCGGAGTCTTTTGTCTAAAGCTTTAAACTTAGCGGAGTTATGGGGGTATAGACCAAACCATTCCAATCCTTGCCTTCACATAAAAAAATATAGTGAAACGAAACGAGAGCGGTTTTTAAGCCAGGACGAGATTGCTAAATTGATGGGAGTACTGGATGAGGAGGAGAGAGGAAATACAAATCCCTGGCCTCTTCATGCGATTCGCCTGCTATTGATTACAGGGTGTCGCCTCAATGAAATTCTTACCCTCAAATGGGAAGAGGTCGATCTGAAGAACCAGTGTCTACGTCTTCGGGATAGCAAGACAGGCAAAAAACTTATTTATCTTTCAACAATTGCCATTGAGCTTTTAAAACACATTCCTCAGGAGGTTGGGAATCCTTTTGTGATTTGTGGGGGCAAAGAAGGAGCTCATCTCATTAACCTGCAAAAACCCTGGAGGCGGATTCGAGAGAAGGTTGGACTTGAGGATGTTCGTCTCCATGACTTACGCCATACCTTTGCCTCAATAGCTGCCAGCAACGGGTTATCCCTCCCCATTATAGGAGCCCTCTTAGGGCATAAACAAACCCAAACCACAGCTCGCTATGCTCACCTTATTGGGCAGCCCCTTCTAGAAGCAAGTGAAAAAATAAGTGGAAAGATTATGGAAAAAACAAAAAACGCCTAAGAGTCTCAAAGATGGAGGCCTTGTTAAGAGCTTATACTCAAAGGAGAGAATAAAGATCTCAAGGTCTCCTTTTCTTGAGGTGGCCTATTCTTTGTTCTCTAAGAGAGCCTCTTTTCGAAAATGCAAAGAATTTTACATCCGATAATTGACATTTTCCATTTATCGGATACAAATAAGCTTAAGAAGGTTTCATCCGAAAAATGGATTTTTCCTTTTTTAGGATTTAAGATTCTTTTTTTTAATAATGAGGAAATTCATAAATGCATGCTTTTATTGGAAGAAAGGAAGAGCTCTCAATCTTAAAAGGTCTTTGGGATAAAAAGTCAGCAAGTCTGGTTATCATTAAAGGACGAAGGCGAATTGGGAAAAGTCGACTTGTTGAGGAGTTTGGAAAAAATTATAAGTTTTATGCATTTACAGGTCTTCCACCTACTCCTCATACGACAGCAGACTCACAGCGAGATATTTTTGCAAAGCAGCTCAAAAGCGATTTAGGGGTTACAGTTGAGGAAAATCACTGGTGGGCCCTCTTACAAGCTTTAGCTAAGAAAACGGAAAAAGGCAAAATTGTTATTTTATTTGATGAGATCTCTTGGCTTGGGTCAAAAGATCCAGATTTTTTAGGAATATTGAAAGCCGTCTGGGATACGCATTTTAAAAAAAATTCTCACCTCATTTTCATTTTATGCGGTTCAGTTTCCTCGTGGATTGAAAGGAACATTCTTTCAAGTACAGGATTTTTAGGGAGGATTTCTTTAACGCTTACACTTGAAGAACTTTCTTTGCCAGAATGTGGGTTGTTTTGGAATAACCAACAAGAATCAGTCTCTCCTTATGAAAAGTTCAAAGTTCTCGCGGTTACAGGAGGAGTACCACGGTATTTAGAAGAAATTCGCCCCCATTTATCGGCGGAAGATAACATTCGAAACCTCTGCTTTAATAAAGAGGGCATTCTCTTTGACGAATTTGAAAAAATATTTTCTGACTTATTTTCGACGCGGAGTGAAACTTATCGCCATATTGTGAACTATTTAGCGGAAGTGAAAGGAGATCGGAATCAAATTGCACAGGCCTTGGGGATTGAAGTCGGGGGCGTCATTAGTAGTTATTTAGATGATCTTGAAAAGGCAGGCTTTATAGCGCGTGATTTTTCTTGGAATATAAAAGATAGCAAGATTTCTAAGTTAAGCCATTTTCGGTTATCCGATAATTATTTGCGCTTTTATTTAAAATATATCTCACCTAACAAGCCTAAAATAAATTCTAATCTTTTTAAAGATCGCTCCATCACTACATTACCTGGTTGGAGTAGCATCATGGGGTATCAATTTGAAAATTTGGTGTTACATAATCGGCAGCCCTTATACCAATTACTTAAAATACAACTTGAAGATATAATTGCGGAAGGTCCCTATTTTCAAAGAACAACAAGAAAACAACCAGGATGTCAAATTGACTATATGATTCAGACAAAATTTGATTCTTTGTATATTTGTGAAATTAAGTTTTCAAAATATGAATTAAAAAAGGAAATTATCAGGGAGGTAAAAGAAAAAATCTTACGCCTAAAGAGGCCTCGATATTTTTCATATAGACCTATCCTTGTGCATGTCAACGGAGTTTCTGAACATGTCGAAGAGAGTGATTATTTTGGAAAAATAATTGATTTTTCTGAGCTTCTAAAAAGCTGATTTAATTTTTGCTTTTTCGACAACCTGGCTAATGCCTCGGCTTCAAGAATTGATCCACTTTCGTTCATAAAAACTGATCCACTTGGTCCTCAATAATTATTTAAAAAAAGTCCAATCCTCTCTCTGACTTAAGAAAGCTTTACCAACACCTTCTCAATAGAGCGAGGTCCGTCAAAACACATCACAAAAACTTGGTGTTGCCGCTTGATCTTAAGCTAACCCTGAAGAGGGATCTCGTTTAAATGACCTTTAATTACTCTAACTTTTAACCCTCACTCCTCTATCCCATCACTTTTTGTACCAGCAAATTTTGAAGATCAACTCTCACGTGGGGATCATTGTCTAGAATCTTTTGAACCAACATATTTTTTTCGTGTTCTGACAATTGAGTAATGTCAAAAGGGAGAGTTGAGATATTTTGGCTTTGACCTCCGATCTGTTCAAGTAGGTTAGGATCAATTTCAAGAAACTCAACAAAAACCTGAAGAGCCGGACTAAGATTTTTAAGATTAGGAGGAACGGGCAGAGATTGTACATATGTATCTATTTGTATACGCGCTTGATTGGCTATTAAAGCCAAATAGAGAGATCGAGGATCACCAAGGAGCAAATCTTGTCTGAGCGGGAGCAATTCATCAAGAAGAGTTGAACAATCCTCTTCTTCAATCCACCCACCACCCTCTTCATTGTTGAAATGTAATGTCACGGTGGTATCGTGTTCATAGGGCTCTATCTCGACGATGTCTTCATATTCGTAAGGACATAAGCTCTGCACTTTTAGAAGTCGTGTAGGAAGTCGAAAACTCAGCTCTTTTGTGCCAAAATTAGATATATAAAGGAAGGCATCGAAATATTTAAACAGTACTTCACTTGAATTGCCACGAAAATCACCAAAGTTATAGATAAAAATAGCTCTGTTTTGACTGACCCGTGCGCGACTAGAAAGTTTACGAACTTCTTCCATTTCTTGTGGTGTTAACTGACGATCAACAGTTCGAAATTCGTAATATTGGAATTCACTCATAGCGTACGATCTTATTATTCTTAGCAACTCGATGGTTCTATCGGGATTTTAGGAAAAAATTAGGTAATATGCAAGAAGGGTTTTGGAAGAATTAAAGCTGACTTAGGTTTGAAGAGACTGTGAACAGAAATAGGCCTAAAAATAATCCCTCAGGGTACCTCCCTCACGTTACGTGATGTTGGCCAATTGGTTTATTGATTGCACATTATGCCATAATATGACATTATTTAAATATGAAAGAACATTTGACCGATTATATAGAAAGTCTCCGAAAACAGGGACGGTATCTTTTTCTGAAACAAGAAGCCGTCCAAGCTCTGGGGGCTTCAGAAAATGCCTTACAAAAAAGTATATCACGCCTTTCTAAAAAGGGAAAAGTTGCCACTCTCAAAAAAGGTCTTTATCAAATTATCCCTGTTGAGTATGAATCAAGTGGCTCTTTGCCGCCTGAGTGGATTATTCATGATTTGATGGCCCATTTAGGAGTTCGCTATTACATCGGTTTGCTTTCTGCTGCAGCCTTTCATGGGGCGGCTCATCAAGCACCTCAAATCTTTCAAGTCATCTGTCAAAAGCAAATTCCACGCTTAACTCTAGGAGGGATTAAAATTTGCTTTTATGGAAGCAAAGATTTTGATGTTATTCCCACGCAAGATCTTAAAACATCCGCCGGGTATGTCAAAGTGTCAACCCCAGAAGGAACAGCTTTTGATTTAATGCGCTATTTTCATCAATCAGGACACCTCAATCACGTGGCAACAATCTTAAGCGAACTTGGGGATGTGATTGATTCCGAAAAACTCCCCATTGTGGCCCAGAAAATATCGCTTCGATATAGCCAACGCCTTGGATATTTACTGGATCTATTGGGTCACGAGTCCTTGACTAAGCCATTGCATCAGCTTGTCTCCAATAAAAACTTGAGATACATTCCTTTAAGACCCGATAGTTCCGCACAAACTGCTGAGAAAAATACAAAGTGGCATGTCCTCGTCAATGAGAAAGTAGACTCTGACTTATGATTCCTCAGAACTTTATTACTGAATGGAAAAATCAAGCTCCCTGGAAGGATAATGCGCAAATCGAGCAGGACCTTATTCTATCGCGGGCAATTGTTGAAATCTTTTCAAATAAACTTTTGAAGGCTGCTCTTATTTTCAGAGGAGGCACAGCTTTACATAAACTATATTCTCCTCTTCAAGAACGCTATTCTGAAGACCTTGATTTTGTTCAAAAAGAGGCAGGCCCTATTGGTAGCACCCTAAAAGAACTTCATGATGTTCTTAATCCTTGGCTAGGAGAGCCTAAATGGAAACAAACAAAGGGACGGGTAACATTCTATTACCGCTATGAATCTGAATTTATTCCCGTTCGAAACATGAAGGTAAAAATTGAAATCAACACCCGGGAACACTATCAATACTGTGATTTAGCGGATATTCCCTTTCAGGTTTCCAATCGATGGTTCGAGGGAAAAGCATCAGTATCGTCATATGCTTTAGAGGAATTGATGGGCACCAAAATGCGCGCCCTCTATCAACGGAAAAAGGGGCGTGATTTGTTTGATCTCATGGTAATGTTGCAAAATTTTCCTGGGTTAGACAGGAAAAAAATCATAGATTGTTTTCTCCATTATCTCAGTAAAGAAGACCTTCAGGTTTCAAGAGCGGAATTTGAAAGAAATATGCACCAAAAGCTGAAAGATAAAATCTTTTTAGAAGATATTATTGCTCTTCTGCCGCCTAATCGTGACTATAACCATGAGACGTCCTATAGTCATGTTCATGAAAGATTGATTTGTCTCTTGCCAGGTGAACCTTGGGTAAAAAAGGCGCAGGAGGTTAGATGAGCAATGCAGATTGGAAGAATATTCGGTTAAGGTAAAACTTCCGAATCAAAGGATATATGCAGTTTATTCATAAATACATTCAGCGTGTAAGAAGCTGGTTTTATAATTGTAATGCTAAGAAAGCAGCGGAGCTGGGACAAACCAAGCTTGCACAAGAAAAACCAATTGCATCACCTTCAAATATCCCTCTTGTTTCTCCCATTCCTTCCTCCCTCTCTCCTGAAGAAAAAATCTCCCTTTTTATGGACCTTTTTCAGGGCCGTCGAGATGTCTTTCCCAAACGATGGGACAATCAAAAAACAGGTAAGTCAGGATATTCTCCAGTCTGTCAAAATGAGTGGGTGCGAGGAGTTTGTAAAAAACCACAAATCAAATGCAGCGAATGCCTCAACCAGGCCTTTGTCCCTGTCACAGAACAAGTGATCCGCAAGCACTTTACTGGAGAAAAAATAGGTAATTCAAGACGAGACTATACGATCGGGGTTTATCCAATGCTTAAAGATGAAACCTGTTGGTTTTTAGCCGTAGATTTTGATAAGGAACAGTGGAAAAGGGATGCGAGCGCTTATCTGGAAACATGCCGCCTGAGAAATGTTCCTGCTAGCCTGGAGCGGTCTCGTTCAGGCAATGGTGGGCATGTTTGGATCTTTTTTAGTGAGCCGATCTCTGCACCTGATGCTCGAAAAATGGGAGCAGTACTCCTCACGGAAACCATGGAACGGTGTCCAGACATGGGATTTGAATCCTATGATCGCTTCTTTCCTAATCAAGATACGATGCCTACAGGAGGATTTGGCAACTTGATTGCTTTACCCTTGCAATGCCAGCCCCGCAAGCGCGGAAACAGTGTCTTTCTGAATGAGCATTTTGAACCATATACAGATCAATGGGGTTATCTTTCGTCTCTAAGACGGATGAGTTTAGAAGAAGTTAAAGTTATTGTAGAAGAAGCCTCATCTAAAGGCAGAATCCTTAATGTGCGAATACCTCTTTCTGAAGATGAGGAAAAACCATGGGAAATGTCCCCTTCACGTCTCAAGGCAGATATTCCTATTGATCAAAAACTGCCTGAGTCTATTGAGGCCATCCTCAGCAATCAGATCTTCATTTCCAAAAAGGATGTACCTCCAGCTCTCATGAATAAGCTCATCCGGTTGGCGGCCTTCCAAAATCCTGAGTTTTACAGCGCTCAAGCGATGCGGCTTTCGACGTTTGGAAAGCCACGCATCATTGCTTGTGCTGAAGATTTTCCCCAATACATAGGGCTTCCAAGAGGATGCCTAGATGATGTGATGAACCTGCTGACTTCTCTTGATATCAAGCTGGAAATTGTTGATAAGAGAAATGAGGGAGCCTCACTTAAAACAAAGTTTCTTGGAGAACTTACCCCCCCGCAAAAACGAGCTCTTAAAGAATTAGAGAAATACGATACGGGCGTGTTAGCTGCAACGACTGCTTTTGGGAAAACTGTTATTGCTGCTAAACTCATCGCCGCAAGAAAGACGAATACACTGATTTTGGTCCATCGCCGGCAATTGTTGGATCAATGGGTTGAAAGGCTGCGGGCATTTCTGGATATTCCAGAAAACCACATAGGGGTCATTGGGGGTGGAAAACATAAACCCTCAGGCATCATTGATGTAGCTCTTATCCAAAGTCTTGTAAGAAAAAACGTTGTTGATGACATTGTGGCTAATTATGGTCAATTGATTGTGGATGAATGTCACCATCTCTCAGCCGTCAGCTTTGAGGCGGTTGCGCGGGCGACAAAGGCAAAATATGTCCTTGGACTTACAGCAACTGCAACCCGAAAAGACGGTCATCATCCCATCATTTTTATGCAGTGTGGTCCTATCCGTTATAAGGTGAATGCTAAGCATCAAGCGACTCTACGTCCGTTTAACCATAAGGTCATTGTTCGAAATACAGCTTTTCAATTGCAGATTATCAATGATCTAAAATCCAGCATTCAACAGCTCTATGCAGGGATCGTTGCAGATAAGACTAGAAACCAAATGATTTTTGATGATGTGTTACGCGCTTTACAAGAGGGCCGCAGTCCCTTGTTGCTTACGGAACGAAAAGATCATGCCATGGCGTTAGCTGAACGATTTTCAAAATTCTGTAAAAATGTAGTTGTGATGGTCGGAGGCCAGTCCGTAAAGCAGCGAGAGTTGATTAAAACGCAGCTTGAAACAATCCCTGAAGAGGAAGAACGCCTCCTCATCGCAACAGGCCGTTATATAGGTGAAGGATTTGATGATTCAAGGCTGGATACCTTGTTTCTCACCATGCCCATTTCCTGGCATGGGGCACTCGCTCAATATGCCGGCCGACTCCATCGCCTTCATCATAGCAAAAGGGAAGTAATCATCTATGATTATATTGACTCATCTCACCCCATGCTCTCCAAAATGGCTGATAAAAGGATGAAGGGGTATGGCAAATTGGGGTATAGTTTAAGATAGAGGCTCGAACCTACATATTTTTTGAAAACCTAGGGCTTAAGTTATTAAGAACGATGTTACTCCAAACAACATTTTTTGTATTTTTTACCACTTCCACAGGGGCAAGGATCATTCCGTCCAATTTTGGGGCTTCTTCGAACTTGTGGTTCTGCACCATGAAAACAGTGGCTTCCGCAAAGATGGAAACGAGGTTTAGGTGTTACCCTTACTTTACGTACACCCAATTCGATTTCCACATCCTCTAAATCTCCCATAACGGTAATATCAACCGTGTTTGCAAGGAACGTGCTACGAATAAGGTCTAAGCTTTCAACAGCTTTAAGATCAACAAGATTACCAATAAGAAGGGCATTGAGAACATCTTCATTTTCAGAGTACCTTTCCAACCTTTTTGAAATTGCATCCACGCACGCTTTACGCATTTCAGGGTAATCTGTCCCAATAAGCTCTAACGCCCTTCCCGCAGCCGTAATGCTCCAGCAATCCTTTGAGGGATCTTGAATATAACAAGAAAGGGGCTCAATTGAATTAACGCCCATTTTTGCGAGAATACTGGGAATTTCTTCCATGCTCCAATCATCAACTTCGTTTTCTTTTTTATAATCAAGGCAATGAATTAAATCTTGGATAGCATCAACAGCCCGTAATTGCCCAAGGACACGCCATGCATGAAGGTCAGCCCATATGATGGGATCGTTTGAATTTGCTGTTTTAAAGGCAGGATCTTTTAGCATTTGAATTAAGTGAGGGACGTCCTTCAAGGAAAACCCATATTTTTTTATATAATCTGGCCACTTGCGGAAATTGTTGGAGGCATCAATTTGTCGAGGATCCCCGAGGGATAATAAAGAAGCAGTGGGTTCAGTATACGTTTGGTTCATAAGGGGCTCGTCCTTTTCTCAGTAGCAAATTGTTCACATTTATTGCGGGCTATATCTTTTTAAAATTCTCTTTTTTTTAAAATTCTGCTTGCCTGCCATTAAAGAAACTATTATTCTTAAGATGTTACCTCATATGAGATAACGCGACACGCAGATGCTATAACATCCACGTGCCGCTGACCATGATCAACTGAACAGGAGTCAACCATGGGTGACCATAATATAGTCCTGCCTGAGTCTTTTTTAAAAGACCTGAAATACAAAATCCAAAAATTTTCTACCATTGCGGATAAGCTTGATATCTTGGCTTTTGAGGCTCGTCAGGTTTATCTTGCACTTAATAAGGCATATAAAGATGCTCACATAAAGGATGCGGATTAAGTCTAAGAAAATCTCAATAAATACTCATTCATCTTTGTTCATGAAAGAAAGCCTCAACAAGGCTTTCTTTCCTATTGCTATTTAGTATGGCAGCCATCTGAAGTTTAGTCCTACACTTATTGCGTTTCTTTCTCATTGAATATCTCTCCAAAGATCATTTTTGATTCTTCGAAGTGGAAAAAAGTTTGTATTCGAAGAATCATTATTTATGCATTCGAAGTAACAAAATCTTACATTCGAATATACATATTTGTATATGCAGAGAAAATAAAGTATATGATGCAGAATTACTGTTGACGATAACTTTGTTTTGTGTTTTCATAAGGCAATTGGCCAATTCAAGGCCAAATCCATAAGAATAAGAAGAAAGGAAAATCATTTATGGAAAAACTATTACTGACTCCAGAAGCCTTAGCTGAGCGCTGGAACATTACCCCTGCAACTTTAAGCCAGTGGCGATGGAATGGGCGGGGACCTCTCTTTATTAAAATGAATAAGGGTGTTCGATATCGTCTTTCAGATATTGAGCGCTTTGAAGAGCAACATACCTGTCAAAATACATCACAAAAAATTCTTGGTGTTGCGCTTGACTGTCGGCCAACCCTGAAGAGTGACCTCATTTAAATGGCCTTTAATGGCACTCACTTTTAGTCACCATTAAAACCAACCCGAAAGGAAACTCTATGCCTAACTCAGAACCCAAAGATGAAGTTTTCTCTGAATTGGAAGAGAACGCTTTGGAATCAGCTTCACTTGAAGCAGATTCCTTACAAACACTAACCTCTGATCTTCAAAGATTCCTCAATAAAAATCATCGCAAACAGATGGAAAAAATTGAGGAAAAAATTTCAGAGATTGAAGAAAGATGCTGCCAAGAAGTTCGTAAAACCATTAAAAAATACATCCGTCGCCAACTCAAGAAGAATTTTCAAGACGTAACTGAATCTTGTGAAACCAAGGTTTCTGAAATGTTTTCGTCCCTCTTAAGTCAGGTTGAAGGAGATGCTAGGAGGCTTAACAACGAAGTTGATAGAACAAATATACTTTGCCAAGAGATTCAGAAAAAATACACCTTTAAATGGTGCAAACCTTGGTTTGTGCTTGTTTTCTCAACAGCACTCACAGGAGCTTTTATGGGGATGGGGCTTTTTCTCATGCAAACCTCGCCTCTTGCTGTTTTTCTTATGAATAAGGAAACAAGAAAAATCTATGACTTGGGGATGTCTTATGCTGAGACTCGTGATGAACTTCTAAAACTCTATGATGCCATACAAAAGGAGAAAAAAGATTTAGATAATGCAAAGAAAAAATCTTCTCATTAGAGTTCCAACCTTCTTTTTTTATCCTTGACCCCACAGCGGGAACATTGTATAATTTGTCTGTCAATAGGATAAGGTGCTGTCTTAATATGAGAGTGATTTCTAGAAAATCTCTTAAGAAATTCTGGAGCAAACATCCACAATCAGAAGAACCTTTAAAATCTTGGTTTGCTGAAACAAAAAAAGCTTTGTGGAGTAGCCCTCAAAATATCAAAGATCATTACAGAAGCGCCGATTTTCTGAAAAACAATAGGGTTATATTTAATATATCTGGCAATAAGTATAGGCTGATCGTTCAAGTCAATTACCACTTTAAGATCGTCTATATAAGATTTATAGGAACCCATCAAGAGTATGATAAGATAGATCCGGAGAGCATATGATGAATATCAAGCCTATCAAAACAAAGAAAGATTATGAAGCGACTTTAAAGCAGATTGCGGATTTGATGTCTGCAATTCCTAATACCCCTGAGGGGGATTTGTTAGATGTCCTTACAGCTCTTGTTGAGTCCTATGAGACTAAGCATTATCCAGTGGACTTACCGGATCCTATTGAGGCAATTAAGTTCAGACTTGAACAAGAACATTTATCCCGTAAAGATTTAGAGTCCATCTTAGAAGTGAGGAGGGGGAGGGTCTCAGAACTTCTGACAAAAAGACGCCCCTTAACTCTGAGAATGATGCGTACTCTTCATGAGAGATTAGGAGTTCCTGCTGAGACTCTCCTTAAAGAATATACTTTACATAAACATAAAGCCCATCATCGTCATCATTGATACTGTTTTTCGTTTTTGTGAGCTTGGGATTTTGAAGGCGTATATCCCTCAAAGGGAAAGGCCGCCTCTGTCTAGGGTTAAGGAACGGGAATGTTCTTCTTTCATCATCCGTTCAATGAACTTTGCTTCTTTAGTATCCTGAAGTTTAAGGGACTTCATAAAGTCTTTATCCTGAGCTAACTCTTTGCCGAGACGCTTAAATTCTTCTTCAAAATAAGACTCAGCTTTTGGATTATCTTTGAGGATACACCGTAAAGCTTTAAAGCGAAGGTAGGTGGCTTCTAGAGTGTTTTGATGATCTGTGTTCTTTTGTTTTATTGTCCTCTCTTCTGGCTTTTCTCTTAAGTCAGGCTCTTGTCTTTCAAGAGCATTGTCTTTTAGATTTTGAATAAGCTTAAGAGTTTTTGCGGGATCTTGTTTAGCAAACTCACGTGCTTCATTCTTCCATTTCTCTGAAAGATAGATTAAGTGCGGGGAGTTTAATTCCTTTTCAACTTTGGTGAGGCTTTCTTGATAAAGATGAACAAGCTCTTCCTTTTTGCTTTCCCAATAAGCAATGGCTCTTTCTTCACCATAAAGTTTCAATCCCTTTTCAAAAGCTTTTCTTATAGCTTTCGCTTGAGGATGGTGACTCGCAAAGGCGGGTTGTCTCATGTCTTCATACACAGCTTTGAGAGTAGAGCTGGTGGAGTAAATATCTTTCCCATGAGCCTTATTATAAAACTCTTCTCCGACCATGGCCTTTTTTAAATCTTCGGAAATAGCCTGAGATTTTGAAGTTTTTGATGTTGGATTATGGACGCGGTTATAAAGCTCTTCGCCCAGCATTGTGCGTTTTAGGTCTTCCGTAACGGCTTGAGATTGTGTTGCCTTTGGTTTTGGGTTATAGATCCGGTTATAGAGCTCATCCCCCAGCATGGCTCGTTTTAAGTCTTCAGAAATGGGCTCAGGTGTTTTCTTGTTCGGGGAAGGGGATAAGGAAACCGGGTGATTGGAAAGGTCTTTAGGTTTTTCGAAGTTATAAAAATCCTCATTTTTGTGAAAAACGTCTTTTATTTTTGTGACGACTTTCTCAGCACCTTGTTTAATGTGGGTTGCAAGGGTTTTTTCCTCATGGCGCTTTTCAATGTCTTTTAAGGTATCAAACCGGAGGCTTGGGCCATTCCCATCTTGCCGTGTCATTTGCCGAATCAGATGAGCCTCAGTTGGGGTTTCATCTTTCGAGACATAAAGGCTAAGAGACTTTGTTTGGCGCGTTAGGGCGACATAGTTGACAGATTGATCGATGATTTTACTGTGAAGCACATAGACATGATCTAAAGTTGATCCTTGAGCCTTATAGACGGTTGAAGCATATCCATGCCGGAGTCCATCATAGGTGTGAGGATCAACTTCTTTTTTTTCTTTGTTATCAAGAAGAACGGTTAGTTTTTTTGTTTGAGGATCTATTTTTTCAATGGTTCCAAAATACCCATTGAGGAGTCCTTGATCTCTGTCTGTTTTTGTAAAGTGAATCCTGTCTCCTTCCGCAAAGCTCATTTTGCCCCTTTGGGTCATACAAGTTACCTCTAGGCTTCCCAGCCGCCCTTGCTCACAGAGAATATCTCGAGCCCCCTGATTTAATGCGTCTACATCGATGTTTTTTTGAGCTAGGATTATTCGTGTTCCGTGGGAGTGGCTTTCCTTCGCCCAATCTTTGAGAATATCTGAAAGAGCGTCTTCTTTTGTGTCTTTCCATTGAATCGCCTTATTTTCTTCAAGAAGAGAAACGGCATTCCTCACATCTCCTTTAGAAAGGTCTTCTGAAACTGCCTTTTGCCAATCAATTGTTTGACGTCTGACCTCTTGAAGCGTAACGGCTCCATATCGCTCCGCTAAAAGACCAAAGGCCCCTCCTCTGGCAACAGAACTCAGCTGCCGATCATCCCCCACAAGAAGAAGCTTTGCTCCACTTGTTTTGATGACATGAAAAAGCTCAACCGAGAGCTCTGTGCCCATCATTCCCGCTTCATCGACCACCACAAGTGTATTTGAGTTAAGCGTTTCTCGATTGTTCTTAAATGCAAATAAAAAGGCATGACACGTCTTGGCCTCTTTAAACCCGTCTGCCTTTAAATCCAAGGCTACTTTATGAGTCGGGGCTAATCCTAAGACCCTAAACCCACTTTCCTCATGAGCCATACGAATAGGGGTTAAAACAGTGCTCTTGCCCACACCAGCTCGTCCTTGAATCAGACAAAGATTCCTGTTTTCATTGACACAATGCTCATAAGCGGCTTTTTGTTCAGGACTTAAAATAATCCCTCTATCTTGCTTCCCCACTATGAGAGGGTGGTTAAGACCTACTCTCGGCTTATTAGCGATATTGTCTGCAAAACGAATCAGCTTTTCTTCCTCAGATCTCACCTCTTGAGTTGTAAAATAGCCTGTCTTTTTGCCGGTTTCCTTGTCATACAAAGAAAGCACGTCTTTACTTTCAATGACCTTCTCAAAAAGTCCCTCTCTTTCATTAAAGGGAACATGTTTGTTTAAAAAGATATCGATATCTTTCCCGGTAAAGACAGCTCGATTCTGGGTTATAGTCTCAATCACGCTTTTTGGATCTTGGGCAAGCTTCTCATTTGCCTTTTGAAGCATCTGAGATCTTAAAAGAGCCTCATTCATATGATGGCGCATGCGTACAGGGCCTAAATGCTCTTGAGCGACAATTCCAATAGGATCAACCTGAAGGTCATACCCTTTTTCTTCAAAATAAGCATTTTGAAGGTCTCTCCATATCTCTCCCCACAATTCCGCTTCGACCACAAATCCCTTTCGAAACACCGGATCTAGATCTGTTGCTTTCTTTGAATAAAAAGAAGTCCCATCTTCTGAAAACCGTCGTGTAGTGACAAGAAAATGTGTGTGCCAGTTTCCTTCTCCGTCATGGGGTTCATGAATATCAAACTGAACAGCGACCCCTTTTTCAACAAAGATGCATGCAAACATTCGGCTGAGTTCAATACGATCTTCAAAACTAACTTCCTTATCATCAGGAAGGGCAATCACGAATTCCTTAGCCACCTGACTGTCTCTTCGCCTCTCGCATCTTTCGGCTTCATTCCAAAGCACTGAGCTATTCTGAAAGCGTGCATCAGCTCCAATGGGCAACATGATTTCATGATGGACATTGTCGCCTCTTTCCTTAAAGGAAAAGACTTCTCCCGTTCTTTCGCATCTGAGTTCCTCACGCTGATTGTAAGAAGCCTTACGGCAGGCGTTACCTCCCGTACTTCGAGATACGTATTGACAACGTGCGAATTGAATGGCCATGGGAATCTCTATGAGGGGACAAGCAGGTTAACAATAAGACGAACCATAAGATCCTTCTCTAAAGGATTACTCTCTGCGACTAATAAGGCTAAAGCAACAAGAGCACTATTGGGTAAAGAAGCTAAAGACATTCCTTGCTTTTGGAGATACATTAAAAAGAGCAAAGTCCCTATTCGTTTGTTTCCATCGCTAAAAGGATGGTCTTTAATCACAAAGTACAGCAAATGGGCAGCTTTTTCTTCACGAGATATATATAAAGGTTTTCCTTCAAAGGTTTGCTCAATGCTTCCCAGAATGCCCTTTAAACCCTGACCATTTTGTTGACCAAACAAAGTGGTCGCTTCCTTACATTGAATCAATTGTACCTTTAAGTCTTGAATGGCCTTAAAGGCCTCCTCATAATCTAAGGCAGCTCTTGAGGGAACGCAGGTCTCAGGGAGAGATAGTCCATGATCATCATATTGAAACAAGAGATTCCATGTTTTGGCATAACTTAAGATTAAAGAAAGAACTTCTGCTCCCTTTTCATCAATAAAAGCATGGCTTTGAAGGGTTTTGGACAAAAGACCTAAAGTCTTCTGAATATCCGTAAGTCCTTTCTCAGTGATTTTCTTCTGATTCAAGGCGTAACCTTGAACAAGATAATCTTTCAGCTTTTGAGTTGCCCATTGACGAAACTGAACTCCTCGTTTTGAATTAACTCTGTATCCTAGAGATATAATGGCATCGAGGTTGTAATACTCTATCGTTCTTTGAACGTTTCGTTCCCCCTCCACTTGAACTGTTGCAAAATATGCAACAGTTGATCTTCTTTCTAACTCACCCTCCGCAAAGATGCGGTTCAGGTGACGAGAAATTACCGACTTGTCTCTCTCAAAGAGCTCTGCCATTTGAGAAAGAGAGAGCCAAACGGTTTCATTTTTAAGTTGAACATCAATGTGAGTTTTACCATCCGTTTGGTAAATGAGAATTTGTTTATTGTTGGTCATTCTTTTATTTGCCTTTAGTTTTTACTTTTACTTTTCTTTTTTTGAACTCAGGAGAATTGATTAAAAGTGAGTCTATCAGAAAGCAGTGTTGGTTACAACACATATTGCGTATGTCATAATTTAAAAAATTATTTCCATAACACCTTCGGTGCGTTTTTATGGGGAGATATTAAATTTATTTTTATAAAAATTCCTTTTCAACTCACATTCATCTCTTGCCTATTGATTCCAAATTTGTATAATCAAATAAAAATAGATTTTCCGTTGGAGTAGCATATGACAACAACAAATATTCTCGAGAAACGTAAAAAGAACCTCGAGCAAAGAAAAAACAGGCTTAAACAGCTCGAAGTATCCTTAAATGCGCAAGGGCGTAAAAGACGCACACGACGACTTATTGAAATCGGAGGGTTAGCTGCAAAAGCAAACTTAGAGGATTGGAATTCTAATGCTCTTCTTGGAGCATTTTTATCTTTAAAAGAAAAAGAATCGGATAAAAAACAATTGGAAGCTTGGACTCATAAAGGAGGGGTAGCTTTTGCATCTGAAAAGGTTCTGAAAGCTCCCGTTATTGTAAAATTTGAAACAAGACCAACGGACGAAATTAGAGCTTCCCTCAAATCACTCGGCCTTAAATGGAATGCCCTCAGACAAGAATGGGAAGGGTATACTAAAATTGAGGAACTAAAATCTCTCTTAGCTCCTCACGGAGCTTCTATCACTGAATTAGATGCTGGGTCCGAAAAATAATAGTATCTACAAACGCGCGAATCTTATTGAGATGAATCTGACTGGACTGACTTTGTCGAAAGTCGTTGAATTTTAGGATAGCTTTGAGCTAAGAATAAGAACTTGCTTTGATAAAGCAACTTAGAGTAATTTTTATAATATATAAAATCTTAAAAATTAAAAGCTTATGCAAAATGACAACGTTATTCTTCCATTAGATATTTACGCATCATGTCTGAAAACTATTAATGGCATTGAATTTACACCGAGAGAGGTAGACATTATTGCCTGTCTCTTGAATGGAAGATCAGCAAAGACCATGCCATCCTTTTTATCTATTTCCCCTAAGACAGTCACGACGCATATAAACAATATTCGAAGAAAGGCGGGATGTTCTTCTGGAGAAGGTATTATTGATTTTATAGAAAGCTCTGACAAATATTCTCTCATAAAACATCATTATTATTCAAGCTTACTTAACCAACTTTCTTTTGAAAAATTTTTAAAAGCGTCCTTAAGAGAGGTTTCTCCCCCGTCTCTTTTTTGCACCCTAATTGATATGCAAGAGAAAAACGATAAGCCTTCTCTCATACATTACCTTGAAAGCCATTTAAAGCTTATGGGAATTCCAGTCAAATACACTAACAGAGCCAAGAAACCTCCGCCTTCTGAGGAGATGAAAGGCTCTCCTGATGAGTATAGTCTTTATATTGGGGCTACAGTTCCTCAGACCCTTATTCTAAATGAAAACAATACAATTTTCCTTATAACTCATAAACAACTCAGTAAAAACTGCTCTCAGAAATGCATCGATTTCTCAGATCCAGGAAATTATTACCTTTCTTTCATAGAACTTTTAAAAATTCTCTTTCCTCATCATAAATTCGATCAGACAAGTCCTGATTTTATGCCGTATAGCCGGATAACATCCGAATCTTCTAAAAAGGAATATCCACCATCTTCTATCGTCGCAAAATCTGTCCAAGCTAAACTCTCATTAAAGACAGCAAAAGAATGGGTTAGCTTGTTTTTCAAATCAAGGCCTCTTTGGCTCAATCTAACTGGATTAATAATTCTAGGCGTAGGATTAACTTACATTTTTTCTTTAGTTTATATGGAGGATAAAACAGGAAAGGCATTTAAAAACAGCCCGGGCTCAAGTAGAAATTTTGTCCGGTCTGACTTGTTTTTGCCCACAGAAACAGCCTTTTTAAATCGAAAACTCCTACTCTCAAAACTTGAGAAAAAACTTGAAAGTAATCAAGGAATCCAAATGGCTGTTTTGGTGGGTATTGGAGGATCGGGAAAAACAACACTCGCTCGTCATTACGCACAAAATCAACCCGCATCCGTCGTTTGGGAAATCAATGCAGAGACAAAAGAAAAACTCATGGTTTCTTTTGAGGAGTTGGCTTATGCTCTTTCTAAATCCCAAGAGGAGAAAAAGAACCTTAAGGAAATACAGGACATAAAAAACCCTGCTGAGAAAGAAAAGTGCCTTCTCATATTTTTAAAAGAACGCTTAAAATCTCATCCGAACTGGCTTCTGATTTATGACAACTTAGAAGCCATTGCGGATATTAAAAATTTCCTTCCCTATGACTCAGATGCTTGGGGAAATGGAAAAATTATTCTCACAACACGTAATGAGACCTTACAAAACACAAGTTATATCCAAGCAGAAAACATGATTCCTCTTGGAGAACTCTCCCCAGAGGACGCTTTTAAGCTTTTTACAAAAATCCTTTATGGCTCTCAGCCCTTAACAGTCATTCAAAAAGAACAGTCCTTATCCTTGTTAAAAAATATTCCTCTCTTTCCTTTAGACATATCTATGGCTGCCTACTACATCAAAAATTCTCAGCTTACCCCGGATCAATATCTTGAAAGAATTTCGCACAACTCTCAAAAATTTGACGTTTTCCAAGAAGCTCTTCTCAAAGAAGTGAGTGATTATACAAAAACACGCTCTGGCATTATTATTTCAGCTCTTGAAAAGCTTATTCATCAAAGCCCAGATTTTCAAGATTTACTGCTCTTTATTAGCCTTTTGGATTTCCAGCATATCCCAAATCATTTACTTGAATCCTATAAAGATCCTGCTCTTGTCGATCGTTTTATTCATGATTTAAGGAGAAATGCTCTCTTAACCTATGAGACATCAGAGGTAAAAGGGAGAGAGACTATGAATGAGGGAATCTCCAGCTTTTCTCTCCACAGGAGCACACAAGCAATCAGCTTAGCTTTCCTTTTAAGCTTATTGTCCGAGGAGGAAAAAATAAAATTTATGAATAGCATGCTTTCCTCTATTCAGTCTTTTCATGGGAAATATTTAAAAACAAAGTGCGTTTATATTCTCCCGTTGGTGCCTCATTTAGAAGCTCTTCTCAAAAACTTAAAGAGTTTAAAATTGCCAGCTTCTTTAGAAGAACAATATAGAGAAAACCTGCTTTTGCTCATAGGCTCTTCTCATTATTGTTGTGCTGATAACTTGCATCTTGCAAAGGAGTATTTCACACAGATTTTAAACAAGAACAGTCATCTTGAAGGAAAGTTTTATGCTGAGATGCTGAGCGACTTAGCCTTGAGTTGCGTTGATTTAGGCGATCTGGATGAAGCTTTAGAGTATTGTCAGAAGGGCCTAAGTCTTTGTAAGAAAATCCCCAATTCAACCCTCTTAACTGCAGAAATTCTCAAAACAATGGGGGCTGCCTACTCTGATAAGAACGACCTTCCCAAAGCTCAATCTTATTTTGAAGCAGCTTTAAAAATGATTGCATCAATAAACTCGAAGGAAAAGAAAGAACTAGAATCAGAAATCTACGAGCATCTTGCCTCTCTTTACAGCAAAACCTATATCAATAAACCAGAAGCTCATGAGGCTGTAAAATATGCCATAAAAGGTCTTGAAACCTGGGGAGCCTCTCACCTCGTTTATAAGTCAGATCTTAAAAAGCAAGGGAACATTCCAGATTCTCTCGCAAAGCACAAGTGGAGACTGGGTCAAGTCTATAACCGCCTTGGCCAGTATCAAGACGCTTTTGAAAAAGGTTTTAGGGAAGCTCAATACCTTCTTGACCATCACTCAGACAAGTTTTCTTACTCGTTATTAAGACCTCAAATCGCCTTAGGAATGGGAGAGATCTATTTGAGAGGCGGTCAACTAAAGGAAGCTGAAACCCACCTCAGTGATGCCGTCAACAACCTTGGAAAGTTGTTAGGAGCTTATCGAGCATTTCCTGCAAGAGTCTTGCGAGCAGAAACCTACATTCAGCAAGGAAAACTCAATGAAGCTTATGAGGATTGTAAGGCCGTTTTTAACATCAACAAGAAACCCGACAACAATTATCTCAAATTAATGTTTCTCACAACTTATTATCATGCCGCTGTTATCAAATACAAAATGGGAGACTTAACCAAAGCAGCTGACTATCTTTCTGAGTTTCTTGGGCAAATAAAACCATTTTGTAAATCTTTTCTCGATGAGAAAACATATGCTCAGTTAGATTCCAAAGGCACGTTTTCTCCTCTTCACTATAATAAAGAGAATACAAGCAACGTCCTTAGGAAACAATTGTCCCAGGCAGCTGAAATATTTTCTGCTATCTATGGATCTTCTCACCCCTTTATACAGAAATATATTGCAAAAAATTAATGAGAACATTAAAGTTATTTGAATCCAATAAAATAAAAAAGGACAATATATGAATTTAAAACAAGTCTTAATAAGCCTTTCTTTATTAACCCTCACCCCACATCAAGTCCTCTCTTCTGGAGGAGAAGGTAAGATGCCGGATTTAAAAGATGAAGATTCTTCTCATGTATCTTCCCTTCTTCCCTCAAAAAATGAGAGTTCTCCCTCTTCTTCAGGGACTTCTTCCTCGTCATCTTCTTCAAGTCATCCCCTTTCTCCCACAGAAAGCTCTGATAAAAATCCTAAAAACGCAATTTCTACGTGCCTTTCTAATCTTAGAGAAAAATGGGAGCCTTTACAAAAAAAGGTAACATTTCTTGAGGCACTTGCTAAGTCTTTAGATCCTGATCCTTTATTTTCCCCTAAGGTAAAAAGCCAATTAACGACGATTCTTCCTTCCTTAAAATCTCCAAAAGATCTTCTCCCTTCTTTAAATGCAGCTCTTTTGGCGGAAAGCTTTTCCTGGAAGGATGAATTTCTTAAGCCTTTAATTTCTATTCAAGAGCAGATCGATACAATTTTAACGTCTCTTTCTGCTCCTCCAGAGGGAAATTCAACTGTAGATACCTTAGAGAATATTAAAACCTTCTATAGGTCTTCATACCATGCACTTCAGCAAGCAAGGGGGCGAAGATTATTGGGATGCAGTGGTCACCCTACTAGAGGCGGAGGATACTCGAGGTCTGGAGGGGGAGAAGTAAAACAGTAAAGTTTGGATTTCTAAAGAAAAAGGGACCCAATATTGGATCCCTTTCCTTAATGAAAGCAAGTTAGCTTTGTTCTGCGGGTTCTTTTATATCCAAGCTGCCTTGGTTATTGAAAACATCGCACACTAACTCTAAGGATCCACTTCCATGCAAACTCACTCCTTGATTCAGGTGTATCTCAGAAGCTTCAATGCGGACATTTCCATGGTTCCTGATGACATCTGCCTCGGGTTGCGTTATGGTATAGTGTCCATGTATGGTATGGGATTCTCTCTCCTCTTCGTCTGGTCCTAGAACGGCCATAAGGGGAGAGAGATTTATCATGGCCAAAGCCATTGTCAGTAATATAAGTTTAGGTTTCATGTTTAGTCTCCTTTAAGGTTAAAGTTTCATTTCCACCACCAACAACCATCACACTCACACACAAATTAACCCTGTTGGACGAAGCTTTTCTCGAACAGCCGAGATTTTGTCCTCAGGCACCCACCAAGACCATAATCAACACACTTCAAATGCTTGTTTTACCATTTCTATAATTAATGCCTCTAAATCTAAATTAAGCTTATTTAAATCAACTCCTTTAGAAGAGTTAGAATTCTTGCATATGTATATTGAGGGATTTGATATATCGTATTTTTTACTTAAACAAAAAATCGTATCATTGTCATTGCCAATGATAAGGTAATCCTTAAAGATATTAGGTCTTCCATTAAACCAAGGACTTGTTTCAGGATTATTCATCCTAGAAAGATTTTCCACCCAAGTTTTTTTTTGGGTTTTGTCATATATACTATATATTCGTTTGTTATCTATAATAATTCCGTTTGTTTCTTTATAGTAAAAATATTTAAAAATATTTGGCAATTTCCAATCGATGGAAGATTCGAAATCATGTATGTTTTCTTCATTTATTGGTTGTATAAAGGCGATATCTCCTCCTAATTTTTTATCTAAATTTTTAAGCGTTATGTGTAAAGAAGAAATATAGTCATGCATTATTTATATCCTTCGTGCTTATGTTGTAATTTATGCAAATCGATATCCTGTAAATCTGAATGTTCATAACTATTGCCGTCCTTAGCTGCCTTGCCACGTTTATGAGCTAATTCTTTCCCTGGAGGAACACGAATATACTTTTGTGGTTTTAAACTTCCATCACGACCCATTTTAGAGCTTTTTCTCTCGATTGATTTTTCTTCTTGTTTTAACCATCCTCTGTCTGCTGATCCAAGTCTAACATCTTTTGCAAGCTCCTTTAATCTTCTTTGTTTTCCTGCTCTACCATCTTTCACTGATTCCTTAGACTTCTTAGCGATAGTTGTCACAACCGGCGGTCCCTGACTCGTCTGAGGAGATCCAGAGCCTTTTTGCACTTCAGGGCTTACATTTCGATTTGCCGGTAGTTTTTTAAGCAGAGCTGGTGCTTTACGGAAAATACTCTTTAGGCCCTGTGTTATTGAAATTACCGGCATAGCATAATCAAAGACCGTTGATACGGTCTCTTGGGAATATCCAGTTTTCTCTGCCACAACCTTACAAATTTCTTGTTTGTAATATTCAAGTTCTTCCTCATGGGTTAGAGAATACACCTCCCAGGAAACCTTTGCTGCTGCGATGACCTCTGGAAGAACCGCAGCAATTGCAACAGGGATCTGGAGGAAATTATTCTCAACCGCATTGGTAGACGCCAGAACAGTTGCATTAACGTCCTGTTTGAGGACAAAGGAGGTGAGGGCTGCTGCCATGCCGGATGGCTGCAGAAAAAGGGAAGCTTATTTACTTGTCAAAGAACGAAATTTGTTATGTCCCTCACTCTTTCATATCGTGAAGTGAGTTAATAAATTCATCAAAACTATCGGCAATGAGGGTAAGATTATCATAGGAAGGTTCTTCGCCCTCGCCAGCTTCCATTTCATGATCCCAAAAATAAACTTTGCCTCTATCAGGGCCTTTTACTGAAAGAAGAATTCGATTACCAAAAACATCATCTGCTATGGGCAGCATTGTTGAGGGATATCTATGACCTATATCTTTTGCAACCAGAAGTATATTATCGTTCCCTCTAACTATCCCATAAAAACTATCCAAAACAGATCCTTCTTGTTTTCCTTTAAAATTGAAAGCTGTTTTTTTGGGAACTCCTCCATTAAACTTAAGCAAAAAAATTTTATAATCTTTTGGAAGACCAAACTGCCAAAATTGCTCAATGCAAAGCAAAAATTCTTCATTCAAGGGTCCGTAATGTTTTTCCATATTCATTTCTTTGTTTTTGCCACCCCACCTGTATGCTTAATTGCCTTGTGAAGCTCCTCATCAACTAACATCATTGTTTGACTATCATGATGGTGATGCCATGTATAGCCTTCTGGTTTTTTAGAAAGTCCGGCGGCTTTATTAGCTAAACCTTCGTCTATTTTTCGATTACCCGTCATTTTAATCTGTACTTTTTTAACAGCATACCTTGAAAAATCGGGATGTCCAGTGCCTGTGAATGGTACGCTATGAGGATATTTCCTACGAAGGCTCTCTGGAAGTTTTTCAAGAGGGTAAACACTCTTAGCATACTCGGAATTAATAGGCTTTCGATCATTAATGAGTCTGACTCGTGCTTGTGAATTAACCTTCGGAGGTCCCTGACTTGTTTGAGGAGATCCAGAGCCTTTTTGCAGCTGAGGACTTACATTTCGACTGGCTGGTAGCTTTTTAAGAAGTGTAGGTGCTTCTTTGCGAACGAAGTTTTTTACGCCCTGTGTTATTGAAATTACCGGCATAGCATAATCAAAGACCGTTGATACGGTCTCTTG
>MEMA01000040.1 GCA_001767835.1 Alphaproteobacteria bacterium GWC2_42_16
TGTATGTTTATGCATTTGAGCTGCACAAAACAAGCAGGGTTGCACCTATATTTTAGATGCGTTTACCGTAACCATAAGAAGATTCAGTTAACGAAATAGTAAGAAATCTCGACTATTCTATGCTTAGCTTAAAGAAAAACACTTTTGAGTCTCTAAGGATCATTACAAACATCAATTAATGGAAAAAGAGGGAAAAAACATCATGTCAAAGAAAAATCTTCAAATAGGAATTTTCTCAGCACTTTTTGTAATTGCTGGAATCCTAATGATCGGGAAAGGGCATGCCGCATGTGCGTGTATAAAAACGTCGTGTTTTGCCATCGATGGTGGATTTTACACTTGTTATTGTCTGACTAAGTCTGCTGCAGATGATTCAGGTCAGTGCTATCAGACCTATCAGACATTGTCGGAATGCAATAAGCAAGTATCTGTTAACAAACATTGTAAGTAAGTAAAGTGCTAAGAAGTAAGCCCCAGAAGCTTAGAGCGTGGGCGCCTTTAAGCGCCGCTTCTTTCTAAGTTTTTGGCGCCTTTTTTCCCATAGATAAAGAGGGGCTCTGCATCATTCAGGATCACTTCTTCGTTAATGACAACCTCTTCAGCATTCTCAATAGTAGGCAATTCAAACATGGTGTTCAAAAGTGTGGATTCAAGAATGGATCTCAATCCACGGGCCCCTGTTTTACGATCAATGGCTTTTTGCGCAATGGCTTTTAACGCTCCGTCTGTAAAATTAAGTTCTACTCCCTCCATGTTGAAGAGACGCTTGTATTGCTTTACAAGAGCATTTTTTGGCTCAGTTAGGATTTCAATGAGAGCTCCTTCATCAAGATCTTTCAATGTTGCTATAATAGGCAAACGACCAATAAATTCGGGGATAAGACCAAATTTCAAGAGATCTTCTGTTTCCAACTCTTGTAGAAGATCTCCCGTTTTACGTTCATCTGGACCCCTTACATCTGCGCCAAAACCAATCGCTGTTCCTTTCCCCCGCAAAGAAATAAGCTTCTCGATGCCCGCAAAAGCACCACCACATATAAAGAGAATATTCGTCGTATCCACTTGCAAAAATTCCTGTTGGGGATGTTTACGACCCCCTTGCGGAGGGACTGAGGCAATAGTTCCTTCCATAATTTTCAGAAGTGCTTGTTGAACGCCTTCTCCCGAGACATCTCGCGTAATGGACGGATTGTCAGACTTACGCGAAATTTTATCAACCTCGTCAATATAGACAATGCCGCGCTGGGCCTTTTCCACATTGTAGTCTGCAGCTTGAAGCAATTTGAGGATGATGTTTTCTACATCCTCACCCACATATCCTGCTTCGGTCAAAGTAGTAGCATCTGCCATGGTAAAGGGAACATCAATAATACGAGCAAGGGTTTGAGCGAGCAGCGTTTTACCACACCCAGTCGGCCCCACAAGAAGAATATTTGATTTTGAGAGCTCAACATCGCCAGAGTGATTCCGATGGTCGAGGCGCTTGTAGTGGTTGTGAACGGCAACGGAAAGCACTTTCTTTGCCCGGTCTTGACCAATCACATAATCATTAAGAACTTCATAAATTTGTTTTGGCGCCGGAATTCCTTCAGGAGAACGAACGAGCGGACCTTTATTTTCTTCTTTTATAATATCCGTACAAAGATCAACGCACTCATCACAAATAAAAACAGAAGGACCCGCAATAAGTTTGCGAACTTCATGCTGGCTTTTTCCACAAAAGGAGCAATAGAGGGGGCTTTTTGGATCATCATCTTTTAACTTTGTCATAACACCCTCCTTTAATGCGTCTCAATATGAGGAATGGCTGCCCACCCTTGGTAGCTTACCCCTCTTAGTTCAGAATCGCATGGAACTACCAATAAATGGTTAACAAAGACAATAAAAGGATTTTTTTTAGCGATTCTAAACACTTTTTTTCACTTCTGGAGGTACAGGCCTGGTTATAATCACCTCATCCACGAGACCGAATTTTTTGGCGGCCTCGGCAGGCATAAAGTTATCGCGATCCATGGCCTTTTCAATAATTTCCAAGGGTTGACCCGTACAGTCTGCATAAATCTTATTTAAGCGTGTCCGAATCTCCAATATTTCGCGCGCATGAATTTCAACATCTGAGGCCTGGCCTTGGAAACCACCCCAAGGTTGATGAATCATGACACGCGCATTGGGCAAACAATAACGCTTTCCCTTTGTCCCTGCCGCCAAGAGAAAGGATCCCATGGATGCCGCTTGCCCAAAACAAAGAGTTGCTATATCGGGGCGGATATAATTCATGGTGTCATAAATCGCAAGGCCTGACGTGACAACTCCTCCAGGAGAGTTAATATAAATAGAAATATCCTTGTTTGGATTTTCGGATTCTAAGAAAAGAAGTTGCGCACACACGAGGCTTGAAACCACGTCATCAATCTGGCCATTAATGAAAATAATTCTTTCTTTTAAGAGGCGGGAAAAAATATCAAATGACCTCTCCCCTCTTGCGGTCTGTTCGACAACAACCGGCACTAAATTATTCATGCAAATCTCCATCTTTACTCCTTACTTTCTTTGTTTCTTCCTGCGATTTTCTTTTTCTTAACTTGTGATAATACCTGTTTCTCAGCGTCTTCCTCATCTTTAAGCAGCAATTTTTGGAGGTCTTCTGGTGTAATTGACTTTTCTGAAATCTTTACTTGAGTCAGGATATAATCAATCACTTTGTTTTCAAAAATTGGAGCTTTTAATGAGTTCAAAGCTGCTTCATTGTCACGATAATAATCAAATACTCGTTTTTCTTGTCCAGGGTATTCAAGAGCCTTAGCCTTAACTGCACTTGCAAGCTCTTGACTTGCAACCTTAATATTGTTCCGCCGTCCAATTTCGGCAAGGAGAAGTCCTAAGCGAACACGCCTTTCTGCAATAATTTTGTATTCAGCACGGAGGATATCTTCTGTTTGGCCAGTGATTTCTTCAAAGGTCTTAGAGCCAACCTTACCTTTCGCATTGACATTAGCGGCTTTACTTTGATCAATGCCAACTTCCTCACAAAATTGTCTCCAAATATTCTCAAATTCAAGGTCTACCATACTTTGAGGGGCCTCAAAAATAAATCGTTCAGCCAAGGCATCTAACACGTGGCGCTTCGTAGAAATAAAGGCTTGAGCATCATAATCCTTTGAAATGCTTTTTTTAACTCCTTCTTCCATTTCCTTAACCGAGCTGAATCCAAGCTTCTTTGCGAGCTTGTCATCAACAACTGGGGGTTCGGCTTCATGGATGTCTTTTAAATGAACATTAAACCGCGCAGATTTACGAGCATAATGTTTTTCATGATAATCCTTGGGAAAGGTTACTTTGACATCAATACGTGTTCCTTTTTCTTGGTCAATTAATTGATCCTCAAACCCAGGGACAAAAGAGCCTGACCCAAGTTCTAGGAGATGATTTTGGCCTTGTCCCCCTTCAATAGGTTCATCTTTTATAAATCCCTCAAAATCAATGATGACGATGTCCCCCATCTTTGTTTTGCGCCGCTTTTTAAGGGGATGTGTTTCGCGGGTACGGAGAGCAAAGTTTTCAAGAACTTGCTGCACTGTTTTATGGGGCACCTTAACCGAATACTTTTCAAAGGAAAGGTTATCAAACTTTATATCGCCAATAGTTGGCAATACTTCCATATTAATGCTAAAAACAAGATCTTCCTTATCATTGAAGGATTTTAGATCTACCTTTGGTTTCATACATGGCTGCAACTCGTTGTCTTTGATGACTTTTACAACAGACTCATCCACACATTGATCTAACACCTTTGAAAGTGCCTCAGTTTGATAACGTTGTTTTAAGATAACAAGTGGGATCTTTCCCGGACGGAATCCAGGAACTTTTGCTTTGGCTCCAATCTTTTCAAGCTGAGCATTTATCTTAGCTTCAATATCTTTTGCAGGGAAAATAACGTCAAATGTCCTTTTAAGCCCCTTAGAATGTGTTTGTTTTATTTGCATACCTTATGCCTCACTTGCTTTAAAACCTATAAAAAACAGATCTTTTGATCTCTTTTTCACTCTATAAACCCTTGGTACGGGCGAAGGGACTCGAACCCCCATGGCTTTCGCCTCCAGATCCTAAGTCTGGTGTGTCTACCAATTCCACCACGCCCGCATGGGTCAACTTCATAACACACGCAATTGCATTTGCAAACGTGATTTAAAGGAAAAACACACAAGTTTTCTAGGATTATTCTGGTATTGCGTTAATTTTATCTTAATCCAAGCAAAAAATAACTTTTTTGAGGGAATCTTTTTTAAAAAAAGGGGGGCATTAAGCCCCCTGGTCCTTTTAAAATCAGCAATCTTTCTATCTTGTTACCAAAACTTATGGAGCAAAGTGACAGCTCAATCGAACCAAATCACTCGAGGGATCGATTTGAAAAGGACTTAGTGCATGACCATAAGTGTAAGCAAGGCCAATAAAAATGGCCGTAATCATGATGAATGGCAATGTTTGCCGTGCAACATCAAGAGCTTTTAAAAATTGTACTTTTGACATAGGTTTTTCCTCCTCTTTTATTGTGATGCTCATTTATAGGCGTGAGCAGTCTCGCCTGAAATAGTTACCAAATCGTTAACAAGCAGGTTAAAAAGTAATTTTTTTTAACAAAAAGGGAGCAACAACATCTATCTTACTGAAAACAAACGAATAAATTAGGATGACAAACTTGCAAAATGTGGTGGATAACTTGATGAGTTGTCTTATATATCCCATCCAAATATATATTAGTCCTTTTCCCTGAACATGTAAATTATATTTTTTCACAACAATTATTACATTAACATCGGTCGGTCAGCGAGGCTAAAAACTTGACAAGTCATACTTGCAATATTATTTAGAAATAGCAATGAAATTGTAACCAGGTAAGTTATTAATATGAAAAAGAAATTATTTTTCGTTTCACTATTATTTTTAAATTCTTCTCTTTGTGCTATGGAACCCGAGGAAGAAAAAAGAAGCTCGCCAACGCTTTCACTGCTTCAAGGTGCTCCATCTATTTCTCCACAAGAGCTTGATTGGGAAATTGATTGGAAAACACTGCAAGAATATATGCGTAGTGGTTTTAAAAAAGCTCAAACTATAGAGAAAATAACACCGAATGAGTTTGAGCAGAAAAAGGCAGATGAAATCCTGAATAATTTTCGTACGCAATTTGAAGCCTTTTTCAAAAAAAACTCTATTCCTGAAAAAACTGTTAAGAGTTTCAAACAGCTAAATGAAAATTTACTTCCCGAATTTTTTTACTTTTTTAATCTGATTGTTGCGGCAAACCAGGGTCACATCCTTAGTTTATCGAGCGTTAGTTCTTCTGTCGAACCCCTTGCCCGAAACGTTGTTTTAAGCAGTACCGTTGCCGCAACTGAAGAAGAGCGCCGTCCTAGTTTGCAGGAATTTCAAAAGATTAGAAGTGCGATCTTTGAAACCTTAAAATGTTTTGCTCTTATTAAACCAGACACTTCTCCCGGACTTATCAAATTAAAAGATGATCGTCATCACATCGGGTATTATTCAGATCTGAAAGAAGGGGATATCCTCTTCCCCGTAAAACAAAGCAAGCGATTCCAAATTGTTTCTGCACAATTTGATGTGAAACACCAAAAAACTTTTGTTATTGCGCCTAACCTCGCGTTCGTGCGCGATTCAGGTTTTGTCATTGAAATGCTTCCCGAAAAGATTATGAAAGTAAAAGGATTTTATGGAGAAAAATCGCCCTTTCCTTTTACGACCCATAGAACAACCGCCCGTTCTTCTGGAGATAAGGACTCCTCTCCTTTTTATCCGATATTAAAAGAGATATGGCCTGAGGTAGAAGAGTTAACAGAAAATGAGGTTGTCTTTGTTCCCATGCCCACCACGCCACAAGAATGGAACATATTAGAGCTTCTCTTTATTGAGGATTTGGCGGAGGAGGCCAAGGGAGAGGAGATCAAGGAAACGAAGCAAGAAGGAGAAGCCATGGCAACTAAAAGAGGGCCTTTTCTTCTTGAGTATGTAGAGGAATTGAAAACCGCAGTTTTAAGTGAATACGAACAACAAATACGGGCAGAACAAGATGAAATAAGCCATCGTGTTGCTTCAGGCGGAAATGAGGCTCCAAAGAAAGCAAAAAAAGGAAAAGCAAAAAATAAAAAGAAAGCTCCCCAAAAAAAGCAAGAAGTCAAAAAAGTTGATTCCGCAACAAGAAAAGCGGAGCTATTTAAGCAACTTAAAGCTGAACACCGCAAAAAATTCAAAGATGTTTTAGGAATTTTGAAGTCTGTTGCGAAAAAAGACCCATCGCTCATTCAAACCGTAACAACCAGAGGTAGCCACGTCAGCTTCCATGGAACGACGGGTGTGGAGACTATTGCAAAGCCTCATGGAGGAAGAACTGATATTGCTTCTGGTATTGTAAATAGGATGCTGGCTAAGCTTTTAGGTGTTGACCCGAGAGATTCTAACTAAAAATCTGACTTCATGAAGCATGGATAATTTTCTCTGTTAACGACATGAGGGAATATTAATTCAACAAATTTCTTCTCTTGTCCTTGGGCTTAAGACAAGTTATATAGAGACCAATTGTAATCAAAACTGATTGCAAAATACACACGCAGAGACCACTCCGGTAGCAAAAAGCTTTCATTCTCTGCGGCGGTATAACTGGAGAAAGGAAAATTTATTATGATGCCAACATTTACCATGCGTCAGCTTTTGGAAGCTGGAGTTCACTTTGGACACCAAACCCGAAGGTGGGATCCTAAAATGGCTCCCTATTTATTTGGCTCTCGGGGCGGAATTCATATCATTGACTTACAACAAACCGTGCCCATGTTGCACCACTCCCTTGAAGTCATTCGCGATACGGTTGCCAATGGCGGTCGTGTTCTTTTTGTGGGAACAAAGCGCCAGGCTTCTCAAAAAATCAAGGAAGCCGCAAGCTTATGTGGACAATTTTACGTCAATCACCGCTGGCTGGGCGGCATGCTTACCAACTGGAAAACCATCTCCCAATCCATTACACGCTTGCGCGAGCTTCAAGAAAAGCTTGGTGAAGGCGCACATGGTTTTACCAAGAAAGAGCTTCTCTCCCTTGAACGAGAAAGGGACAAGCTTGAGCTTTCGCTCGGCGGAATTAAGGATATGGGCGGTCTTCCCGATATTCTCTTTGTCATCGATACAAATAAGGAAGAAATTGCCATTAAAGAAGCCAATAAGCTTGGAATTCCCGTTGTGGCAATTGTGGATAGTAACTCAAACCCTGATAATATTGACTACCTCATCCCAGGCAACGATGATGCGCAGCGTGCCATTGAACTTTTTTGTACCCTCGTGTCTGCGGCTATTTTAGATGGCCTACAAGCCGAAATGTTAACCTCAGGACAGGACATTGGCGAAGCAGAAGAAGTAAACGTTATCATCGAAGAAGAAGTTTTTAGTGAAGAAAAGCCAAAGGCGAAACCTAAAGTAAAAAAAGAAACAACGGTAAAGCCAAAAGCAGAACCTAAAGAACAAAAAGAACCAAAAGAACAAAAAGCTAAGGCCAAAACCGAACCTAAAGCAAAGCAGGCTGCAAAGTTAAAAGAGCACGCGCCCAAGAAAAAAACAGTTTCTGAAACACGTGCTCAAGAAAACACATAAGGTGGTAATCAGTATTTAAGAGAAGGAGTGAGTTATGGCAGAGATTTCCCCAACCCTTGTAAAGGACCTTCGGGAAAAGACAGGCGTTGGTATGATGGATTGCAAAAAAGCTCTCATCGAAACCAACGGTGATATAGAAGCTGCCGTCGATTGGCTCCGCAAAAAAGGGCTCGCAGCAGCTGCGAAGAAGTCTGGCCGTGTTGCAGCCGAAGGGCTTGTGGCCGTATTTTGCAAAGGCACACAAGGAGCCATGGTTGAAGTAAATGCAGAAACCGATTTCGTTGCACGCAATGAACACTTTCAAGCTTTTGTTAAAAAGGTCGCTGAACTCAGTTTTGAAACAAAGGGAAATCTTGATAAACTGAAAAAAGCTCCTTATCCAGGATCAACCAATACAGTTGAAGGAGAGTTAACGCATCTTGTAGCCACCGTTGGGGAGAACATGTCCTTAAGGCGAACCGCCTATCTTGAGGCCTCCCCTGGTGTTGTCATCCCTTACATTCATAATGCCGCCGCTCCCGGCTTAGGTCGATTGGGGGTATTGGTTGCTCTTGAATCAACGGCCCCTTCAGATAAGCTTGAAACTTTGGGTAAACAAATTGCCATGCATATTGCAGCCTCCCAACCCATTGCCCTTACCATTGACTCTGTGGATTCTGCTGAAGTTGAGCGCGAACGCGCCATTTTCCGTGACCAAGCACTGGCATCAGGCAAGCCTGCTGAATTTGTTGAAAAAATGGTGGAAGGGCGATTGCGCAAATTTTATGAGGAATCCGTCCTCGAAGAACAAGTTTTTGTCATCGATGGCAAGACACGCGTTAAGGATGTGGTTGCCAATGCTTCAAAAGAGGCTGGAAAGCCCATTAAAATTGCGGCTTTTGTTCGTTTCGGCCTTGGGGAGGGTGTTGAAAAGAAAGAAAGCAATTTTGCCGAAGAAGTCGCAGCACAACTCGAGAAATAAGTATGGAAGCTTCTAAGCCTCTTTTCAAACGCGTTCTTCTTAAGCTTTCCGGAGAAGCTCTGATGGGGGGCCAAACTTCTGGGCTTGACCTTGCCACCATTGAGCGCATTTGTTCAGAGATCAAAGAAGCCCATATTCATGGCGTTGAGCAAGCCATTGTGGTGGGGGGTGGGAACATCTTTCGTGGCTTAAATGGAGAAGCTCAAGGAATTGAACGCACCACCTCAGATCATATGGGCATGTTGGCCACGGTCATCAATGCTTTGGCTTTACAAAGCAAATTAGAACAAATGGGCATTGAAACGCGCGTCATGTCAGCCATTTCCATGCAGTCCATTTGTGAGCCTTATATCCGTAGGCGCGCTGCTCATCATATGGAAAAGGGGCGCATCATCATTTGTGCGGCGGGAACAGGAAATCCCTATTTTACAACCGACTCGGCCGCAGCTTTGAGAGCTTCTGAGCTCAATTGTGAAGCCTTGATGAAAGCCACCAAAGTAGACGGCGTTTATGATAAAGACCCAATGAAACATAAGGACGCGACTTTTTATCCTGAACTCACCTACCAAAAAGTTCTCACCGAAGATTTAAGGGTTCTCGATACCTCCGCCATCGCCTTAGCACGGGAAAGCAAAATCCCGATCCTTGTTTTCTCGATCCTCAATCCCCACGGCATCATGGATGCCCTTAAAGGCAAGGGTCGCTTTACGGTTATTAAGTGATTAAATCAGCTAAGTGCAAGATTTTTAACAGAGATTTAAAGAGAAATTCGATTTGTTTTATACAAAAAAATTATACTTGACATTTTGTTTTATATGTTTATTTAAGTATTATGTGTTTATATTGTAATTTTTTGTATAAGGAGAAACTATGACAATACTTCAAAAATCTACCCCTCGCACAATACGAATGAAATCTTTTGCCGCATTCGTATGTGTTCTCTTAACCAGCTCAGCCTCTATGGCAATGAATGATGAGGATCTTAACCATTCAAATCCTGGTACTTTTAAAAACGTGTCGGACGAGGAAGTAAAAGGAAAGGTACTAAAAAAGAAAGAAGAATTGGAGCAGAGGAGGAAAGAAATAGAAAAGGATCTCTTGGAAATACTAAATCCCCGTTTGACTAAAGAACTGGTTAACTTTTCAAATAAAATGAACGACCTTACTACATCCCAACCAAGTACTTCGAGCTCACCAGCGACTACTCAGCTTCCAAAAGAGGACTTATTGTTGTCGTCACTGCCGCAAAACGCTACTTTAGAACAAGTAAATGATCAAATACAAAAGACAAAACAGCAACTAAAAACGATAACCGAGAAAACAGACACCATTAATTCCGAAATTGGAGAATTGAAGGCTCAAACAAGAAAAACTATGAAAGAAATCTTAGAGACCTGCACCTCTGGCGACGCAATAGCTACTGCGCTCAACGCTTTCCTCAAAGAAAGTTCACAAAACGATGATCCTCAAGAAGTAGAAGAATCGGAACTAAGACAGATGAAAGAGGAGTTAAACCAATTATACACAAATCAGATCGACGATATGATGTTAAAAGTAGCGAACCTAAGTGCATTAAAAGAGTCGCAACAAGGTAACGTCCCAGATGACTTGACGGAAAAAGTCGAGAATTATGAACTCATTGTTTCCAAAGGAGGAACCCCATCCTTGAAGAAAGATATAGAGTCAGTAGTCTCAGACAATCTGAAGAAAATGGTCGAAGACTTTGATTTATCGGCTTCCAGTGGAGGAACCCTATCTTTGAAGAAAGTTAAGCAACCACAGTAGCGTAACCCCTAAAAAGAGTATCATTCTCTCTATGTCCCGCCTCCCATGGCGGGACTTTTTCTTAGGCTAAGTTTTTCTCTTCTTGAAAAAAAACTTTCCTCTTTGCCTCTCAATTGAGTATAGTCTTAAAGACAAAAAGAAAAGAGGATCCCGTGAGTCAAGAAATCACTTCTGATTTAAAAAAACGCATGATCGCAGCCCTTGATGTTGTCCATAAGGATTTTTCAGGACTTCGCACAGGGCGCGCCTCTCCAAGTCTTTTAGAATCCGTCACGGTGGACGCCTATGGCAACCGCATGCATATCAATCAGGTCGGGAATATTAGCGTTCCCGAACCGCGTCTTCTCACTGTCCACGTATGGGATGAAAGCCTAGCCCCTGCTGTTGAAAAAGCCATTCGCGAAGCAGGATTAGGCCTCAACCCCTCAACAGCAGGCACTGTTATCCGTGTCCCCCTCCCTGAATTAAGTGAGGAGCGGCGCAAGGAATTGGTGAAGGTAGCGGGAAAATATGCTGAACAAGGACGCATTGCTATCCGCAATATCCGGCGGGATGGCATGGACCAGGTTAAAACCATGGAAAAGGATGGGCATGTTTCCAAAGATGACTCGCATCGCCTTTCTGACGAAATTCAAAAGGCTACCGATGAGTTCATTAAAAAAGTGGATGAAGCCCTTTCCCACAAAGAAAAAGAAATTCTTCATGTATAAGGTCCACGCAGATGTCTAATCGCCACCTTACAAAAATTCCCCACCATGTGGCCATCATTATGGATGGGAACGGAAGATGGGCACGAGGGCAATCGCTTTCACGCCTAGAGGGGCATAAAAAGGGAAGCGAGGTCGCACGGGAAATTGTGACAGCAGCCTCACGCATCGGCGTTGAATACCTCACCCTTTATGCCTTTTCTTCCGAAAATTGGCGAAGGGATCCGCATGAGGTCTCTGGTCTGATGGCCCTTTTACAGCACTACCTTGAAACAGAAGCTGAAGAACTTCATAAAGAAGGCGTGCGTCTTAAGGTAATTGGAGAACGAAGCCTACTTCCCAACACCATTTTAAACTTGGTTGAACATGTGGAAGAGCTGACAAAGCGAAATAAAACACTTACTCTCCAAATGGCAATCAGCTATGGAAGCCGAGCAGAAATCCTGCACGCCACCCAAGAAATTGCAAAAAAAACCCGCGACCATCGGCTTGATCCTGAAGATATTACTGAAAAAATTTTTAACGAACATCTTTACACTGCAGGCATTCCTGATCCTGATCTTTTAATTCGTACCAGTGGCGAACAACGCATTAGTAATTATCTCCTGTGGCAAGTGGCCTATACAGAGCTTGTTTTTGTGGATAAATTCTGGCCCGAGTTTACCCCAGAAGATTTTATGGAAGCACTTTTAACCTATCAAAACAGAGAGAGACGTTTTGGCACGGCAGCCTAAATTTCGAAAAAACAATAATTTCGCCATTCGCCTTTTTTCAGCAGGAATCTTGATTCCGCTCTCCTTAGTCCTCATCTATTCAGGCCCCCCCTTCAGCTTAATTCTTGGAGGGCTTGTGATCTTATGTCTTTTTATTGAATGGGGAAATCTATGCCTCAAAAACCCTTTCTCTTTATGGAAAAAACTCTTCTTTATTCTCCTGGGGACTCTCTACCTTAGCACTGCCATCTATTGGCTGATCCCTTATCTTATCTTTAGTGAGGGATGGAAATTTCTTTTCTGGCTTCTTTTCCTCGTGTGGGGCACGGACTCAGCCTCTTATATGGGAGGGCGGCTTTTGGGAGGGCCAAAGCTTGCCCCTTCCATCAGCCCTCATAAGACTTGGGCCGGCTTTATGACAGGGATGGCTGGAGGATCAATCATTGGCTACTTTACCGCTTTGTGGCTTTTACCGGGGATATTTTCACTCCTCTCTATCTTCTCCCTTGTTCTGATTGCTCAAGGAGGTGATCTCCTCGAATCCCAAGTCAAAAGATGGAGCTATGTAAAAGACTCAAGCCCTCTCATTCCTGGGCATGGGGGCTTTTTAGACCGCCTCGACAGCCTTATTGCTGTGTCTTTTGCCCTAGCTCTCTGGCAAATTGTGCGCAATATATGACAATCCTCACAAGTCCCTGGTTAAAATTACCCGGATTACAGCGGCTTTTTGATCTTTTTGAAGCGGGGGGTGCTACCCTTCGCCTTGTGGGAGGGTCGGTGCGCGATGGTCTCTTAAATCTCCCCACAAGTGACATAGACCTGGCCGTCGATCGCCCTCCTCAATGGGTGTTAGATCTCCTCACCAAAAACCAGATCAAGGCCATTCCTACCGGTTTTGATCATGGAACCATCACAGCCGTCTTGGATAAGCAACCCTATCAAATAACGACCTTACGTATTGATGTCAAAACCTTTGGACGCAAGGCACACGTTGCCTTTACAGAAGATTGGGTCCAAGATGCACAGAGACGTGATTTTACTATTAATGCTATTTATGCGGACAAAAGAGGGCATCTTTTTGATCCCGTCGAGGGGCTGGAGGATTTAAAGGCTCATCGCGTAAGATTTATTGGAGATGCCTCTCTTCGGATTAAGGAAGATTATTTGCGCATCCTTCGATTTTTCCGTTTCTCTGCCCGCTTTGGCCATGAGCCCTACAGCCCCGAAGGTCTTAAGGCCTGTGAGGGCTATGCTTCTCATCTCCCCCACCTGGCGCGTGAGCGCGTAACGGATGAGTTTTTAAAGATTTTAGAACTCCCCTCCCCTCTCTATGCTCTTGAGGCCATGAAAGAAACAGGGGTTTTAGCTTATATTTTTCACCCCAAAACCTGGCAAGATTTCTATGAACTCATCCCTCTGGAACAAGAAGCCAGCCTTGCCCCCAATGCCTTTTTACGGTTGGCCTCTTTTCATCCGTTATTTGATGAGCTTAAATCCCACCTAAGGCTTTCAAAGGAACAAGCTTCCAAACTTGCCTTTCTCATACAAAAGCATGACCCCGTAAGTGAAAAGTCTTACAAACATTTTGCCTACCTTTGGGGAAAGGACGTTACGTTTCATACGGCCACGCTCCAAACAGCCCAAAGGATCTCATCCAAAGAAATGACCGTGAAGGATGGAGCCGAATTCTTAAAACACCTCCAGACTCTTCTTATGGCCTGGCCTATCCCTGTATTCCCACTGAAAGGTAGAGACCTCCTAAAAAGCAACCTCCGCGAAGGTAAACGCATTGGCGCCCTTTTAAAGGCCGTTGAAAACTGGTGGATCGATCAGGACTTCAAGCCTGACAAAAAGGCATGCCTTGAGTATTTAAGAGAGCTGGAATAAGTTAACTCCTCTTCATATAAGTTATCTTATCTAAAATTTCCCACGTCTTAAGTGCTTGGCGAATCTGTTTGCTTGTTTTTCTACGTTACCCGCAAATTTATCGAGAGAGTCCTTTTTCTCAGTTGAACTTGAGCTTGATGGCGATTTAGCTTTTTCACTCTCTTCTTTTTCCTTTTGAGCTTGCCGTGCTTTCGCTTCCTTTTCCAACCTATCGTTTTCAGCTTGTGTTTCGAGAATTTTTTTACGCAATTCAGCAACTTCTAATTCTTTTTTCAGAGCAGCAAACTTGTCTTCCTCAGGATTTGTCTGAGGATTAGCAGGGGTAGGGGAAGAGGGTTTTACAACCGACGTATGGTTTTCATTGCTGTCCGGATCCATTGCAAAAGCCGTGCTGATACCTAATGTCCCTATCAAAATGGCTATGGCACTTACTTTCTTAAAATTTGTCATAATTTTTCTCCTTAACAAATATAATACTAATCATAGAAACACTTTATAATAAGAAAATATTGTGGGTCAATCTTTTCATAAAGTATTGTCTTATTTCCGGTCAATTTTTTCACTAATCCTTTTTGTTATCATAAACTTAGCCTACAAAAGGATGCACGAGGATCTTAAGTCTATGATTAAGATGGTGATGTGCCTCTTCAAGTTCATACTTATCTTGAAGCCCCATCCAAAACTCTTCTGAAGTTCCAAAATAATAGGCAAGCCGAATTGCTGTATCAGCCGTAATGCCTCGCCGCCCTAAAACGATCTCATTAATACGCCGTGGAGCAACGCCGATAGCTTGGGCAATCTTATTCTGAGACAGTCCAAGAGGTTTTAAAAACTCCTCCTGCAACACTTCTCCTGGGTGAATATTCTTTAAACGTTCTGTCATCTCTAGTTCTCCTAATGATAGTCGATCATTTCCACATCAAATACATCCCCGGCTCTCCAGCAAAAACAAAGTCTCCACTGATCATTGATACGAATGCTATACTGATGAGCACGGCTTCCTTGAAGTGATTCCAAACGATTTGCCGGTGGAATTCTTAAGTCATTCAAGACATGCGCACTATCGAGCATTCGTAACTTCCGTCTGGTCACTTGCTGTATCTGAGATGGGAGCTTCTTTGAAACTCTCCCCTCCCATATTTTTTGCGTCTCTACACATTTGAAAGTTCGAATCATGAATGATTATATCCAATAACGTTAAAAGATACAAGGGGTGTCGTTTGACAAAGAATACCCACCACCTTTCCAGTATCATTCAAAGGGGTATACCACTTCTACTTCAAGACACCTTATTTAGAATCTGAAAGTTGTCATTGATCCGATCAACCATAGAGAGTGCA
>MEMA01000041.1 GCA_001767835.1 Alphaproteobacteria bacterium GWC2_42_16
TTTCATTGGAATGAAGAAGAGCTTTTAACCTATGACCAAGCCGAGAAATACGAAGGGGCTTATATTGCCTCCATGGCTCAGAAATATGATGAGGGTCTTGAGAAAGGCCTTGAGAAAGGACGCGAAGAAGGAAGAGAAGAAGGAAGAGAAGAAGGAATTGAGAAAGTGGCAAGAAATATGCTTGCCAAAGGCATTGATGTTGAAACTATAGCCTCTGTGACAGGGCTTACAGAAAAAGTCATACGAGGTTTTCTTTGAAGCGACCCCATACCCTCTGGACGTCATGTATGGACACAACTATAAATAATTTTGCAATTTGCTCGGTAAGACAATGACTTTAAAATTCAAACTCCTTCTTTTCACAAGCCTCTTCATAGGCTCATTCGGAGCCTTAGAGGCCAATGAGTACTGTCAGTGTCTCAAGGTCATAACTTTTAATAAGCTGAACAATAAATTTCAATATATTGCCCAGTGCTATGTGAATGGGAAGCCAGCGCAATTAGTTGAAAGCACTACAGTCAACAGTGCTGAAGAGGCGCAGAAAAAAACCACAGCAACCCTGAAAACTTTGGGTATTAACCCGGGTGATTGCATCGAGTATCCTGATGGATCGATGGTCCTTCTTCCCAAGAAAAAAGAAAATTAAGAGTCTCCTATGCAAAACAAAAAAGCTCACGATCTCGCTGAAGGCCATGGAAATGTGAAAGATTTAATAGAATTTTTCGATGCGGACAAAGCTGTTAAGCACATTAAGGAAATCTATAATAAAAATGTGACCCTTATTCGGGAGACATTTCTTAACATTGCTAAAACAAAACAAATGCCGCAAAAGCTCCCCAATCTTTCTAAGGCAACTTATCCTTATCTTGGGGTTAAGGTCCCTCTGAAAAATCTTAATATAGATCACCGAGTAGCCTTTGGAGCCGTTCTTGAAGCGGGAACCTATGGAACAACCCTCACACGTCCAGACCTATTTGATGCTTACTATTCCAAACAAATTGACCTCTTGATTCATCACCACAAAATCCCGGTCGTGGTGGGAAAAAGTGACTGGCCCATTCCCCTTCCCTTTGTGGATGAATGGGATTCTGAAACTTTTCAATCGGAAAAAGTTTGGCAAAGCCCCATTGAATTTGCTCTCCCAAATTTGAGCATGGTTGACGACAGCATTGTTAACGGAACCTATAAAGTTAAAAAAGGACAACCCCTTCCTTTGGCTCTTTTTACTGCAGAGCGTGTCGATTTTTCGATTAATCGTTTACACCATTATTGTGGAACCTCCACCGAGCATTTCCAGCATTTTATTTTGTTAACCAACTACCAACGATACGTGGATGAATTTCTTCAATATGCCCACGAAGCCTTGAAAGAAAGTGCTGATTACTATGAACTGATTGAACCAGGAGATATTGTCACGCCTAATCCGCGCTTAAAGCACGCAAATCCCGAAGGCCGGCGGGAGGCCATCCATCAGCCCCAAATGCCAGCCTATCACCTTAAAAGAAAAGACAACTTAGGAATTACCTTTATTAATATAGGCGTTGGTCCTACCAATGCTAAAACGATTACGGATCACCTCGCAGTTTTAAGACCCCACTGCTGGCTGATGCTAGGCCATTGTGCAGGCCTCAGGCGTAGTCAACGTCTCGGAGACTATGTTCTTGCTCACGCCTATGTACGTGAGGACCACGTTTTGAATGACGATTTACCCTCTTGGGTTCCCGTTCCCCCCATTGCGGAAATTCAAACGGCTCTTGAAAAAGCTGTTGCGAACGTCACGGGAAGCCTTGGACTTAACCTCAAGGATCGCATGCGTACGGGCACAGTTGTTTCCACAGACAATCGCAATTGGGAGCTTCGTTCTCAAGAGATGATGGAGCGTTTTCGTCAAAGCCGCGCCATCGCTTTGGATATGGAATCCGCTACAATCGCTGCTAATGGCTTTCGTATGCGTATTCCCTATGGAACTCTTCTGTGCGTCTCGGACAAGCCTATTCACGGTGAGCTCAAATTCAGAGGCATGGCCCATAGTTTTTATAAGAAAAGTGTGTCCCAACACTTACGCATCGGAATAGAAACGATTCGTATTTTGCAAGAAGAACTACACTTAGGGGATGTGGCCATTCACTCTCGCAAGCTTCGTACATTTGATGAGCCTCCATTTCGATAAAGCTAAGCCTCTTCAGAGGATAGAACAGGCTTCCCTCTTGTAAAGATTTTTGGAAGCCTTTTTGTCAAGATGATGACATTGCCTAAAAGAATCAAACCCACTCCCGTAAAAATATGAAGATCCCATCTAAATCCCTCAAATAAGGTTGAAATAATCAGGGCCACGACGGGCGTTAAAATATGCACATAAGCCGCTCGACTAACGCCTATGCGCCCTAAAAGAGTCAGATAACATCCAAAAGCAACAATGGTGCCAAAAATGGCTAAATATACGAGAGAGCTTATGTAAGTAAATGACATATCAAATTTGAAGGAATCTCCTGTGATAAAGATCATCAGCAAAAGCCATAGAGCCCCATATCCCATGCCATAGGCATTGCTTTGCATTACGGGGATATTTTTTTTCTGACTAGCAGCTGAAATTATGTTTCCAAAAGAGGCAAATAATGCCCCTAAAAGACTAAATAAAATTCCCATCAAGCCTTCATTTGAAATGTCAAAGGACATAATGGAGGGCCAAAAAATAATCAGAATCCCTAAAATACCACTTAAGGTCCCAAAGAACACAGACGATGTTAGACGCGTTTTAAAAAAGAGGGAACCATTGATGATATTAAAAACAAGAATCATCGAAAAGCCGATGGCATTGAGTCCGCTTGAAATGTGGCATGTTGCTTCATATGCCGCTAAATAATTCATAGAAAATTGAAAAACCCCAAGAAGGACAAATAAAACATGCTCTTTCCAAGAAAACTTCATATTCACTTTTCTAGTAAAACACCAGGCAAACAACAGTATGGAAGCTAAAACAAAACGGTAAAAAATGGAGACATCAATAGGGACAGCCCCCAACTGACAGCTAATCCCAAACCACGTGGACCCCCACACTAAGATTGTTATTAAATATAAAAGTAATGTCATTAAAGCCTCTGTAGGACGAAACACCATTCAAGAATGCCAAAATACTACACGAGTTTTTCTGTTTTGAAAACAAATAGTTTTTAATATTGTAAAAAGAACTCTATTTTATTTTGGTTTCTTTGAACTCAACATGCTTGCGCACTTTAGGATCATACTTGCGCATCACTAATTTTTCGGTGAGTTTGCGAGGATTTTTCTTTTTGACATAAAAAAAGCCTGTTCCTGCGGAACTTTGCATTTTAATCGAAATTGTATTTTGCTTGGCCATATCTTAAAATCCATTTAAAAAACTAGGGGAATAATACTTTTTTCCACCTTTCTGTCAAGGACTAACAATCTTCTTTTGGTAAAAGTTCGATGCGATCCAAAACGCCCCGAATTTTAATAATGCCATCATCAATAACATACTGCTTGATAATCCCATTAGGCAAAAGCTCTTGTGTTGTTGTGTATTCCGCCTCATAACCAATCCCCCCGGAGCCATAAACAGAAAAGCGTACAGGCCAAAAGGGCTGGCCTGCAAATTGATGGGTAGATTCGAGAGAAGGATTGCCCGCCTGGACCTTTTTCCCACCGATAAATGTATTGATTTCAGAAGCTCCATCCATACTGCTCCCATCAAAGACAATGGCCGGGTATAAATGTTCTCCTTGTTCTGCAATTGCAAGAAGACCTTTAATATGTTCAAGGGGGAAAAGAGTTCCTTCGGAAAGCTTTAAACGCTTCTCCATAGGATTTTGATAGATGACTTCGGCTATTTTCTTATCCTTCTTTGCTTTTCCACGAATATCTTCCACAAGATCATCATCTACTTTGCGAAAGGTATTAAACTTAAACAGCGAACTATTATCCGATTCAAAGGTGACATATCCCCAACGGATATGTTCCACCTCGTCTTCTCCCATATATTTCCAAATATCTGAGACTTGCTGAGAGGTCCACCCACCACAAACCTTGGAGAGCTCCAACATCATCGTTCCACGAACATCAGTTACGGTACTTTTAATGGAGGGTTGGCTTATCATTGAAACCGTGTAATAGGCGCGATGGGGCTGAATCTCATCAGCAAATCCAAGAGAAGGGCTTAGAAGCCATCCCAGTATCAAAACAAACACAAAATGGGAACGTACCACGTTCTTCTCCAATAATAAAAGGACCATTGACTCTTGAGAGCTGACAGATTTTAATAGAAATTTCAAGAGAGGATTAATAATTATCATGTCAATAAAAGTCGAATTTAAAAAACCAACCACTGCTCAAGTCGTTTGTTTAGGCGTTTATGAAGGGAACCAGTTGCCTGAGCCCACCCTAAAATGGGATAAAAAATTAAAAGGGCTTTTGAGTGAATCCTTAAAAAAGTCGCGATTCAAGGGAAAGTTTAACCAATCCCTAACTGTCTTTTCACAAGATGGCACGCAATTCATTCTCATTGGGCTTGGAAAAACTTCCGATCTTAATGAAACACAGTGGACAAAAATTGGCGGCGCCATTGCCCATGCTTTAACAGTACTTCCTTCTGGGGAAGCAGCCGTTGAGATTTATGACCTTAAGGGCTGTAAAAATGATCTGCTGGTAGCTCATTTGGCCTATGGGGCACTTCTGAAGTCCTGGCGATTTGAAAAATATTTTACAACCAAATCTGCCGATGAGCTCTTTTCTTTAAAGAAAATTTCCTTTTTTACCCCAGCCCCCGGCGACGTTGAAAGGCTCTTTAAGCCGCTCGCAGCTATAGCAGAAGGCGTCTTCCTAACACGTTCTGTTGTTTCAGAGCCCGGAAACGTTATTATCCCCGAGACCCTTGCCAAGATTGCCGAAACCCTCAAAAAAGACGGCGTCAAGGTTGAGGTCTTAGACGTAAAAGATATGAAAAAGCTTGGGATGAATGCACTTCTTGGCGTGGGCCAAGGAAGTGTCCATGAGCCTAAGCTTGTGATTATGCAGTGGGAAGGCGGCGCAAAAAAAGAAGCGCCTCTTGCTTTCGTTGGGAAAGGAGTCACCTTTGATACAGGCGGGATTTCGATAAAGCCTGCTCAAAATATGGAAGAAATGAAATATGACATGGCGGGGGCTGGCGTTGTGATAGGGCTTATGAAGGCGCTGGCTTGTCGCAAAGCCAAAGTCAATGCGGTGGGGGTGATTGGCCTTGTGGAAAACATGCCCTCAGGCTCAGCACAGCGTCCTGGAGATATAGTAAAAACCATGTCTGGACAAACCATTGAGGTTCTCAATACGGACGCTGAAGGGCGTTTGGTGCTTGCAGATGCCCTTTGGTACACCCAGAACCGCTTTAAGCCTCAGTTCATGGTGGATCTCGCTACCCTTACAGGGGCAATGATTATTTGTCTTGGAAATGAAAGAGCAGGTCTTTTTTCCATCGACGAAGCCTTATCAAAAAAACTTATGACTGCGGGTGAGAAGGTGGGCGAACTTTTGTGGCCCTTCCCTATGGATGAATCTTATGACAAAGAAATCGACAGCGAAATTGCAGATGTAAGAAATATCTCTATTGGACGTGGTGCCGGCAGCATAACGGCTGCTAAGTTCCTACAGCGCTTTACCAATAAAGTGCCGTGGGCACACCTTGACATTGCGGGCACAGCCTGGGCAAGCAAAGATTTGCCTCTCTGTGCCAAGGGAGCCAGCGCCTTTGGCGTACGGCTTCTTGATCGCTTTGTTTCTAATAATTACGAGAAATGAACCTTGTCTTAAAAAAGAGAGGGCTCTTGTGGTGGGGAGAAACACCCCTCCCCTGTTGCTGGGGTCGTGGCGGTATTCGAGAGGTTAAAAAAGAGGGAGATGGGGCCACGCCCATTGGCGTCTTTCCTTTTCGAAGAGTGTTTTACCGAGAAGATCGCCTTCAATGCCCCAAAACCTGTCTCCCCCTGAGCCCTATAACGCCCCAAGATGGATGGTGTGATGATGTAGGCGATCCCGCCTATAATCAACATATCCAAAAGCCTTACAAGGGTCGCCACGAAAACCTTTGGCGTCAAGATCACCTTTATGATATAGTCCTTGTCGTAGGACATAATGACGATCCGGTCGTCAAGGGTGAAGGAAGTGGTATTTTTGTTCATCTTCGCCGCTTAGAAGGCATCCCAACTGCGGGATGTGTAGCATTAGACAAGGATGATCTGTTAAAAATACTTAAAGATGCCACGCTCAAAAGTTGTTTTATTGTTGAAAAATAAGGACATATCATGATTCCAGAAATCTATCCGCGTAAACTCCCTCAAGCAATCCTCTTTGATTGGGATCAAACGTTAGTAGACAACTGGCGTGTAATTCATAAAAGTATTAATATCACAAGAAAAGCTTTAGGGCTTTCAGAATTATCTAGCGACGAATATTGGAGCCGTCCTCATCAGTCCACGCGAGATGCTGGCGAAGATCTGTTTGGCAAGCAGTTTGAAGAAGGGGAGCGTCTTTTTTATGCAAGTGTTGAGAAAGTTCATTTGCTCGATCTTAAAAGTCTTGAAGGGGCAGATGCGATGATTCAGTATTTAAAGAAAAGGGGTATATATCTTGGCATTGTCAGCAACAAGACAGGATACATTCTCCGTAAAGAAGTCGAACATCTTGGATGGCAGTCTCATTTCCATAAAGTAATCGGCTCACGAGATACGGAGGAAGACAAGCCCTCTCCTATTCCTGTCCACACGGCTCTTGAAGATAGCGCCACTCAGGCAAGTCATAATGTGTGGTTTGTGGGAGATTCTATGATTGATGTCTCTTGTGCTCGAGCAAGTGGCTGTGTTCCCGTTGTGGTTGGTGATGGAGAAGCTTCCAAGCAAAAGAACATCATCCATGCAAAAAACTGTATGGGTCTTGCGAACTTAATTAAGAGTTTATAAAATTACCTTATAATTTTTTTGTGATAGTAACCAATTTTTAAGACACTCCTGTTATTAATAAAAGATAGAAACCAATAGGAATCTGAAGACAGTCATATTTTTGTTTTCAGGTTAAACGAAGACTAATAAAAAGGGGTATAAACTATGGCTGCCAATGAAAAACCAACAAGCTTACAAGATACTTTTCTCAATAATTTGCGAAAGACAAAAGCGCCTGTAACGCTTTTCCTTGTTAATGGCGTAAAATTGCAAGGCATCATCACTTGGTTTGACAGCTTTTCTGTTCTCCTGAGGCGCGACAACCATTCCCAACTTGTCTATAAACATGCTATCTCTACTGTCATGCCCGTCAACCCTATCAAGCTCTATGAGGGCGATGACGTGATTCTAGAGGAAATAAGTGAAGAAGAGAGCTAAAATTTGTGAGTAAAGAGAGTGGAAGGGTGGCCCCGGAACGCAAGTCTTCTGGGGCTGTTTTCATTATATGCCCTTACATTATCAAGGGAACGCATCGCATCATTGAGCCTGAAGCCCGCCTTGAGGAAGCCAGAGGCTTGGCTGAGGCCATTCAGCTGGACGTCAAAGGCGAGGAATTTTTTAAGCAACACACGATACGCCCCTCAACATATATCAGTAAAGGTCATGTGGAAGAGCTCAAAGGCCCTATCAAAGCCCTTGATGTGAAGCTCGTCTTTATTGATGCCGCTATATCGCCGGTGCAACAACGCAACCTTGAGAAAATCTGGAATTGCAAGGTCATTGATCGTACCGGTCTCATCCTTGAAATTTTTGGCGCCCGCGCGCGTACTGCCGAAGGACGGCTCCAAGTTGAACTTGCGGCCCTCACCTATCAACGAAGTCGTCTCGTACGGTCTTGGACTCACTTGGAACGTCAACGGGGTGGCCTTGGATTTATTGGAGGACCTGGTGAAACCCAGCTCGAGCTTGACCGTCGCCTTATTGATGAACGCATCATGCGCATTAAAAAAGATCTTCATAAGGTCCAGCAAACCCGCACCCTTCATCGCAAAGCACGCAAACGTGTCCCCTACCCCGTTGTGGCTTTAGTGGGTTACACGAATGCAGGGAAATCAACCCTCTTTAATCGCCTGACCCAAGCAGGCGTCATGGCCGAAAACATTCTCTTTGCGACCCTTGACCCCACCATGCGGCGCGTGACTTTGCCTTCACGGCGAGAGATCATCCTCTCTGATACGGTGGGCTTTATTTCTGAGCTCCCCACCCTTTTGGTAGCAGCCTTCAGGGCCACCCTTGAAGAAGTCATGGAAGCGGATTTGATTCTGCACGTGCGCGACGTCTCTCATCCCGAGAGCAAGAGCCAACAGGAAGATGTGCTGAATGTCATAGCAGAGCTAGGATTAGAGAAGGCTTACGAAGAACATGGTATTGAAGTCTTAAACAAAGCTGATCTCTTAACGCGACAAAATTATAAATTCTTGAATACCCAAGCCAAACGAGCCGCCAACCCTCCCCAATGTCTGGTGTCCGCTCTGAATGGCTCAGGAATTGAAGAACTTTTGGCTCATATCGATACCTTCCTTGCACGCAAGGATAAACCTTATTCTTTCTCTCTCCCTGTTGCGGAGGGTAAAAAAATCGCCTGGCTCTATGCCCATGGGGAGGTGGTCGAGCGAAAAGACGATGACACCCATGCCCACCTTACGGTCAAACTGTCTTCAGAAAATAAAGAGAAGTTTGACCGAGTGTGAGGGGGAGATGGGATGGAGTTATCATTCATCCTTTCCAGAAATAAGGATCAGAACAATTCGACCATCTTCTAGTTCTATACAAATACGAAAGCTTTTCTTATCTGTAGATCTCACAAGCTTATAAGAATTCTGCCTACCAACTGGAAATTTATCGACGATCTGTTGAATTAATGCCACAAGTTGTTGAGTTTGAACTTTATCTTGCCCCGAGTTTTGTATAGCTTGATAGACCTTAGTCAATTGGCCCAACAACTCGTTCGATTTTTTTATCTCGGCCTTTTCAATTTTTTTAATGCTTTGATATTCCTCTGCCCCCTCAGCTGCCTTAAGCGAGGGATATATAACAAGCTTCGCGTGGCTCTCAGCACTAACCGTTATAACGTCTCCTGGAAGATTTGTAATTTGGAATGACGTTGGGATTGAAAGTTCTATACCAGGAAAAGGTTTATAAACAACAAGTGCTCCAGCCCCAGAGGTCGTCGGAGCAGTGGCCGAAGAAGCTGAAGAATTTAACAAAGGATCATTTTCTGTCGATTCCGACGACCTTACAGGCCTTGTACGCACATGTGATGTGGAACTATCATCACGACAGCAACTGAAACAACCTCCCGCTTGCGCTTGTGACGAGAGGTGAATGAAAAGAATAGGAACAAACATTAATAAAACAAGTTTTTTCATAGTAACTTCTCCTTAAAAAAAGATGAAAATATATATTATTTTTTATTGTTATGGGAAAAATAGGGAAAATCTCTAAAATATTTAAATAAACTACACCGAGAGACAAAAGGATAGAACATATTAAATAATCGGGTCGAATAAAAATAATTTGCTGCATTATAGACGAAAGCAGGAAAAAAACGATAGCTTGGTGGTCCTAAAGCATCTTTTTCTTCTTTACTCTCAACTTGCTCTTTGACTTTAATTTTCTTGCCACTCCTTTCTCCTTCCTCTATCTCTAGATATTTGTGTGTTGTCATTTCTATACTTGTTTTCAGGCTTCCGCTACCTGGAACTAAGATTAGGTAAACTTCACCTCCCTCTCGCCTATCCAAACCCGTTTCTATACAAATACGAAATTTCTTTTTATCCTTGCTCTGTGCTATTCTATAAGAATTCTTCTCGTTAACTGGGAACATGTAGATAATATTTCCAATAAAAGTCACAACTTGTTCTGATTGTTCATTCCCCTTTCCAGAATCCCGTATAGAAGTATAGATTTTAGTGACTTGGCCTGATAATTCTTTCGGATCTATTATTGTTTTAATTTTTAGGTTATTTTTGACTTGAGTATATTCTTCTATTGTTTGGGTTATTACCTGAGATGGATACTTATGAATGTCTGCGAAAAAATGACGAAGAACTAAGATACCTCCTGGTCGGTTTTCCAAAACAGTATTTGTTGGAAGCTCAATTTGCTTTTTTGGAACGACTGAATGTCGTTCCCTATCATCTTCCATTGCGTTTAAAGACATAGTAGAAAAATAAAAACAAAAAAGAAAGTATAACGGTTTCTTCATAAAAAACTCCAATTTAACACAAAAATGAAATGCATTTTTTCATAAACGATCAAACACCGAACAACTCAATCATTCCCTTCAACAATACTTACAACATTATTTACCGAATAACTTCTTCTTAACCCCACCCCAAAATGTTGCCGAAGATGAGCTATTTGGGTTCAAGGGACTCATTGGCCCAAAGGATTGATCATGAAGAGGACTCATCGGGCCAAAGGATTCACTGGTAAGAGGACTCATTGGTCCAAAGGATTCACTGGTGAGAGGGCTCATTGGGACAAAGGATTCGCTGGTGAGAGGACTCATTGGACCAAAGGATGTATTGTTTAAGGGACTCAATGGGATAAATTGTGAACTTCCTAGTTTTGGGCCTGGAGTTGTGGGAGATGGCGGTAACATTACGTTAAAATGAGTAAGAACCCCTCGCATAACATCCCTGTCTTCTTTACTAAGGCCATCTATATTAAAAGAGATCTGCGAGGTTCTCTCGATACTATTTTCGACTTGGGCCTGTATAGCAAGCAATTTTGTTACACCCTGAGCACGTGTTCCCTCTGACTTCAAATCCTTCAAGACCTCTTTCAAAGAAAGATGAATGCCGTCTTCTTTTGTTTTAGTAGCAAGGGATTCAGGTGATTCATTATGGAAAAATATGGTCACCTTTTCCGGCTGTTGAGAGCCCTGCGTCCTTTTAACTTCTGGAGTAGAAACGTCTAGCACCATATCATATCCTCGCCCATCTTCTGGCTCTATAAAACTTTTAGAAGGAGTTCCAAATGTCCCGCTGCTTTTTATGGGGGAGATTCCTAGAGCCTCCCAATCTGGTGGCGCAGTTTCTAATAGATTCATTCCAGCAGAAGATGATGAGGAGGAGCTATGCGCACTTGGTTCCTTATATGGGCTTTCCAATGGCGTACGTCTCTTAAAACGATCTGGCGTTTGCGGTGTTGAAGGATAACCTGAAGAAGCCTCTTCCTCTTCCTCTTTCTCTTTCTCTGCTTTAACAACCACAAATGAGTGATCTAACTCATCCCCTTTATTTACCATTTCCTCTTTATCTTCCTCCTGTTCTTCGGATTGCTCTACTTTGCTTGCGTGATCAGGTGAAAAATGTATAATTGGTTTAAGAGTTTCTGGCCTCTCAACTTTTTTTAGTTCTACATACTCAAAGCCTTTCTCCTTAGCTTCCTTTTTCTTCTTCTCTTCAGCCCTTTCATGATCTTCTTCTGAGCTTTCTAACCTCTTTTTCATTTTAGGGTTCATCCTCTCAGCCAGCCTTTTTTCTGCTTCAGCTATACGTCGTTCCTTTTCTTTTTCATCAAACTGATCTTCCTCTTCCTCTTCCTCTATTTCTTCTCTCCGCTTTTGCTCTTTAGCAGCTCTGCGCTCTGCCATTAACTTTGCAACCTCTTCCCTCTGCTTTTTGTCTCTCTCTTTCCTAAGCTCCCAATCGTCCATTAGAAACTCCCGAAGCTCCGAATCTTCTATTATTATATGCTCTTCCTCTGGAGTATTAGAAGAAGGTACCATACCCTCCGGTTCAAAAGAGGAGGGGAGACCGCCGTAATCCGATTCGATAGAGGGGGGGAGTTTATATAGTCCTTCCGCCGAAGGATTAGAAGAAGATACTCTCTTCTCCAAATCCGGGATAGAGGGGAGGCCTCCATAGTCTGCCAGAGGGTCAGAAGAAGGTACTATACCCTCCGATCCAGCAGCCGATGAGGATTGGCTAGGAGTCTCTTTTTGGCCAATGAAGTCCCAGTCCTCCACGAGACCTTCAGGCAAAACATCAGAGATTAAGCCATCGGGCTCCCTGGTAGACGAAGGATCCTCTCCTGTTCCAAAAGGAGGGGGAGAGGATGAAGACGATGAAGGAGGAGGCGTCTCTTCCTCATTCTTCCGTTGTTCCTCCTCTGTCTCATCCTTCCGTTGTTCCTCTTCTCCCTTCCTCCTCTGCTCTTCTTTTATTGCTTCATCCTTCAATCTCTCCCAGTCCCTAAGATCTTGCGTTGTAATTTCCCGATCCTCAGCTTCAGGTTCCTCTCGTTCTTTGCCTTCCGCTGGAGGAGTAGAAGAAGATCCTAAAGCCCCCGATGAGGATGGGCTAGGTTGGTTTAGCATATTGCTTAATTCTCTCAGATACTCCGCATCGACTTGTCCTTCACTCCCTTCTTGTTGATCCTCTTCTTCCTCCCTTTGTCTCTGCTCTAACTCAGGTGACTCCCGACCGCCTATACCGTCAAAAAAAACACCAAGGGAAGAAGTTGACGAGAACGATGGTGTTGCTGTTCCAAAAGGACTTGGAATAGGAGGTGGTGGAGAGATTACTGAACTTTCAGGAATAGCTGAGGCTGTCCCCAACTTTATGCTAATATCTCCTAATTTTTCTAATTGGTCAACTATCGGTATTAGAAGCCTGACTCCATCTAACATGGGGCCATCCCCATATCGAAGTTTATCATTAGAGGTTAATATTTCATCAATACTTCGTTTTCCATATTTATGACATAGTTCTTCATAATTCGCTTTATACTCTCTCTTAAACCTTTCTATTTCTTTATCAAGTACACCTGGGATGTCGTCAAACTCTTTTATAATATCATTTACTTCAGCTAAACGCTGTTTCTCTGCTTCCTCTTCCTCTTCCTCTTCCTCTTCCTCTTCCTCTGCCTTCTGCTTCCGTATTTCTTCCTCAGCCTTCTTCTTCGCAGCTACTTCTTCTTCACGCTTTCTCTTTTCAGCTTCCTCATCACGATGTTTCTTTTCTTCAGCTAAGCGCTGTTTCTCAGTTTCTTCAGCCTTCAAGCGAGCTTCCTCATCTCGGCGCTTCTTTTCTTCCTCAAC
>MEMA01000042.1 GCA_001767835.1 Alphaproteobacteria bacterium GWC2_42_16
CCTCATCTATAGTCATTAAGAAGAAGTTTCACGAAAACGAAGGGTGAAAAGAAGAATATTCCTGCGTAGTTAGTGGGCCAATTTTTATGGGCGAAAATGGATCATTTTTAGTGGGCGTTGAGGTCGAAACCCATCTATCCGCTGGTTCAGTAAAGATAATGCACTTTACGATACCAGTATTCCAATAACGGAGGAAATTTTTCAAACAATTAAAAGCAATATCAAAAGGGATTGTATTTTGGTGGGGTTATCTCATCGGTTTGATGAGACCGTTATTGCTTTAAGAAGAATAATGCATTGGAAGTTCGATGAGAAACTATTTTATAAAAAGCGAAATGAAACTAAATTTAAAATGCCGGAACACGTTTATTTTCAAACCACACGAGAAAAAATAGAGCCTAATCTAGAATTTGATCGGAGACTTTTTGCGTGGTTAGAAAAGCGCTTTGATTCACTTGTAAAGCTCTTGGGAGATGATTTTGAGGAAGAGGTAAAAATGTATCAACGTTTAAATTATCTTTATCAACAGGATGATCCTAATTTTAAGGGAAACTTAAAAAAAGTTCAAAGTAAATATAAATGGGCTTCTTAAGAAACGATTCCTTCTTCTGATCTCTTATAGTTTTCAAGGTTTTTGCTGATATTTAAAGTCACTTGATTAAAATCATCAGGAAACTCATTTTTTGCTTTTTTAATAAAAGTCCCACCAAATAAAAATGAGCCTTGGTAGAATTCTTGTATTGTTAGGGTGGGGATATGAGAATTACTTTTTAAGAGTTTTTTAAAGAGCCCTGGAGATTCATTTGGCGGAGGATTTTCTTTTAATTTAGTATTTTGTGCCTCTATAATAATAGGCCATAATTTTTGCATAGTCTGCTCAAGTGGAGTATCAGTCATTGTTTGTTCAGTTAAGAAATTCATTATAGGGTGCGTGAAAAATTCAGACATATAGGAAAAATGAATAAAGTCTATGAGCTTTAAAATTTTATCTTTCGAATATGTAGTATTACCCTTCTGAAGGGTATATTCAGCAAGAATTTGACGATATTTTCCATATTGATGATAAAGGTGATCCGGGTTTGAAAATAACATTTCGATAGGATGCCAATTTGAATAGCTATGCGAAGGTCCTACAGAACGTCCCATATATATAACTGGTAAACGAGCAACTTTGCCCGCGATTACCGTTAATGCTCCAGATAATAGTTCATGCCCTAAGAGGGAATCTAAACTTTGAACTTCTTTAAGGATATCTTGAAGGATGGAGGTACGATAGACTGCATATGTAAGTGCTTCATATCTTCCAAATAAAGCGCTGAGTCGATGGATAGGGTCATCGTTGTTGTTTGAATGGCTATAATAACATAAGTCCGTAACGACATTATGTGGATTAGTTAAAAAAGAATAGTAATAACCATGAGCAGCAGCATGATCAGGGCTAGCCTCCAAAAAATTTGTAATTTCTGAAAGAGAACCCGGATCGATTACATCATCATCTGCACAGAGCGAACAAAAAGCAGTATTTACATGCTCTGTTGCTTGAAAAAATTTTTGAAAAGGGTTGAGCGAAGAGTCAAACTCTACATAAGTAATTTTTAATGATGAGCTTGTAACTGATTCTTTGTTTTGTAAACGATGAGAAGAAGCGCTTGAGTCAGCAACTATAATAGGAAACTCACATTTTGTGTTTTCTAAAAAACTAAGAAGAACTTTTAATTTTTCTGACCGATTATATGTAGGAATTATAAGAGTATAATTTTCCATTAAATCCGCCATGAGTATGGTCTTTCAAAATCTATTTTTTCCGTCGCAACCATGCTTTTGGCCAAGCAGTAATATTCTTATTTAATTCACTTTCGTTAAAACTCCAAGCAGGTGTTTCTTCGCTAAACTCAGGGTGTTTTTGTAAAAATTCTTCAACAGCTGCAACTGGGTTGTCATCTTTCCAATGCGGTTTTCCTCTTGGCACATCGTGAAGCATGTACATGATTCCATCTGTGGCAACTATATAAGATCCAGGGGACACCAAATGGCAATAGGCTTCTAATTCTCGAGCAACATGAGCTTTGCTATGGTCTGAGTCAAGGAGAACTAAGACGGTGTCATTTGGCTTGATAAAACCTTCAACCTTTTTAACAATTTCTGGAGCGGCGGAATCTCCTTCAATTAACTTAATTAAGGGAGATAATTCATGATCTTCTATTGCTTTACGATTATGAGGACGAATTTCAATATCAACTCCAATGACAATACCTTTGCCTAGAGCTTGTAACAAATTTGCGTAAAAAATTAATGAGCCTCCGTGAGCAACCCCCGTTTCAATGATTACATCTGGCTTTAAGGTATAGATTAATTCCTGAAGACGTATCATATCTTCTGGGTGTTGAATAATGGGACGTCCTAACCAAGTGAAAGTGTAAGGATATTTTTGATTCCAACTTGTTTTAAGCCAAAGATCAGAAAGCATTTCAAACGCTTCCTTTCCGTAAAGATCCAATTTTTTTTGACCTTCTATATCAAAACTCATTTCCTGAGTATCAATAACAATTTTCATATAAACGCTCTCCTTATCTTTTCTCTTTATAGGTCTTAATAAGTATTTGCAAACCCTTTTTAAGGGAGTAGCTAGGGGTATATCCCACGCTATTCTTCAAACGATTAATCTTTCCCACAACTCGAGAGGGTTCGTTTTGAGGAGTAGCTAAGGCTCCAAAGAGAATACAATCTTTCTTGAGACATCTCAGTTCACTTTCAACGATAGTTACAACATCTCTCAAGGAAAAGCCCTGCCCCGAGGCAATGTTTATGGCTCCTTGAATATCAGAATCTAGAATCGCAGAAATAGATTTAACCACATCATCAATAAAGATAAAGTCTCTAATTTGGTTTCCATGTGTACATTTCATTTTAGTTTGGTTTAATAAGTGCTGAATGGCCATTGGCAAAAAACGTCTCTCATTTTCCCCAGGCCCGTATGGATAAAAGATGCGTCCCCAAGCAAAGCTTTTATTGTAAATTGAAGCTAAAGCCATGCCGGCATGATATAAAGAAAGTTTTGCTGATCCATATATTGTATCGGGTTCAGTAGAGGAGCGAACTTCACAACAATCATTTGTATTGTGACTAGAATATTCTGCACAAGTTCCCAAGCCGACAATTCGTTGGCCATGATCAGATTGGAAAAAGGCTTCAAAGAGTGAAATACTAGCTGTTAACCATTGTAAATTATGTGGATCATTCCAAAAAACACCTGGTTTTGCGGTCCATCCAGCATGTATGAGGTGAGTCGGTTGTACTTTCTTAATTAAGTCTCGACAAGCTTGACTATCTGTTAAATCAGTTTGATGCCATCTATAAGATTGGCTTTCTATAACTTGAGAACTAACCGCATGAATTTCACAATCCTGATTAGAAAACTCTGAAAGGCACTTGCTACCGATAAATCCGCGCGCACCAGTGATTAAAATTCTTTTTTCCATGAACTTTAAAACACCTCCGTAAACTTAGGTAATTCACTATCGCGAGAGGATAAAATTGGGGGTCCATCAGGCCATTCTATTTTAAGAGTAGGATCCCGCCAGTAAATTCCTGCTGCTGCATTTTGAATATAAGGAGATGAGATAAGGTATAAGAGTTCACTTTCATCTTCCCTTGTCTTAAAGCCATGTGCAAAATTTTTTGGCACATAAAGAGCTTGAGAACATTTTTGAGATAATTCAACGCTTTGCCATTTCCCATATGTTTTTGAATCTTTCCGTAAATCAACGATTACATCAAACACACTACCTTTCGTGCATGATATCAATTTTACTTCCTCATATGGGGAGATTTGAAAATGTAGTCCCCGAAGGGTGTTTTTAGATTTATTAAAAGAAATATTCACTTGGGAGAAATGGTGCTCTAATCCTTCTCTTTTAAAGGCTTCTTGACAAAAAATTCGTGAAAAACTCCCTCGATGATCTTGGAAGGGATCAAAGTGAATAAGGTATGCACCACTTAAAGAGAGTTCCTCAAATTTCATTAAATCTCCTCATACTAGCATATTAAGGGCTTAGGGATGGGGATAATGAATTTTCCTCCCTTAGAGCGATAAGCTTCTTGTTGAGACAGAATTTCATCAGCAAAATTCCAAGTTAAAAGAAGAACATAGTCTGGCTGTTTTTCTAATAAAGTTTGCGGTGAATAGATAGGTAAGTGGGTGCCAGGTGTGAAATGACCTTGCTTTACTGTGCTTCTATCAACTATATAGTCAAGATAATTTTTGCCAATGCCAAAGGTATTCAAAAGAGTGCTTCCTTTTGCTGATGCACCGTATCCTACGATTGATTTATTTTCTGCTTTTAATCTACCTAATAAAGTCAAAAGCTCCGTCCGGACTTGCTGAATGTTGCTGTTAAATTTTTCATAAAAGTTGTATTCAAGTACTCCTTTGGAAACCTCATCTCGTAGCATATTTTCAACGGTAGCGTCTCTTTGCGATCCATCTAAGCTAAGATGGAGGCGTAACGAACCTCCGTGAATGGGCAGTTTTTCGACGCCAATTACAAATAAACCAAAAGTTTGGAAAAGTTTTGATAAGGCATTTAAGGAAAAATAAAAAATATGTTCATGATATATTGTATCAAATTCAGTCTTTTCAATCATGTCTACAACATACGGAACTTCTATTACGGCAACTCCTTTAGGTTTAAGTAAAACAGAAATTCCTCTTGCTACACCTTTTAAGTCTGGAACATGTGCCAATACGTTGTTTGCATGTATGATGTCAGCTCGCATGCCTTTTTTGCGATATTCATTAGCAAGATCAAAAGAAAAGAAAGAAGAGTCAGTCGGAATGCCTTTTTTACGGGCCACATTCGCAATGTTTTCTGCGGGCTCAATACCTAAAACAGGAATTTGCTTTTTATGATAAAATTGTAATAAATAACCATCGTTACTTGCAATTTCTATTACGAGTGAGTCCTGATTTAAATCATAGTGTTTTATTAAGCGATTCACGAGCTTTTGAGCCGAGCGTGTCATTGTATCTGAAAAAGAAGAGTAATAACAATAATCTTTAAATAGGATCTCGGGTGAGACGCTGTGAATGATTTGAACGAGGGAACACTCTTTGCAAAAATGCAAGTTTAAAGGAAACTTACTTTCTTCGAGTTCTAACATATCTTTGGTTAATAAAGCATTTGCCAGCGGCGTTTCTCCTAAGGAAATAATAGGCATATCAAGGTCTGCATTGCAACTGCGGCAATTTTTTGTTTCAACGACAATTTTTTTTGCTAAGTTTGACATTTAATGGTCCTTTTTAAAGACTTATGAGTAATATTGACGATACCATTCAACAGTGCGATTTAAACCTTCATCCATAGAATATAGGGGCTTCCAATTGAGTATTTCTTTAGCTTTTGTAGAGTCCAGAAATTGTTTTTCGATTTCATAACTTGCTTCTCCCTTAGTCGTAGCTTTTATGGAACTTCCAAGAACTTGGGAAATCTTTTCAACCATTTCAACGACAGACAAAGGATTTTCATTCGAAAAATTAAAGGCATGTCCTGCGATCTCAGGTTTTTCAGAAAGCGCCTCAGCTAGACGAAAATATGCAAAAACAGCGTCTTCTGCATAGATGTAATCTCTGATCATTTTGCCATTAGATCGAATAATGGGACTTTGATTTCGCAATAAGGATCGTATGGTTCCAGGAACAATGCGATTCCAATTTAAATCACCACCACCATAAAAATTGCCACATCGAGTGATGACAACGGGCAGGTTCCACGTCCTCGCATAGCACCTAGAAATTAGATCAGTGCAAGATTTACTTACGTCGTAGGGGTATTGAGCATTAAGTGGAGTCGATTCAACATAGGGTAATTCTTTTACTTCACCATAAGCTTTGTCAGATGATGCAATAACTATTTGCTTTACAGTTGAATTACGCCGGGCAGCTTCAAGAAGTCGCCAAGTGCCCGCAATGTTGGTTTCGAAAGTTGAAATCGGATTGCGATTGGCGATAGGAACAATTGTTTGGGCTGCTAAATGAAGGATAGTTTCAACTTCATATTCGCCAATCATACGTTCTAGTAAGGGCATATCACAGATATCACCCCGGACTACGTTTATTGAATTCCATAGCTGATTGCGGTTAATTAAACAACCGGGGATCCAATCACGTACAAGAGTAATAACATTTGCATTTAATTCGAGTAAGTTTTGAACCACCCAGCCACCAATAAGTCCTGTAGAGCCTGTGACAAAAACGTTACGATCACGCCAGAAGTCTTTATTGGCATTTTTAACTACCAGGTTTTCCATGGGGCTTTATTCTCATTCCATAACTGTTCCAAAAGTCTTTTGTCTCGCAGTGTATCCATACACTGCCAAAAACCATCATGCGTATATGCTACAAGTTGCTTCTCCTTGGCAAGAGCTTCTAAAACCTGTGATTCTAAAATTGAGGTATCATCTGTTATATAATCAAAAATTTCTGGTTCAAAAACAAAAAAACCGCCATTGATCCATCCTTCTCCAACTTGAGGTTTTTCTATAAAGGAATTGATTGTTCCATCGGAATTAAATTTTATTTCCCCAAAACGTGCAGGCGGACGAACAGCAGTAACAGTAGCAATCTTTCCCTTTTTTTTATGAAAATCAACGACTTGCTTAATATTAATATCGCAAACTCCGTCTCCATACGTAAGACAAAAAGGTTTTTTGTCAGTTTTTAAAAAGGGCTCAAGTCGCTTTAAGCGCCCCCCGGTCATTGTATTTAATCCTGTTTCTTCAAGATGCACAACCCATTTTTCATTGTTGCGGGACCTTTCTATTAACTGATTTGATTTGAGGTCAACTGTAATGCTTCCATCAAGCGAGTAAATATCATGAAAGTACCGTTTAATAATATCACTCTTATATCCTAATGCAAGGTAAAACTCATCAATATCATAATGATAGTAATGTTTCATTATATGCCATAAAATTGGCTTACTACCAATTTGAATCATTGGTTTAGGTATTACATTGGTTTCTTCGGATAGGCGGGTTCCTAACCCACCCGCTAAAATAACACATTTCATGTATCAATCCTTTAATTTCCTACGTTAGGATCTATAAGAGATAAATGATTTGAAGTCTAGTGGGATTATATCGCAAAATACAATATTTTTTGCGGTATTTTCAGATGGTTAGATGAATGGCTTTCAGTTGAGTTGGCTTGGTCTTGTTTTGTTCTCATAAAGAGCCCCTGTCTTGCCGGACCTCGTAAATCTCTCGCTACTTTGCTCCTATCGTAGAATTTAATGGATTGCTTTTTAGCTCTAAACCGGTAATCTCTACTCTTCTTCAACAAAGTTGAGTTTGGAGTTCAAGTTTAACATAGACCATTTTTTTAAAAATATTAAATTCAATAATTGCGAAAGTATGAAGATATGCATAATGCACGATTTCATCCCAGTATTCTAAGGGAATATGATATCCGCGGAATCATGGGGCAAACACTTTTTGAAAAGGATGCCTATTGGATTGGGAGATGTTTTGGGCATGTAGTGAAAGAGAAGGCCGGAAAAGCTATTGCTGTAGCCCGTGACGGACGATTAAGCTCCCCCCAGTTGGAAAGCTCACTTATGAAGGGTCTTTGCGATGCAGGCTTAGACGTTTATCATTTAGAAATTGGACCTACCCCTATGCTGTATTTTGCCGAATATACATTGCCGGTAGATGCAGCTATAATGGTCACAGGCTCCCATAATCCTCCGTCTCATAATGGCTTTAAAATGAGTCTTCAACGTAAGCCTTTTTTTGGTAAAGACATCGCAGCTTTTTCTCAGCTTATAACTGAGTCTTTACATAAGGGGCAAGGAAAAATTTATGCAAGTAATCTTCTTGCACTTTATATAGATCGCCTGCTTCAAAACCTACAATTAGCAGATAAGCTAAAGGTTGTTTGGGACTCTGGTAATGGCGCTACGGGTGACATTCTCAAAAATCTTATTCCTCAACTTCCAGGGCATCATATACTTTTAAATGCCGAAATTGATGGAAATTTCCCAGCCCATCCTCCTGACCCTTCAGACCCTGTAAACCTTCGCGAACTGCAGCGAGTTGTTATTGAAGAAAAATATGATCTAGGGATCGCTTTTGATGGAGATGGTGATCGTTTAGCGGCCGTTGATGGGAGGGGACGTATTTTATGGGGAGACCAGCTCCTTTTATTATTTGCCAATGATCTTCTTAAGAGAAATCCAAATGCGACTGTTATTGCTGATGTCAAAACAAGTCAAGGATTCTTTGACGAAATTACACACTTAGGTGGTCAAACTATTATGTGGAAAACTGGCCATTCCCATATCAAAGCAAAAATGGCTGAATCTAGAGCTATGCTCGCCGGAGAAATGAGTGGTCACTTTTTTTTTAAAGAATATTACTATGGTTTTGATGATGGTATTTATGCAGCCATGAGGCTTCTTAATCTTTTATCATCTTCTTCTCAAAACTTATCCGAATTTTATGATGGATTGCCCTGCTTATATTCAACACCTGAGATTCGGATTTCTTGTAACCCTGAGCAAAAATTTAAAATTCCTCAAGACATAAAATTACGGTTGCTAACTCAAGGGTACTCTTTTACTGATCTTGATGGGATTCGCGTACAGCTTATTGAGGGATGGTGGTTGCTAAGAGCCTCTCATACACAAGATGTTTTAGTTGCTCGTTGTGAATCTTATACTAAAGCAGGATTAGAACGTGTAAAGCAACACCTTAAAGATGAACTTACAATAGAACATGTTCTAAAAGCTGGCGCTTCCACCTGTGAATTTGAGCAGAAGATACATCTTTTCTCAGGAAAACTGCATATTCTGGTGTAATCCGGGCACGTATTCTGGTCCAATCCGGTCAGTGATTCTGGTCCAATTCGGGCGGGTATTCTGGATCAATCGGGTCATCAATTCTGGTTTAATCCGGGCGGATATTTCTCCCCTAATCGAACAATAATTCCAAGACAACGTTTGCCACTAAGGACTCCTTTTCAAGAAGCTCCTTAGCTACAGAACCATACGTTTTAAACTGTACTCTCTGTAAACAAGCGAGAGAGAACAAATGTCGAGGAAGCATATATCAATGAGAAAAATAAGAGAGATACTGAGGTTGCGATTCGATCGCAACTGTAGCCATGCAGAAATTGCAAAAAGCATAGGTATAGGGAGCACAACAGTAGGTGAGTGTTTAAGTCGAGCTAAAAAGGCCAACATAAGTTGGCCCTTACCAGAGAATTATACGGATGAACAATTAGAGTTGTATCTTTATCCCTCTTCTCAACTGTCACAACAAGCGCAGGAAGAGACACAGCGAGGAACAATTGATTGGACTTATATTCATCAAGAGTTAAAGCGTAAACATATGACTCTGATGCTCTTGTGGACAGAATATAAGCAACAAAGCCCTCAAGGATTGAGCTATAGCCAATTTTGTCATCGATATCGAGAATGGCGCGGGCATTTAGACGTCTGGATGCGTCAGCCTCATAAAGCAGGAGAAAAGCTTTTCGTAGATTACGCAGGGAAGACAATGCCCGTTCTTCTGGATAAGAGTACGGGTGAAATTGGGGAAGCGCAGATTTTTGTGGCAACGCTTGGAGCTTCAAACTTTACTTATGTAGAGGCAACATGGACTCAGACTCTTCCTGACTGGATTAAATCGCATGTGAATGCCTTTGAGTTCTTTGGGGGGTGTCCTGAGATTGTTGTTCCCGATTGTCTTAAAAGTGGCGTTCATAAATCTCATCTTTACGAGCCTGATATCAATCCAACCTATCAAGATATGGCGACTCATTATAGCGTTGCAGTGCTTCCAGCCCGTCCAAATGCCCCAAAAGATAAGGGAAAAGTAGAAAATGGGGTTTTGCAGGCGGAAAGACATATATTAGCTAAGTTCCGCAGCAGGGTCTTTATGAGCCTGCAGGAACTCAATTGTGCGATGAGACCTCTATTGGACGATTTGAATAACCGTCCTTTCCAAAAACTCCCGGGGTCGCGATTGAGTCAATTCAATGAGCTTGAGAAGCCCGCACTTCAACCTCTTCCTGAGCGCCATTATGAATATGCTGAGTGGAAAAAGGTAAAGGCAGGGTTCAACTACCATGTGGAAATTGATAAGCACTTTTATAGTGTTCCCTTCACCTTTATCAAGAAGGAGCTTCATGTTCGTTATGACACCAACATCGTAGAGATCTTTTATCAAAGTAGTCGCATTGCGTCTCATGTAAGAAGCTACATTGCCTACGGCTATACAACTGAAACCTTTCATATGCCCAAAAAGCATCAATACCAGGTAGAATGGACGCCTGAGCGGATTGCATCTTGGGCAAGAAAAACAGGAGAGGCAACAGAAAAGCTCGTCGAAACCATCATGAGTTCCTATCTCCATCCCCAGCAGGCCTTCCGTTCATGTGTGGGAATTATTAGGCTCGGCAAGAGCTATGGAACAGGCCGTCGCTTGTAAAAGAGCCTTAGACATTGGAGCCCATAGCTATAAGAGCGTTGAATCCATCTTAAAGAACAATCTGGACCAAACAGTTCTCTCTGAGACTTCGCCTCTCACCAATGGGAAAGGGACACCCACATCACATGAGTACATTCGTGGCAAACACTATTTTAAATAATCAACAACAAGAAACCAAAAAACAAAAAGAAAGGAATGATCCAATGCTTGCAAATCCTACTCTCTATAAAATCCAGCAACTACGTCTCCATACTATGGCAGCTGCCTTCAAGGAACAACTGGAATCCCCCACAATAACCTGTTTAAGCTTTGAAGAGCGTCTTGGCTTATTGATTGATGCTTGAAGTAAGCGCCCGAGAGAATCGACGGCTACAGCAGCGGTTACGCAAAGCGCGGCTCCATCAATCAGCGTGCATAGAAGACATCGACTATCATTCGCCTCGTCATTTAGAAACCTTTATTAGCCACCCTTACACACTGCCAGTGGGTGCCCTCTCATCACAATATCTTAATCGTTGGGCCTTGCGGGACGGGGAAGACATTTTTAGCCTGTGCCCTTGCTCACAAAGCCTGTCTTTCTGGATATACCTCTCTTTACTGTCGTGTGGGACGTCTCTTATCTGAACTACAACTGGGAAAGGGGGACGGGCAATACAGTAAGCGTATGACGGAGCTCGCTAAGACAGATGTTCTCATTTTGGACGACTTTGGTCTCTCTCCTCTTACAGAGGATCACCAACGTGATCTATTGGAGATTTTAGATGATCGCCACGACAAGCACTCAACAATTGTTACAAGCCAAGTGCCCATCAAGCTATGGCATGACTGCATAGGGAATGAAACGCTTGCGGATGCCATTCTTGATAGGCTTGTTCATAACTCCTATCGGGTCGAGATTAAAGGAGAGTCGATGAGAAAGGCTCGGAATCATATTGGAAAAGATAAAAATAGTTTAAAGGAAGAGAAAACCCCAAATCCATTGTTGGTGCAGAAGAGTGATGAGGATTAATCAGGCCATGCCAATGATACTCAGTTCCCCACAGGGTCAACAGCCCTCCCTCTGCCTATTGGTTATTGAAGACCAAGGCAGAGCGGGGGCTATTGACTTGTGGACAACTGAAGATACAAAATCCTTAAAGGCTACATTTACAACAAGTAAAATCTTTGACGAAGGAGGGCACAATGAGGTAATTTAATAGGGAGCATCGCTTCTCTTGGAAGTGTGGTTTGATTAAAGAGAAACCCACGACCGGATTGAACCAGAAGAGATGACCGGATAAAATCGGAACACGCGCCCGGATTGAACCAGAACGGCCGACCGGTTAAATCCAGAATCACCCACCGCTTTCACCGGAATACGCAGGAAAACCCCACGATTTTTGTACCTCTCATAGTTTGTGCTGAATGATTATCTTTAATTTTAACTTTTTATCTGCAGCATATTGCTCCCACGGCGTAGCATAATACGCTTGTCCGGGCTGTTTTACCCAAATGCTTTCATCTCCGCTTGTAGCCACTTCACTCCCATCAGGTAAAAGAAAAGGTCTTGTTCCTCGTGGGACATATAAATGCGCCAGAGAATCTACATTATCTTCAGGAGCAATTATAGCAAATTTGTAATCTAAATTTGCAACTATACTATAATCTTGCCATGGCGTAGAATAATACGCTTGTCCGGGCTGTTTTACCCAAATGTTTTCATCTCCACTTATTGCTATTTCACTCCCATCTGATAAAAGGAAAGGTTTTGTTCCTCGTGGAATAGAGATATTAAAACTATATAACTCTCTCCCAAAAAAGAGAGTCTTTATTGCGCTCAAATGAATATTGTTGAGAGTACCTCCAAAGTTACTACTGGTCAATAGATTAGGCAACTCTCTGATCTTTTGAGGGTTTTTAGATATTTGAGTAAGAATACTTTGGTCGTCATCATTTACCATACTATGCAAGGTAGCATGTGCTTGGTTATCAAAGATTGTTAAAGTCCAGAAGCTGTGAGTAACCGAACCTCTTTTACCAGTTAAACCTTCGATGTGTATGTTATCAGGTGATGCAACAGCATTATGTGCCACGATTTCAAATTGACTTAACTGATGAGGACTGCCTCCTAAGTTCACATTCCAGCTTCCTTTATTAGCTCCCAAATACGTGAAACTTGGGTCAGGATTGAAAATTCCAATTCTTACAAGTTTATTGAAGAAAGGAGGGTTATCAGCTTGCCCCAGAACATCAGGATAAAACAAGTGATGTGGACGTAGCAAAAGAGGAACATCATCCGCATAAGGTTGATTCAGAGTTATCCAAGTGACAATTATGTTTTCTGGTGCAATTTTTTGACTTACGGCAGCACTAATTAAATCCCTTGGGAGATGACAGGCGAGTAACTCTAACGATTTTTCTTTTGGGAACCTAAGGGCTTGAGAAGAAATAAAGTAAATGATTTTTAAGGAGATCTATGCTAAGATCTCTGAATGACAGATAAAAAAATTGAAGAAAATAAAAT
>MEMA01000043.1 GCA_001767835.1 Alphaproteobacteria bacterium GWC2_42_16
ATTTCGACGATGTAACGATTGTCCTTTTCGTCTTTGCAGAGGATATCCACAATGCTGGTCTTTTTTGAAGCTGTTTCTGGATCTTGGATAGTTTTAAGAAAGGTCACATCTTGAATCAAAGCCCGATCCTTAAAGGTGAGCATATCATTCAAGAAATGAATCAAGATATCCTTATTCTTTTCGGTTCCAAAAATTTTCTTAAAAGCAAAGTCATTCTTGGGATCTAGAAACTTTGTGAGCATCTTCTTTCCTTTCAAAATGAAGGTTCCATACTATAAAGTAAATAGCAAGAAATCAAATGATGGACGTATTTTTACCGATAGACAATGTCTCATTTGTTTTTGGACTTACACATAGCCCCCTATTGATAAGGGAGGTGATAATAATGCCTCAATTAATGTCTCAACAGAGCCCCCTCTATTTAAAAGGGCATCCATGGCAAAAGTTATGGGCATCTTTACGCCATATTTCTGAGCAAGCTTCACTGCGCCTGAGACTGTGTTAACTCCTTCCGTAAGCATATTTTTACTAGCCATAAGCTCATCTAAGGGTATTCCTTTGCCAACAGCCTCCCCAAAAGTCTTATTCCGAGATTGGGAACATAAACATGTGAGGATCATATCTCCAACACCCGAAAGTCCAAGAAAAGTCTCCTGTTTTCCTCCCATAGCACAGCCCAAGCTTGCAATTTCAAGTAGTCCTTGAGTCACAGCTGCCGCTCGCGCATTATCCCCCAACCCACGTCCTTCAATAATCCCAGTAGCAATGGCAATGATATTTTTACAAGCCCCTCCCATTTGAACACCAACCATATCATCAGACGCATAAAGGCGAAAATATTGACTGCTTAAGACTTCGGATAGCTCTTGACTTAAGTTAAGGTTTTCAGCAGCCAAGATTACGGCCGTAGGCAATCTTTTTGCAACTTCACTTGCAAAGCTGGGCCCCGAAAGGACAAAAAGAGGGTTGTTCGGGAAAAAGTCGCGAACGACTTCTGACATAAGACAAGTCGTCCCGATCTCAATACCTTTAGAGGCAATGACAAGGGGGGCATGGGAGGAAAGGACCTTAGAGAATGTCTCACAGGTGCTACGCATAAATTGAGCAGGAGGACTTAAAATAAATCCCTCTGCTCTTGCCAGTTCTTGAGGATCCAAGGTTGCGTGAAGGGATGGATCTAAAGGGATCCCTGGAAGACGATAAATATGTTCATGACGTTGATTAATCGCTTCAACCTCATCGGAACTAATGGACCAAATGGTCGTCTTTAGATTGGCCCTTATGGACGCAATTGCCAAGGCTGTTCCCCAAGCGCCTGCTCCAATAACACCGATATGGTTCATTTTGTTTAGTCTCCTTTTCCTAATTTTAAGTCTTCCAACGGCCACCGAGGACGGGGCGCAAAGGATAAAGATCCCACGTAATTCTTTTTAAGTCTTTCAATCCCAGCCCAAGCAATCATTGCCCCATTATCTGTGCAGAGATGTAGAGGAGGTGAAACAGCGGTCATTTCATAATTTCGTGCACAAAATGTCAAGCACTCATAAAAATATCGATTTGCTGCGACCCCGCCACTTACGGCAAGGGTTGAAATGTCTGGTTTTCTTTCGAGGGCCATTTCGATGGCATTCTGACACCTATCTTTTAAAATCTCCCCAATCGCTTCTTGAAATGAGGCAGAGAAATCTTCTTGAAATGAAGGTGTAGTTCCCTTGTTCTCCATGATGACTTTTCGCGCGGCTGTTTTCAGACCTGAAAAGGAAAAGTTACACCCTTCTTGACCCTTAAGAGGTCTTGGAAAAACAAAGGCCTCAGGATTTCCTTTAAGAGCTAACCGTTCAAGAAAGGGGCCTCCTGGCGAGGAATATCCTAAAAGTCTTGCTGTTTTATCCAAACATTCCCCCAAGGCATCATCGAGAGTTCCTCCCAAATAAATATATGTCCCAACCTCCTCAACGATAAGGAACTGACAATGGCCTCCTGAAATAAGCAAAAGAAGGTAAGGAAAGGAAATATCATTCGTGAGCCTAAGAGTTAAGGCATGGGCCTCAAGATGGTTTACTGGAATAAAAGGCAAATTCTTGGCGAGAGCCAATCCCTTGGCCATCATAACGCCAACTATCACCCCGCCAATTAAACCTGGCCCTCCAGCTACTGCAATTCCATCAATGTCATCTAAGGTGAGTTGGGCTTCTTCAAACGCTTTTTTAACAATAAAATCAATATGATCTAAATGAGCGCGCGCGGCAATTTCAGGAACTACACCTCCAAAAGGTTTATGGTCTTTAAATTGAGAAGAAACGACGTTTGAAAGAATTTTCTTCTCCTCGCTTACAAGGGAAGCTGCCGTTTCATCACAACTTGTTTCAATGCCTAAAATAATCATACCTTTTTGAACCATAAAAACTCTATCCTAGGCAAGCAAAAGAGAAAGAGGTAAAGTCTCACCTTATGAAATGTATTCGTATTGGAACTCGGGGTAGTCCTCTCGCCCTTATTCAAACCCAAGAAGTCATGGATAAACTCTTGACCTTTTATCCGTTCCTTAAGGGGAAACTTGAGGTTGTTCCCATTAAAACCACAGGAGATGTTATTGTAGATCGCAGCCTCATTGATTTAGGTGGAAAATCTCTTTTCACCAAGGAAATCGAACAAGCCCTCCTGAATCGGAATATTGATATGGCTGTTCATTCTATGAAGGATGTCACTGTTGAGATTCCAAAGGGACTAATTATCCCTGTTATTCTTGAGCGGGAAGATCCCAGAGATGCGTTAATATCGCGGGATAACCTAAGGTTTGATGAACTTCCCAAAGGCACTCTTTTTGGCACCTCCTCCCTCAGGCGTCAAGCTTATGTGCTCCAGAGGTTTCCTCACTTTCAAGTCACGAGCCTGAGGGGAAACGTGTCAACACGCATTGCAAAAATTGAAGCAGGAAAAATTGACGCAGCCCTTTTTGCCGTCGCAGGACTAAAGCGTCAAGGGCTCCTAGAGAAAATCACACAAATCTTACCCTTGAAAGAATGCCTCCCAGCTGTTGCACAAGGTGCCCTTGGTGTGCAGTGCCGTAAAGAAGATCATGATCTTTTAGAGATATTACATCCCTTAAATCATCCTCCTTCTTTTCAGGCAATTTCCTGTGAGCGAGCCTTTATGAAAGCCCTCCATGGCTCATGTCGCACCCCTATCGCAGCTCATGCCATTCTTAAAGGAGAGTCGCTTTATTTCAAGGGGATGATTTGCGAGCCGGATGGAAATAACATGCGTTTTGTATCACACAAAGGCTTACCCAGTGAAGCTGAGAAAGTAGGCCGTGAAGCTGTAACACTCCTTAAGGAATCCCATGTTTAAGGTGCTTTTAATACGCCCCTTTGAGGATGCGGAGCCTCTTATGACTCAATTGGAGGCCTTGGGAAAGAAAGCTCTTTGCTATCCTCTTTTTAATCCCTTTTTTCTTCCAGCGCCTCCCCTAACTAATCCTCAAGCCCTCATTATAACAAGCAAAAACGCACTCCGTGCTATACAAGATTCTCCTCATCTTAAATCTCTTCCTCTTTACGTCGTGGGTGATCAAACGGAAGAATTAGCCCGTGAATTGGGATTCACGCAGGTAATAAGTGGTGGGGGAACAAGTCAAGATCTATTGAAATTAGTTTTAAACCACGCCCACGCTACGAAAGGGGCCCTTTATCATCTCTCTGGCCAAGTGATCAAAAGTGATCTCACTAAGGAGTTAAACAACTTAGGTTTTAAGGCAGAGCGCAAGGTCGTTTATGGGATCAAAGATATCGCCCATTTTCCGAAAAGGCTCATCATTGATTTTCTCAAAAGACGCATTTCTCATGTGCTTTTTTTTTCAGCGCGTACGACAGAGCTTTTTGTAACCCTTTTCAAGGAAAGTGCCCTTGCCCCTGAAGAATACTTGAATGAAGCCCTTTGTTTAAGCTATGATATAGCCGAAAAAGCAAAAAAGCTTCCTTGGAAGAAGGTTTGGATAAGTCCCCATCCCTCAACCAAAAATATAATAGGATACTTTAATGACAAAAAACAATAAGGCACCCAAAGTTTTTTCCTGGAAAAATCTACAATCTCTTAAAAATATTTTTCTGTACTTTTTCCTAGCCATTTTAATTTTCCTAGCGATCCTTGTTTTATGGAAACAATATAAAGAAAAACAAACAAAACCTCAGGCTCCAGCCGTTGTCGAGCAAACCTTGCAACCCTCGTCCACACCAGCCACACCAACGAAAGAATTGGTTCAGCCAAAGATTCTTGATTTGTCTCAGCAACTGATTACGATTCAACTTTTCGAAGGCATTTTGGAGGGTTGGATTCCTTTGAATGTCCTTAAAACTTATTTGCAAAAAAATACGAACCCAGAGTCACAGACCTTACTTTTAACCCTTGCACCTTTGATGGAATGTCCAACCTATGAAGAGCTTTTTCGTGCCCTTACCTCCGATCTTTTTACATCTAAATCCCTCTGGGAACGTATAAAGAGTAAAGCAAAATCATTGATCAACATTAAAAAAATTGAGGGTGGCAGCGCTTCTGGCACAACAAATATAAAGGACGTTGAGGCTGCACTGGGCGAGAAAAATCTTCAAAAGGCTCTCACTTTATTTGAGAATCTTCCCAACGAAGACAAAGAAAGCCTTGCTGCATGGAAACAAAAGGTCCAGGAAAGGTTAAAAATTGAGACACTTTTCAAAGGATTGCTTCTTAAGCTTTCACAAGGACAAAATGGATGAAAGTGTTTTTCTTCTTCATTTTCACAGTTGCCCTTTTTGCTTTAATAGGAGGTGTTTACCTTGTTGATCCAGGGTCTGTTGAGATTCTTTGGTTCGGGTATAGTGTTCAACTTTCTGCTATTTTAGCCACAGGTGTTTTGGTTTTTTGTGTTTTGGCTTTTCTTATCCTTGGATATAGTCTTTGGTGGGTCATTCACCTTCCCTCCCGCTGGATCAGTGCCTTTCAGAAATCTCAAACCACTGGCCCCCAGTTTGAACTCCTAAGGCTTTTAAGTTTGTATGAGGAAGAATCCCTTAACGTAGCGCTCTCCTTCACCAAGAAAATGAGAAAAAAGTTTGAAAGCATTCCCCTATTTTTGTGGATTTCAGGAAATATCTTTGAAAAAACAGGTCATCACTTAGAAGCGGAACAAGCCTTTATGTCCCTTTTAAGTCATCCTGACACTTTCTTTTTAGGACTGAAAGGACAGATTCGTTCAGCCCTTAAACAAGGAGACTATAATCGAGCTTATGAGCTTTTAAAGCACGCAGAAAAAGATTATGGTTCTTCCCCTTGGGTTTTAAAGCATCTCTTGGCTGTAGCACGGGAAAAGAAAAAGTTTATTGACGCTGAAAAAATAGCCCTCCGTTTAGATGACTTAGGGTACCTCACAAAAGAACAAAGTAAAAAACAATTGGGCTACATAGAATATCAAGAAGCCCTGGACCCTCATATCACTCCGGATCAAAAAGAAGCCTACCTGAGGCAAGCCCATTATTTAGACCCTAGCCTCTCGCAGGTTTCAGAAATGCTGGCAGATATGCTCCACCAACAAGGCCATAAGACTCAAGCTCTGAGTGTCCTTCAAGCTACTTGGATCCAGGCGCCCACTCAAAAAATAGGAGATCTTTTCTTAAAGTTTACCTCCCCAAAAAACGAGGTGGAAGCTTTTCAAAAAGCAAAAGAATTTGTAAAGAAAAACCCCAATAACTCTGAAAGTCTTTTGTTTATCGCACGCACGGGTCTTAAAGCAAAACTTTGGGGAGAAACCCGAGTTGCTTTAACAGAACTCTTAAAGGAGCATCCCACAACTATAGCTTATCAATTGATGGCCCATCTTGAGTATCAAGAGCACCAAAATATGAAAGCAGCTATGGAGTGGCTCGAGTTAGGCCTTCAAGCTCCGCGTTATTCACCACCCCTTTTATTCTAAGCGCTTTTTAAACATCCAACCTGCAATGGATAGAGTAAAAATGGCAATAAGAGCCATGGGCCAGCTATATTTTAAGACTTCAAGAGTTGACATATCTTTTAAGAAAATTCCTCTGATAATGACAAAAAAGTGCTTTATCGGGATAAGATTTGTCCAAGGTTGAAGCCATAGAGGCATATTTTCAATTGGGGTGGCAAACCCCGACAGTAACATGGTAGGTGTCATAAAAACAAAGGAACCCAAAATCGATTGCTGCTGGGTCTTGGAGAGCGCAGAAATAAACAACCCAACCCCTACGATAGAAAACAAAAAAACAATCATACTTAAATAGAGTAGGATGAGAGAGCCCTCAAAGGGAACTTTAAACAAAAGAAGTGCCGCAATCATAAGAAGGGTACTTTCACCAATACTAATCACCATTGCCGGGACCATCTTGCCCACAAGAATTTGCCACGGCTGAGAGGGAGACACAAGCAATTGGTCAAATGTCCCATTTTCCCGCTCTCGCGAAACGGACATGGCGGTTACCGTTAGGGCCAAAACCATACTCAAAATGGCCACCAACGAAGGAACCGTATAATAAATATATTCAATGTTAGGGTTAAAAAAAGCGCGGAACTCTATATTAATTTTCTCGAGTATATCAACGCCTTGTAACTTGAGCATATCTCTACTAAAGGTTTGAAAAATAAGATTAAGATAGCCTAACACAATTTGGGAAGCATTGGATTTTCGGCCATCTAAAATCACTTGAACGGTAGCGGAATTCCCTTCAGCAATGTGGCGCGAAAAATCAGATTGCATGTGAAGAGCAACAATCGCCTTCTGTTCATCTATACCTTCTCGAATTTTATGGGAATCCTTATAATCATAAACATGTTTGAAATAGGGAGATCCCTTGATTCTTTGGATTAGCTCATGGCTATACCACCCGGTATCCTCGTTATAAAGGCCAATCGAGATATTATTTACATCCAAGGTTGCTGCATGGGTCAGAATCAACAATTGGATCAGAGGGGGTACTATCAAAGTAATCCGGCTCTTTTTATCCCGCCACACCGCAAGAATTTCTTTGATAATCAGGGCCTTAATTGGAATCCAGCTTTGTCTTAATTGCCCCATGTTAATCAAGCCTTTTCCTCATATTAAGAACAGAAATGCCTAGAAAAAAAAGTGCGATAAGTAACATGATCAAAAGACTCGGCATCACCAGAGCCCATGTTGTTCCACTTAAAAAACTGCTTTGAAGGATCGTCACAAAGTAACGCGGAGGAAAAACATAGGTCATAGCCTGAATAATCTCTGGCATGGAGCTGATTTCAAAAACAAACCCAGACAACATAAAAGCGGGAATAAAACCGATGATAATAGCAATTTGACTTGCAACAAATTGATTACGTGTTGTTGAAGACACGAGAAGACCAACCCCAAGAGCTGCTAGAAGAAAAATGGAAGTGGCAACAAGAAGAATGAGATAAGATCCCCTAAAAGGAACACCAAATAAAACAACACAAAGGAAAACACAAAGAATCATGGCACTGAGACCCAAAAGAAAGTAGGGAACGAGTTTCGCCAAGAGCATTTCTGAAATGCGAATGGGTGTTGCCATCAAAGCCTCCATAGTGCCTCTTTCCCACTCTCGTGCAACAACAAGCGCGGTGAGAAGGGTCCCAATGAGCGTCATAATAACCGCAATGGATCCAGGAAGAAGAACATAACGGCTTTTCAAGGAATCGTTAAACCATACCCGTGGCTCCATCTGAAGGGGAAGAATCACTGAGGTTTTTCCTTCAATTTTCTGCTGTATTCCCCAATTATTGACAACCCCTTCGGTATAGTTCAGGGCAAATCGAGCTGTATTCGGCTCACTCCCATCAAGCAAAACTTGAAGAGGAGCCACTGTCCCTTCAAGAACTTTTATTGAAAAATCTTGCGGGACAATGACTACTCCTCTGAGACGCCCCCCTGTAAGGTCCTCCTCAAGCTCTGCTCGATTATAGCTTGTCTTCACCTTAAAATAGTTTGTGCCTAAAAAAGCATTCTCAAGGCTTCTAGCTGTAGGCGACGTATCTTCAAGGAGGAGACCAAGAGGAACCTTATCTGCATCCAAAGAAACCCCATATCCAAAAATAAAAAGCATCATAAGAGGCAACACAAAAGCGATTAGAAAGGTGCTGGGATCCCGAAGGATTTGTTTTTCTTCCTTTTTAAGGTAAGCAAAAAAGCGTCGAAAGGAAAAATGAGTCATGAGGCTTTCTTTCTATCTATTCGTTCAATTAAGGCTATAAAGGCCTCCTCTAGAGAGGGATTTGGCCTTTTCTTGGTCTTCACCTTGTCCTTCAATTCCATCGGTGTTCCTGTTGCAATATTAACCCCACCATAAATCAAAGCGATACGGTCACAATATTCTGCTTCCTCCATAAAATGGGTCGTTACCATAATTGTAACTCCCTTTTCGACCATGCCATTAATGTGATTCCAAAACTCACGGCGAACGAGCGGATCAACACCAGATGTCGGTTCATCTAAAAAGAGAACATCGGGCTCATGCATCAGAGAACACGCTAAAGCTAATCTTTGCTTATACCCTAAAGGCAACAGTCCAGCATTGCTTCTCAAATAAGAAGAAAGATCAAAAATTGAAATCATCTGTTGAACTTCTTTAAGTCGCCTTTGCCCAACAAGGCCATAAATCCCTGAGAAGAAATCCAAATTTTCTTGAACACTCAAATCACCATAAAGGGAAAACTTTTGAGCCATGTAGCCTATGCGTGATCGGGCTCGAGATGGAGCTGTTTTTAAATTATAACCTGAAACAAGAGCACGTCCTGCTGTCGGTTGCAAAATCCCACATAACATTTTGAAAATTGTGGATTTTCCAGCTCCATTGGGTCCCAATAGCCCAAATATTTCTCCTTGTTTTATTTCAAAAGAAATATCCTTTGCAGCTGTAAAGGTGCCAAACATCTTTGTTAAATTTTCAGCCAGAATCGGATGATTCCCGCCTTTTATATGTTTGAAGGGCATATTTTCAGCCAAAGCTGACTCCCCATTATGACTTCCCCCAAGAATATCGATAAAAGCATCCTCAAATCTTGGTGCAACAGCTTGCCACTTGGCTTCCTTTTCTTCTATGTGAAACGAAGGAGAGCAAACAAACCTCAGCTTATTTCCTTGAATAACGCCGTCGATGATATCCGGACGTTTTAAAAATTCTTTAAGAATAAGCCGTCGCTTCTTAAAAAGGATATCCATCTCAAAAACACGGGCGCGCACCCGCTTGGTTAACTCTTTAGGGGGACCATAAAAAAGCAGCTTCCCTTTATTTAATAAAAGGACCTCTCCACATTGATCAGCTTCATCAAGATAAGCCGTAGACCACACCACACAAATGCCCTGTTGAACAAGCTCCTGCACCATTTCCCAAAGTTCACGCCGGGAGATGGGATCGACCCCCACGCTGGGCTCATCCAATAAAAGAACCTTGGGTCTCCCTAAAAGCGAACATGCCAACCCTAATTTTTGCTTCATCCCCCCAGAGAGGTTGCCGGCAAGCCGCTCTGTAAATGGTCTCAGGGCAGTAAAGTGAAACATTTTTTCGAAAACCTTTGGTTTTTCCTCTTCAGAAAGGTTATGGAGAGCCGCGTAAAAGTTTAGGTTTTCGATAACAGTTAAATCCTCATATAAACCAAATTTTTGAGGCATATATCCTATAACATCATGAAGATTCTCGGGCTCCTTAACCGTATCAAATCCTAAAACACTGATCTTTCCTTGGGTAGGCAAGAGAAGACCTGCCATAAGACGAAGGAGAGTTGTCTTTCCTGCCCCATCAGGGCCCACCAATCCCGTAATGGTCCCCGCTTTTATCACAGCCGTCACATCTTGAAGGGCAGGCAACGTCTCACCCTTAAACTGTTTTGAGAGAGAGGTAATATGAATTGAATCTTTAATGTTGGGCATCTCCTAGTCAGAGATTTTTAAGTTAACTGTGACAGGCATTCCTTGACGAAGCTGGCCTTTTGGATCATCAACATAAAGACGCAGCCGATAAACAAGATCTGTACGTAATTCTGGGGTTTCAACAGTTTTTGGCGTAAACTCCGCTTGAGGTGAGATGAAGCCAATATGTGCTTTAAAGGGTTTATCCGGGTTGGAATCTGTAAAAACTAAGGCCTCCATACCAGGTTTTATACGTCCTAAGTTGGGCTCAGAAACATAAGCCCGAATCCAAACTGGTTTATGAAGCGTTATTGTATAAACAATAGACTGAGGCGCAACAATTGCCCCAGGCTCACGCACGCGGCTGAGAATAATCCCATCAGACGGAGAAAATATTTCTGTATCTTTTAAATTAATTTTAGCGCTGTCGAGTTGGGCCTTTGCAACCTCCACGGCGGCTTTTCCAGCTTGAATATCCTCTTTCCGAAACCCTTCAAGGGCAAGGCTTAGACTCTCTTTCGCACTTTTTAACTGCGCTTCCGCCTCTTTCTTTTGAGCCAAAGCATTATCATAAGCTTGTTGAGAAGAAGCACCAATTTTAATTTGCTCACTTTCTCTGGCAAAAAGAATACCTGCATTGGTAAAAGTAGCCTCTCTTTCTCCTACCAAGGCTTTGGCTTCCTCGATCTCTTGGGGACGACTCCCGTGCATAAGTTTTAAAAAATTGGCTTCCGTTTGACCCACTTGAGCTTTGGCAGCCGCAAGATCTGCTTCGTAGGGTGCCTTATCCAAAACAGCCAAAACGTCCCCTTGTTTAACCTCATCGCCTTCTTCAAAGAACATTTTTTGAAGACGGCCACTAACCCGAAATCCCAGGTCAACTTGGCGAATATCCACGTTGCCGTAAAGAACCAAAAGATCATGATTTCGCTGATAACGAATAAAGCCAACAAGAATATAAACGATCATTATCACCAGAATGAAAACAGCCCCAAAGAGAAGGGGTTTTGGTATTTTCCTCATCAAAATCAATCTGCCCCCCTTTGGATTCCTGGGTTATTAATCTTCTTACTCTTTTGAAAGAAGATGATGAGTTTCTAGAAAATAGTATGCAACTTCAGCAGGCGTTTGCCTTCCTTCTGAAACCTCATAATTTAAGTCTATCATTTGTTGTTCAGAAATTAAACCAGCAAGAGAGGATAAAACTTTCTCTACTTGTGGATATTTTTGATCTATGTCTTCCCGCATAACTGGCGCTGCATGATAAGGAGGGTAAATATTTTTATCATCTTTAAGTATAACGAAATCATGTCCCTTCAGCCGTCCATCCGTCGTAAAAGAAGCTACGATATCTGCCAATCCATGATTAACAGTAACGTACATGAGCTCGGAACACACTTGAAGAATGTCCTTAAATTTAAACCCATAGGCTTTCCTTAAAGACGGCAACGCATCTTGTCGTTGAATAAATTCGGGAGGAGAAGCTACAACTAATGTGTCAGAAAAGGGAACAAGGTCACTTAAAGCTCGAAGATGATATTTAGTCGCTATTTCTTTTTTAACGGCTAAAGATTGAGAATTTGAAAATCCAAAAGGATCTAGCCATAACAAATGAAACTGATGCTTATAACTTTCTTTGACCTTATTAAAAACATCTTTTTCTTTTCCATCCCAGGGCCTTTGTAGAACTGTCAAATAAGCCGTTCCATCGTATTCAGGATAAAGGTCGATATCCCCCTTCAAAAGGGCTTGATGGACAATGGCTGTTGTTCCGAGATTTAATTTGCGAACAACCTGCAAGGTTGTTTTGTTTTCAATAAGTTGTGCCATTATTTCGGCTAAGATGTTCTGCTCAGAAAAATTTTTACTTCCTATGACAAGGATGTTTTTCTCCTTTGAGAAAAAGGTCATCTGTACACCATAAAAAATTAAAAACAGAGCACAAAAGCTTCCGAGCACTTTTAATTTAAAATGGCTTTTTTCCCTGTGATGAAGGTAATCTTCAAACTGAGAAATTCCATAGTCAAACCCTAGAGCTAGAAAGGCTGTCGGGATAGCTCCAAGGAGAATCAACCGCCAGTCATTCAATGCCAATCCTTGTGTAATAAAGTCACCCAATCCCCCTGCCCCGATAAAAGCCGCAATAGTTGCAATACCAATGGTTGAGGCGGTTGCTAAACGTATGCCTGAAAGAATCATAGGAAGGGCTAAGGGAAGCTCCACATGCCATAATTTTTGAAAATTAGAGAATCCCAAGCCATTTGCAGCTTCAATACACTCAGGCGGAACACTCTTTAAACCCATATATGTAGTCCTTAAAATAGGATAAAGGGCATAAAACGTAAGAACAATAAGGGTTGGTTCCGCCCCCAATCCTAAAATGGGAATCAATAAAGCTAACATGGCCAGGCTTGGAATTGTTTGGGAAATACTCCCTGCTTTTAAAAAAAAGCCACGCAGAATTGAAAAGCGCGCGATGAGAATACCTAAAGGAATGGCCAGACTAGAGGCGATACATAGCGTTATCGCAACAAATGCAAGATGCTCGAAGGTTTTCTGTTGTAATAAAGAGAGGTTCTCGTTTAAGAATTGGTAAAATTCGATAGAATGTCCCTCCTTAACTTCTTAGGTAATTTCTAATTTTGGTAAAAGTTTAGAAAAATGATAAGATAGTCTCGCTCTTTAAATCAATCCCATTATTTAATGAAAGTACAGAAACGGTGAACGCCTCTCCTTACTTGAGGGGAAAACTGCTTATAACATAGAGAAACTCTTTTTGAAGTGATGTTGTGCATTAAGCAAATGGCTAATTCAGACGTTTGAGTTTTTTAAAAAAATGGTGTTTAATAAATGTAAGCTGGAAGAAGCTTGAAAATTTCAACGAAAAACAAAATTGGAGAAAAAAATGAAATTAAATTTAACCGTAGCAACGCTATTTTTATGCGTAAGCATCCCCTCCTCAACGCCCACTAAAAATGATCCATTTTCGCCCATAAAAATTGGCCGCCTCCCTCAATGAGCGGCCAGTAAAAAAATCCAAATCTTAAAAAT